>PLIU01000168.1:5290-37179 GCA_003140095.1 Verrucomicrobiales bacterium | reverse complement strand
GAATCCGTCAAGTCGGGCTAGGAGCCATTCACGCAACGCATGACGAGGACAATTTGAGAACCGCTAGTGGCATTCGACAGGGACAACGTTACTGCGGATGCGGCGGGTCGGATCGGAATATTTCCACCGGATCGGCTTAGTCTTAGCTGAGTAGGCATTGATATAGGGGCGAAGCTTGCGGGCCACTGGTTCACCGCAAACTGGCTGGTGATCAGCTTCGCCTCCTGGCCGTGCCGGTCGTCCAGAATCTCAAGAAAGTCCCGATATGAAAGAGAGTGAAAGAATGAGTTGACATTGGGTTTTGGCCGGAGCGGTCAAATATTAAGCGCAGCTTCCGTTAGAGCGTGAAAAACGCTATATACGACACAAGCCTTACTGACGCTCAACGGGACTATCTTCTTCCCATGCTCCCCAAGCTTTCCAAGCGCGGACGTCCGCCCACCGACCGACGGCGCGTCTTGGATGCCATCCTCTATGTCATTAAGTGCGGCATCCCTTGGCGCTATCTGCCCGTGGACTTTCCACCTTGGAAAACCGTTTACCATGTCTTCCGAAAATGGGCTCTTAACCACCAGTGGGCGGCCCTCACCGACGCGTTGCGCATCCTCGTCCGGAAAACCCACGACAAACGATCTCAGCCGACGGCGGCGATTCTGGATAGCCAGAGTGTGAAGTCCGATGGTCATGGGGGAAGCGTTGGTTATGTCGACGCCAAGCGGATCAAAGGCCGCAAGCGGCATCTGCTGGTTGATACTTTGGGGTTGATGCTCGGGGTGGCGGTGACTCCAGCCAGCACACCGGAACGGGACGGGGCGCAAACGGTTCTGCGCCAAGTGTTGGCCTGGTTCACCTCGTTGCGCCTTCTGTGGGTGGATGGTGGCTACACCGGCGATGCCTTTGCGCAATGGGTCAAAGAACTCCGCCCCAAGCTGGTGGTCGAGGTCGTCAAACGCTCCGATGACATCAGCGGCTTCAAAGAGTTGCCCCACTGCTGGGTGGTCGAGCGAACCTTCGGCTGGCTCATGCGCCACCGCCGGTTGGTTCGTGACTACGAAAATACCGAAACCAGCGCCGAAGCCTGGATCTTTATCGCCATGATACGCATCCAGCTTCGCCGAATGGATTAACTCCCCACTGAAAATGAATTTTCAGACAGGCTCTTACAAGGTCGGAAACTCCGACACTTGCCGCCAGTCCGAACGCAGCTTTTCCAGCAATCGGGCGTCGGCCGCGGGAAATCGGTAGTCCGGCAGTTGCTCAGGCCCGACCCACGCCCAGTCGTGGCACAAAATGGCCCGCGGTTCGTGCCGCAGCCAGCGGCAGCGGTAGAATTTCAAATGCACTGAGCGTTCGGGATAATGATGCGTGAGGTCTGCCGCCAGCTCATACACCTGCACCTCGATGCCCAATTCCTCGGCCAGTTCCCGCCGGAGACATTCCTCGAAGCTCTCGCCCGCCTCGCGTTTTCCGCCGGGAAATTCCCACAGGCCGCCCAAGTGCGATCCGGCCGGACGCTGCGTGATGAGCAGTTTGCCGTCGCGAAAAACCAGCCCCGCCGCCACCTCGATGGGAGGGCCGCCGCCGGTCATCCCTTGCCCCGCCCGATGCTCTTGTAGAGGAATCCCATCCGTTCCATCTCCTCAACGTCAAATAGATTTCTGCCGTCGAAAACAATCGGGTGCGCCAGGCTCTTGCGCGCCCGCTCCAGGTCAAGCTTCTTGAACTGCGGCCATTCGGTGGCAATGATCAGCGCGTCGCAACCCTCCGCCACTTCATCCATGTCCGTCACGTAAGTGGCTTCGGGCAAAATCGGCCTGGCCTTTTCCATCGCCTGCGGATCATGCACCCGCAGGCGCGCCCCATCCTTGAGCAGCCGCTGGCACAGATCGATGGCCGGGGACATCCGCACGTCGTCGGTGTTCTGCTTGAAGGCCAGGCCCAGCACGCCGAGGGTCTTGCCCTTGATCACCCACAACGTGTCAGAAATCTTCTTGACAAAACGGTCCATCTGCTCCGCGTTGATCCGCTGCACTTCCTGCAGCAAGCCAAACTTGTAGCCCATGGACTCCGAAATCCGGATGAATGCGCTCAGGTCCTTGGGAAAGCAACTGCCCCCAAACCCCAGCGACGCATCCAGAAACTTGCGCCCGATCCGCGCGTCCATGCCCATGCCGTGCGCGACCTCCTGCACGTTGGCCCCGGACAGCTCGCACAACACCGAGACCGCGTTGATGTAGGAGATCTTCAGCGCCAGAAACGAATTGGCCGCGTGCTTGATCAACTCCGCCGAATTGATGTCCGTCACGATGATCGGCGCATTATACGGCGCGTATATCTCTTTCATCGCCGGCACCGGACGCGTGGACGACACCCCGATCACCACCCGGTCCGGCTTCATGAAATCGTCCACCGCGAAGCCCTCGCGCAAAAACTCCGGGTTGCTGACCACGTCAAAATCCACCTTCGCCTTGCAATATCGCTTGATCGTCTCGGCCACCTTTTCTCCCGTCTTGACCGGCACCGTGCTTTTATCCACCACGATTGTGTAGGCCCTCATCGCCCCTGCGATCTCGCGCGACACCACTTCGATGAAGCTCAAATCCACCGACCCGTCCGGCATCGGCGGCGTCGGCACGGCGATGAAAACAACAGCCGATTGCTCGACTCCTTCCTGCGTGCTGGCCGTAAAACGGAGGCGGCCGGCGCGCACGTTTTCCTTCACCAATGCCTCCAGGCCCGGCTCATAAATGGGCATGCCGCCCGCTTGGAGCATCTTGACTTTCTCGGCGTCCTTGTCAACACAAATGACAGTGTGGCCGCCTTCGGCAAAGCAAGTGCCGGTTACCAACCCCACGTAGCCGGTGCCAATGATCGTCAGTTTCATTTAAGGTTTGAGTGTGGCGTTGGAGGATGCGCCCGGAATGGTCAACAGGTTGGGGGTTTGATTGCCGGAGGGCGCCGGCGGCGGCGATGTTTTCGGAGCGTTGGTGGCGCCGGCGGCAGATTTGCTGCCTTCGGTCTCGTTCGCGTCGAGGGTGAACGTGTTCTGGGGGGCGCTTGGGGCGCCGCCGGTCAGGGCCTCCATCAATTTAGGATTTTGTGACGCCAGGAGCTGGGCACGTTCCCGCGCTTCCGCCGCCCAGGGATCATTCAGATTCTGATTCAGCACGCGCGCCAACTCGGCATAAGTGGTCAGGGCCAGTTGCAGTTGGTTGCTCTCCTCGTAGAGCCGGGCCAGCGTCAGCTTGGCCGGCGAGAGGATGTTCATTTCGGTCGGATACAACAGGACGATGTCGTGGTATTTCGCGATGGCTTCGCTCGTTTTTCCCTCCGCTTCCAGGCAGGCGGCGACCCCGACTTTGGCTTGGGGGAGCAAAGCGGAATCGGGGTAAGTGTCAATGAATTCGGAGAACTGCTTGTAGGCCTCGGGATACTTGCCTTGGGTGAACAGCTCCTCCGCCGCCAACGCCTGGGCGTGTTCGCCGGCCGCCGTGCCGCCATACGTGCTGGCCACGTTCAACAGCGCGGTGGGCGACACCGCCATCGAGCGCGCCCCGCTCTCCAGGGGGGCGGCGAAGAATTGGGCATTGGCGTCGTCCTCATTCCTGGCTTTGGTCCAGGCCAAGTACGCCCAGGCCAGTCCGAGCACCGCCACCACGATGCCGCCGATCAGCAGCGGTTTGCGTCGGTCGTGCAGCCATTGCACGGTTTTAAGATACGTATCGGTCGATTGCGGTTGAGCATCCATACAAAGGAGGGAGATTCTCGCCACGACGCCCAAAAACGCAAGCGAAAAGGTGCGGCACGAAAAGAGGCAAGTTCCGCAAGTACATCTTCATCGATTCGGGCTTTCGTCCGGACAAGACCAAAAAACATGGTTTGACTCGGTCTGCCTCTTTCGGGAGGGGCGAGCGCCTGCGAGCCACCTGATCCTTCACGGTTTGAATCCGGTTTGACTGGGTTTGACCGCGCTGGATTCCGCCGGCCTCTTCCGCCTCCAACCACTGGCCACTGTCCGCTCCCACCCCCACCCCCCCGCAGGAGGTTTGATTTGGTTTGATTGGGCTGTATAGCGCGCGTGCAGCACTGGGCGCCAACCACTGGCCACTGTCCACTGCCGACTGCTCCCAATCGGCCCAACCAATCAGGCATGAGCATGAAATTCTCATGACCACATTATCTCACCAATACCGAGTCTGTCCAGTTGCGTTTCAGGCGCTTCAGGCGCTTCACAGGCGCTTCAACCGCAGACGGCGAAAATGCTCGCCTCTCCCGCCCAAAACTGCCAGAGTCTTTGGCGAATGAATGCTCACCCGTTTCGCGACCCACCCAAATGGCTGAAGCCGCGCGCCCGCGGCCTCTGCTTCTGCTCTTGGATTTGTTGCCTTGTGATGATCCCTCAGTTTGCGGTTTTGGCCGCCGTCAGCCTCGATCCGGGCGATCCCGCCCCGGCCCTGAATCCCGCCAAGTGGCTGAAAGGCGTCCCCATCAACCGCTTCGAACCAGGCCGGGTTTACGTCGTCGAATTCTGGGCCACTTGGTGCGGACCGTGCAAAGCCAACATTCCCCACCTAACCGAGCTTGCCCATCAATATAAAGACCGCGTTGCCATCGCTGGCATCAGCATTTGGGAATCAAGCGACCCTACGGACTTGTCCTATCTCCAGAAGGTCGAAAACTTTGTCCAGCAACAGGGCGACGGGATGGACTACCATGTGGCGGTTGACGGCCCGCAGAACGAGGTTGCCAAGGCGTGGATGGCCGCCGCCGGCGAAAAGGGCATTCCCGCCTCTTTCATAATCGGCAAAGATGGGCGCATCGCCTGGATCGGTTACCCCGCAAAGCTGGGCGACGTTCTCCAACAGGTGCTGGCGGACAAGTTCGACGTGCCTGCCGCCAGGAGCCGCCGCGATATGGATTTGAAAATGGTTCGCCCGCTGGATGAAGCCATGACGGCCAAAGATTATAAGCGCGCCCTCGAACTTATCGATGAGATCGTCGCCCAGCAGCCGAACCTCGCCCCGGCCCATGCCTACAACCGGCTGCTCGCGCTTTACCACATCGATCTGGACGCCGGAATTGCGCTCTCAAGCCAGATCTTAGCCGAAGCCAATCACGATATCGGCGCCTATCGCATGATGGCCTCCATCTTCGCCACGCAAGCCGACCTCTCGCCAGCCGCCTATAAGTTTGGGCAAAAGCTCATGGCCGAAGCCTTGAAAAAAGACGAAATGACCTACCTCTTTCTCGCCATGAACGCCGATCTTTGTGTCAATATGGGGGACAAAGCCGGTGCCGCAAAAAACCAGGAGCAAGCCGTGGCCGCTGCCCAAAAAGATTCCCACGCCCCGCCTGATTTCATCGAATCCATGAAGAAAAAGCTGGCCAAATTCAAGGCGGCACTCTGAACCATCGTGCCTTCTTCAGCGCAACAAGCAGGGAAGCCTGTCGCCTCAAGAGGACGCAGAAATGGACGATATCGCCGAACTGGACCACCTCATCACCCAAGTCAAAGCACAAGCACGGCTGCATTTGCGGGCCGCTTGATGAGCGCCCAGCGGATTCCTTCCGGGTGAAGCTGGCCGAAGTTTATAAGATGAAGCAAGACCTTTGTTTATCGCAGGAACCCCAGGAGAAAGCATCACGTCAAGCCGAGCCAGCTTTTGACGGCAATTTCGACTCTCTGCGCGGTTGTGGCATCGAGTATGACAAGCGGACGAATGAGTTTAGTCACGGGAACACCACCCAGACCTTGGGCGTCGAAAGCGCCTGGGTCAAAACCGCGAGCTTGGTGGGGAACCTCAAAGCGTGTATTGCGGAGCAAAGTAGTGCGCGGAACGTAAGTGACCACAGGGCGTTCGTGGTCCAGAAAGGCAACGCTCAAAATAACCACCGGCCGGCTCTTCTGCACCATCCCCAAGTCCACCAGCCAAATCTCGCCGCGCCGGGCCACGGGCATTATGACCCGGCCTTTTCTTCCTGATCATACATGGAAAAGATTTCGGCGGAAGCATTGATGATCTGTTGGTACTCATCAAGCCACGCTGCCAATTCCTTTACCTCTGCGGGCGACAGCCGCTCAATAGCTGATTCGATTTCTGCGATCGCAGTCACAATGTCAATATGCGTCATTGGGCCATCCGGAGCAAGCGCCATTTTCGCCGCATTTGCGATTCTGTCTGCGTTACGGCCCCTTGGCTCCACGATCGTTACTCGCTTCCCAGCCACTACGGGCCGCTCCGACTCCCATGCCCGGTCCCGCCCGGTTATGCATTGCCCAACGGAATTGGCCCCCTTGGCCCTGCCTCCGCACATGGGTCTCCCAGCTTTCTTGATTGATCCATGAGCGCTCGTGCTGTCCGCTTTGACCCCGGAAGGTCGCTGGCCTGCGTCTGTCCATGGCTTCGACCAACGTGCTGGCTTCACTGTATGCGATAAGCTGGCCACCTTCGTCTTTCGTGTCACGAGGCTCGTTTCGGTCGCTTTCGCTACGGCTCGGCGCTCGCTTCCCGCAGCTCCTACGTCGGCGTTGCCGCCGCCGCAGTGCGGGTCGCTTCATTCTTATGAACAATTACATGGCTCACTTCTCAGTTCGCTCGATCAACCAGGCTTGGCCTGGCGCACCGGATGTCACGGATGGATGCAGGGATGGTTTTGAATAGAGGAAACGAAGCCAACAAAGAACCAATGGAGAGGCAAGCACAACCCAATTTTCACCACGAAGCACACGAAGAGCACGAAGAAGAGCCATTCATATTGTCTTTTTCAAAACTTCGTGTCCCTCGTGCTTGCTCTTCGTGGTGAAAAAGTTTTCTCTGAAATGAGCGAAATTGGGATATTGCACCGCGGAGGGGAGGGCGCGGAGAAAGCAAGATTTGGATTAGTAGAGGATAAAAACGTGAAGTTAAAACTTCACTTGTTGGTTATGCCACAGCATTGGACACTTCATTATTTGTGTGATAAAATGAATCAATGAAAATTATAAAAAGGGAGTTTGTATGACCCGGCTGGGAAAAATAGCCCGGTTGCCGCGCAAGTTGCGCGAAGAGTTAAACGTCCGCCTTCAGAACGGGGAGGCAGGAACGGAATTGGTGGAATGGCTCAACGGCCTGGCGGCCGCGGAGAAGGTGCTGAAGGCCAGGTTCGAGGGACGGCCCATCAGCGAGCAAAATCTAAGTGAATGGAAACAAGGAGGTTACGAGGACTGGGGGCGGCATCAGGAGAATTGCGCTTACGCGGCCATGCTGATGGAGATGTCGAGCGACCTGGAAGTGGAGGCCGGGAAGAAGCGATTGGAGGAGCGGCTGGTGGCGCCCCTGGCCATGGGGCTGGCCCGGCTGTTGCGGGAGGCGGAGGAAATGCCAGCCGGCCCGGACCGGCACCGGATGATCCTGGACGTGGCGCGGCAATTGTCGCAGCTTCGGCGGATAGCCTGTTGGCGGAACGGGTCAAGATGGAGCGGGAACGGTGGGAAGAGAAGGTCTCCGAAATATGCCAGAGCGAGGCCAGGGAGGCCGAGATGGCGGACCCCTTCTTTCGACCTCCGCGGAAAGCGGACGGGAATCCGCCGCAAGAGGCCCCTGTGCGCCGCAAACGCAAGGCGCGGGGCGGGCGGCCTGTTGCGGAGGGGGCACACAAGGTGGGTCAGACAGAAAGGGAAGGCGAGGGGGTCAAGACCGATCAAACCGAATCAAGCCCAATCAAACCAAATCAAACCAAATCAAACCTGCCAGAGGGAAAAATGGACTTGCCGGAGGCGAAAATGGACGTGCCGGAGGGGAATGAGGGGGGCGGAATGAAGGCTTTTCAAACCCAGTCAAACCCAGTCANNTCAAACCCAGTCAAACCAGAAAGAGAGGTTTGACCCAGGTCTGAGCACCAAAAAAAAGGCAATCCTGAGCGAAGTGCTGGCGGACTGACGGGAAAGCTGGGTCTGCTTTGGACAAGCGATTCGGTTGGTGGGATGACCGCCACAACGATCGAGTTAGGGATCGACGGAGACGGAACAACAAAAGAGATGCCCGCTTAGCGGGCAGTCAGAACAAATTAGGAGCGGCCCGCTTCGCGGGCTGTCTCGCCCTACCTTGGCATGGAATGCGCTGCAATACGGCGATATGCGGTTTTTGAAATGCGATGTTAAAGTGCGGGTGCGTGGCGCCGGGGTCATCGGCTGGACGATGGTCATGCTTCAGGCCGGTTCGCTGTCGCAGGGCCAGACGATCACCATTGACACGTCGCCCGCAGGTCAGTTCCAGTTGATCGATGGATTCGGCACCTGCCTCTCGGGGAGCGAGGCGCTGCAAGCGTGGTGGCAAAACCTGTATTTTGGCGATTTGCAGGCGTCCATGTTGCGCATGGACCTCACGCCGACTTTCAATGCGCCTTATTCGGATAATAATTACAACTCGCCCAGTTACGGTGTTTCCGGCCCGGATGGCAACTACGCTCGCACCTACACCAACGCCACGACGTACACGAATATTTTCTCCGGCCTCCAGGCCCAAATCGCGGTGATGGGACCTGACATCGATTCCAACATCGCTTACTTCGATTTCACCGCGGGCGGCCCGCAGGTGGGCGGGACGGCCGCTCAAACCGGCCAGTCGCTCATCACTGGGCTGGGGGACTTCAAATTGTTTGGTTCCCACTGGTCGCCCGCGCCCTGGCTGAAGCTGGCTTCCGGCAACCTCTACACCGCGGGAGGCGCCGACCTGCCAGCCGACAACACGCCATTCCCGTTCATCTGGCTGGGCAACTTTGCCGGCGGAGTGCTCGAGACCACGGGCGCTTTGCGGCCGGAGTTCGACGACTCCGGGCTCGGAGGAACCGGGCCGACCAGCGCCCTGACGCAGTTCGCCCGCTGCACGGCAGCCTATCTGCGCGGCTTTCAAAATGTCTTTGGCGTTTCCTTCTATGCGATCAGCATTCAAAATGAATTGGACTTCGAAGAGTTTTACAACAGTTGTCTCTATCCACTTGCCCCGGGCTATCTTGCCGCGCTCGAAGCGGTGCGGGCGGAACTGGACCAATACCCGGATCTTGCGGGCATCAAGATCATGGGGCCGGAGGATGTGCTGGGGGGCGACGCTTACGGCATGTGGCAATACGGCAGCGGCAGCACGACCGACGACAAGAATCTTCAATTCTTGCAAGCGGTGGGCGCCAATCCGGGGGCGGCCGCGGCGGAGGCGTTTTTCTGCATCCATGGCTATGACAGCGATGGAGTTTCGGCAGCGGGCGCCACGCCGACGCAGTGGAATTGGTGGGCCAACGGTTGGGGAGCCAGTCCCGCCGCGGGCATTCCCGCCAATGTCCAAGGTTTCACCTATTACGGGAAGAAATCCTGGATGACGGAAACTTCGGGGGAAGATACCAACTGGCTCAGCCCCACCAACGGGTTTCCGGACGATGGGGCGTGGAGCATAGCGTTGCGCATGCAGCAGGCGCTGACGGCGGGCCAGGAAAGTGCCTGGGCTTACTGGCAGATGACCGACGGAAACCCTGTCGGCACCGAAACTCTGACCGATCAAGCAACGGCCCAGAACTCGCCCAAATACGCCGCGGCGAAACATTTCTTCCGCTACATCAGGCCCAATTCCATCTGCGTCAATACTACCGTCAGTGGCTCCACGCCGCTCACTGCCAGCGCCTTCTTGCATACGACTAATGGCACTATGACCGTCGTGATCATCAATTCCTCGAACAGCCCGGTTTAGGCCACGATCAATTCGCCCGCCGAGCCTGCGGGGATTACGTCGTGGCAAACCTTCACCTCGAGCAATGGGAGCTATTGGCAGAGTTCGACAAATACGATCACCAATGGCTCCGCGAGCGTAAACGTGCCGGGATTCGGGGTAGTCACACTTTATGGTCTGGCGCCACCGGTGTTGAGCGCCGCGTCCGCCAGTGGTGGACTCCTAAATCTTTTCTGGCCTCCCAGCGCCAACGGCTTCCTGCTTCAATCCACGACCAATCTTGCCTCCTCCCTTTGGACCAATGTCGCAAGCAGCCAACTCACTACCAATGGTCTGACCAACGGCTTGGTCAGCGTGTCAATAGCACAGAACGCGCAAGGCGCATTTTACCGCCTGGCGCAACCGTGATGGGTTGCCAGATCGGAAAGGCATTCATGAGAATTTCAAGATGGAAGCCGCGCTTGCCAGATGGACAATTTGGCGTATCATGAGTGACAGAATGGCAAACGGAATTTCAGCCAAAAATCTGGAAACGCTCGCGGAGCTTAATGAACTGCCGCAAATGAAGCTGATTGAGGCCATTACCCATGGACTGCCGGCATTGCTGGCGCGAGAATTGGCGCGCAGAATGGAAGTAACCCTGGAGGATATGGCGGGATTGCTTCGACTGAATCCGCGGACCTTGCAGCGCCGCCTGGGTGAGGGATGGCTCGATTTGAGCGAGTCGGAACGGCTCTGGGAATTTTCCCGGCTTTTTTATCGTGCGGCGGATGTGTTGGAAAGCGAGCCTGGCGCCGTGCATTGGTTCAAGAATCCCATTCAGGCGCTAGGTTGGGCAACCCCGCTGGCGTATGCGCGAACGGCCGTCGGCCTGCGAGAATTGGATAACATCCTGGGTCGAATTGAGCACGGCGTCTATTCATGAGCCACGCGCCCTCAAGGCCCGCGGTGGCCACACGCCTTGAAGCTTACCGAATCTTGAAACGTAAATTCGTTCGCGCCGCGTTTTCAGGCGAAGGAGCTCGCCGGTATGGCGGGCGTTGGAATTCCGCAGGCGTGGCTGTGGTTTATACCTCCAGTGTGATCTCATTGGCGATCCTCGAGTGGAGGGCTCACCTGTCGCAGTGGCCGGCTCCCGCGTCAGTTATGATCAGGATCGAGTTCGACGCTGCATTGGTTTGGTCACCCACGAAACTTCCGGCCGATTGGAAGCGATGGCCTTGCCCGAAGGCGACTGCCACTGTGGGCGATAATTGGGTGCGCTCCGGGAGATCCGCGGTGCTGAAATTGCCAAGCGCGGTCGTGCCGAGTGAGTTCAACTACCTCTTGAATCCTGGCCACGCGGACTTTGGAAAGATCAGCCTCGGCAAGCGCCAAGTGTTCAAAGCCGACTCGCGTATTGGTCCATTGGCTTTCCCCCAAGAGCCTGTTTGAAACTTCGAATCTTGTACTCCGTAAAATGGCAATACGCAGTTTAAATCTACTCGGCGGGCGGCGGCGCGGGCGCAAAGTTTTCCGCCATGGCCACCGCCTTGAGCATGGCTTTGGCTTTGTTGACGGTCTCCTGAAATTCGGCCTCAGGCTCCGAGTCGTTGACCCAGCCGCCGCCGGCTTGCACGTAAGCGCGGCCGTCTTTGAGAAGCGCGGTGCGGATGGTGATGCAACAGTCCAGGTTGCCGTTGAAGGAAAAATAGCCCATGCATCCGCCATAAGGGCCGCGCGCCGTTTGCTCCAACTCGGCAATGATCTGCATGGCGCGAATTTTCGGCGCGCCGCTCAAAGTGCCGGCCGGAAATGTCGCGCGCATCAAGTCGTAAGGCGTGCGACCTTCCGCCAGCCGCCCTTCCACTTGCGAAACAATATGCATGACATGGCTGTAGCGCTCGATGATCATCAAATCCTTGACTTGCACGCTGCCAAATTCGCACACCCGTCCCACGTCGTTGCGCGCCAGGTCCACCAGCATGACGTGTTCGGCCCGCTCCTTCGGGTCGGCCAACAATTCCTCCTCCAGCGCCTGGTCTTCCTGCGGCGTGCGCCCGCGGCGGCGCGTCCCGGCGATGGGCCGGATTTCCACCCGCCGGTCCTCGCAACGGACGTGGATTTCCGGCGACGCCCCCACCAGCGCAAAGCCCTCCAACTCCAGCAGGAACATGTAGGGCGAAGGGTTGACGGACCGCGCCGCGCGGTAGAGATCGACCGGCGAAGCTTTCACCGGAGTCGAGAATCGCTGCGATCCGACGACCTGGATAATGTCGCCGGCCGTGATGTATTTTTTGGCACGCTCCACGTTCCGCATGAAGTGTTCCTTGGTCATGTTGGAGGTGAATGGGATTTCCGGCGTCTCGCGCGGCACATCGACCGGGGCGTGTTCCAAAGGCTGTTCCAGCAGCGAGACGATGCGCTCAATTTCCCCCACCGCCTCCTCGTAAGCCTCCTCCGGCGTCCAACCGCCCAAGACGGCGTTGACCAAAACCGTGATCGTCTGGGCCACCCTGTCAAAGACCAGCAACTCGTCGGCAATCAGGAAATACATCACCGGCGTTTTCAATTCGTCCTTGGGCGGACGAGGCACGACCGGCTCAATGTCATGTATAAATTCGTAGCCGATGAATCCCAGCGCCCCGCCGCTGAACCGCGGCAATCCCGGCATGGCCACCGGTTGATAACGCCCCATGACCTCTTCCACCACGGCCAATCCGTCCCGCACGGTCGCACCGCCGCCTGGGGACTCCGGGCCGACGGTAAAGCTCTCGACCACCTTGCCGTTCTCGATCAATTCGACGCGCGCGCCGGTTTGCCGGATGACGGCGCGCGGATTGCAGCCGACGAAGGAGTAGCGGCCAATATGCTCGCCGCCCTCGACCGATTCACAGAGAAACGACTCGCCCTGGCCGCGAATCTTGCGGTAGGCCGAGAGCGGCGTTTCCAAATCCGCCAGAATGCGCCGCGAGACCGGAATCAGGTTGCCCTGGCCGGCCAGCTTCACGAATTCATCCTGTCCCGGATAATACACGGCTCTTTCTTAACCTCGCGCCGCCGCAAGCGCCACAAGGAAAGTGATGTGTAAAAAAGAACAATGGCCGCATAGCCGACGATGCCGTAGCCGATGGCGAACGGAATGGTCTCATCATCGCAGAACCAGATCAGCGCCACGCCGGGCAGCGCTGTCAACATGGTTTCGCCGCACAGGCAGGCGAAAAAGAGGTACCTGGGCGCTTGCGCAATCCGCGCCAAAAACCAATCGCGGTAAGCCGCCTCGCCCATCGTGCGCATCAGCCAGGCCGAATGAAAATTGTGCGCCGCCACCAGCAAGCCGGCCGTCGTCACGACGATCGCGGTGGGCAGCCAGAAGGCAAACGCGAAGCAGACCGCCAGGTTGACCAGCGCGCCCCATTTCCAGCCCATTTTGCGCGCCAGCGGATTGCCTTCCAGCACCAGGTTGGGTGTCGCGACCCAGGTGCTCAAGAAATCCATTCCGCGCGCGAACAGCAGCAGCGTAAAAAGGCACCAATACCAGCGGCTGGCAAAAGGAAGAAATTCCCCAGTCATTTTTTGCCGTATATCTCCTCGGGCGTTTGCAAACGCGCCTCTGTCACGCGCTCCGTCGCGCCCCCGTTGCCTATCGACCGGAAAAAGCACGACCGATACCCCTCATGGCAGGCCGCCCCGATCTGATCGACCTTGATCAGCAGCGTATCGCCATCGCAATCAAAAGCGATGTCCCGCACCATCTGCGTGTGGCCGCTGGACTCGCCCTTGATCCAGAATTTCTGGCGCGACCGGCTCCAAAAGTGAGTCCTGGCGGTGGCAACGGTGGCCTCCAGTGAGGCGCGGTTCATCCAGCCCAACATCAGCACGCGGCCATCCTGGTGGTCCTGGATAATTGCCGGGATCAGGCCGTCGGCATTGAATTTCAATTTGTCGTAAACACTCATAAGAGCCGTCATTGCGACCGCAAAGTAGCAAACCCGGCCCGCGTGGAAAGGAAGAACCGTCGGATCTTGCCAACTTGACGTGTAACCGTCAATGTGTCACATTCCAACCATGTCGCGATTGAATGCCAGGCAACTGCACAACGAGACCAGCGCCGTCCTCGACGAAGTGGCGAAGGGCAAATCTTTCGAGATCGCCCGAAACGGCAAAATCATTGGCATGATTCAACCCATTCGTGACCACCAACCAGAGGGATGGGATGAAATCATGGCAGAGGTTTGGGCTGCCCAAAAAAGAGCAACCGGCAAAACCCGCAATCCGGTGCTCGCCGAGCGCAAGCGGAGACGGCGTTGATCACCTATGCCGACAGTTCTGTGCTCTTGGCGTGGTTCCACGCCGACGACCAGTTCGCACAGGAAGTGACGAACTGGGTGCGAAAGCACGTAACGGACTTCATTTGGAACCCTTTTCTGCGGCTTGAAGTGCGCCATAACCTGCGCAAACTAAAGACCCCCTACGCACGGTCGGCATGGAACGCCCTTCGCGCTTCCGAAAAGAGCGGGCGCCTGTTGTCGGGAAGAGTAAAGTTCCATGATCTACTGGAGGCCGCTGACGACTTGAGCGCAGAAAAGGCCAATGGCGTACCAGTCGGGACATGGGATTTCCTGCATGTCGCCGCCGCGATCCAGACCAAGGCCCATTGCTTTGCCACTTGTGACCGTTTGCAAGCGGACCTGGCTCTGCAATGTGGCTTTGTCGGAGCGAAGCTCAAATACTTCAGACCTTGATTTACGAGAGACTCCGGCGAGTATTTTTGTGTGTAAGCTCAACCTTTGTCGGGCCGCCCGCCATCGCGGGCCACCTTAGCGAAGCCGCGGCAAACCATTGGGCGATTAGCTTTTCGGCGCAAAGCCCATCCGCTCAAAGCCCAATAATTTGGCGTTGAGACTGCCGCCACTGAAAAGCATTTCGTCCAGAGCGGATTCGATATGCCGATCAGCCAGGGTCTGTTCGCCTGTTTCAAGCAGGAATTGCGCGGCGCATAAGTTCCTTGATGAACGCGCCACTGCCGCCTTTGGTTTTCTGGACCAGCACAGAAAGCACGCCGTCGCCAAGCTTCAAGCTCCCGCTATACAATTGAACCAATTTGCGGCGTCCGTCCTCATCCGGCAGTGGAAATTCAATGGCTTGATCAATTCTGCCGGGGCGCGAGGTCAGCGCTTCCTCCAATTCACCGGGCCGGTTGGTGGTCAGGACGAACAAGACCTGGGCATCTTCGCGCAGCCCGTCCATCTCGTTCAACAGCCGATTGAGCAGACTCTCCTCGCAAGGATTGCGCATGGAAGTCCGGGTGCGCGCAATCAAATCGACATCCTCCAGCGCCACCATGGCCGGCTGGAGAAACCGGGCGAGCTGCACGTATTCATCCAGCAACGCCACTTGCTGGGCCGTGATCAGCAATGTGGTGTGGTCCTTCATCTGGCTGGCCAGATAGTGAATGGTGTGCGTCTTGCCCGTTCCGGGCGGCCCATAAAACAAGAGTCCCTTTTTTAGGCCCAGCCGCATCTCATGCAGTTTATCCCGCTGTTCGATAAACCGGAACACGTTGCGTTCCAACAAGGCCAGCGTGCTTTCCGGCAGGATCACTTCCTCGCGCCGCACGGTGCGCAGTCGATGCACTTTGATGCCTTCGACTCCACCCCTGTAATTGTCCGAAATTTCCAGCGACAACACTTTGCCTCGATAGGATCCAGCCCGCCTGACTTTTCGCTCAATCTGCTCCAGGAGGCGGCGGGTCAATTCCAGCCCACCCTCGCCCGGCGGAACGGCGATTTCCAAGTGCAGGCCGCCCTGCTGGCCGAATTTTTGGGCCCGGCTCAACAAAACCGCGAACGGGAGCTTGTCCTCGGTGCAAAGCCAGAGGGCGTTCTTCAGACACCGGGCTGGCAACGCTTCTCCCACATCGATTTCGTCGTACTGAAGCGGCGCCACCATGACCGCGTGGTCATTTTCCACCAGGAGATGCGAAAAAGTCGTCGTATCGAAGGCCTGCGCCACGTGTGTCCCCAAGAATCTCTCAGGTTGCAGCGATCCCGATAACACATCCAGGATGGCCGCTTGCAAATCCAACCTCGCCGTCGCCGGAAAGTCTCGGGTCGCCGTCACCAGTTCGTGCAACGCGGAATTTCCAAAATGCTCTTTGAGTGCGGAACTGACCAACGGATTTCGCATCTCGGGCTTGTTGGAGTTGTGATTTGTCTGCATGGAAGGATTATAACCGAGGGGACCGCTGCCGTCGATTTGAATTTCCGAATGTTAGGGCTTTGAGCGCTACAGCAATTTCGCAAAGTGGGCCGCCGTTCGCCGTCGGCTGAGGTCTTGGCCAAAATTGCGGCGCTTGACTCGATTGCCATTTCATGGGCACATTGCTCCCGGTTCAAAGAATGCGCCACAATTTAATCGCATTATGATGGACGATGCCCCGAGTGCCGCGCCACCAACCCCGGCCCATCCTTCCTCGTCGCCGCGTTGGCTGCCGCGCCTCGGCTCCCCGGCTTATCATGTGATGCTTTCCGCGGTAGCCATTCTGATCCTCGGCCCGCTGGGCGGAATTTCCGCCGCGTTTATGAATTTCTCCATCGGTTTTTTCGTCGGCGGGCAGGTGTTGGCGGGGATCCTGGGCAGCGCCGTCACGCTGCCCTACGGACCGGAGGGCAAAAACGGCGCCAATTACATGCAGACCATGGCCGCCTCCGTGGCCGGCATGTGCGGGATGTCGGCCTTGGTGCAGGCGATGGTCTGGATGGACCTGCCGCAGCCACCCATGTGGCAAATGGTGCTCTATTTTATGTGCATCGGGATGTTTGGCGTCGGTTTGGGCATGCTTTACACTCCCATCCTGGTGGACCGCTTGCAGTTGACCTATCCGTCCGGTCTGGCGGTTGCGAACATCCTGCGCGCCTTGACCGACAAGGAATTACTCAAGCGTTCCATTTTCAAGCTGGGCGGCAGCCTGGTCAGCGGCTTTGGCGTTTCGCTGGCGGCGGCGAAAATAACACGCCTCCGAGGTTTGTGTGACCTTTCGGTCTCGACTGTCGGCGGCGGGATGATTGTCGGAGCGCGCATCGCGTTGCCGGCGTTGTGGGTGGGGTTGATCGGCCGCGCGTTGACACCGCATTTGCTCAGCATCGGATGGCTGGACCCAGGCGACCACTACCGCGCCATCGGCTTCATCATTTCACTGGGCGCGATCATGGGTGCGGCGATGCTCGATGTCGGCCTCATTCTGGTGCAGGCCGTGCGGCGATTCCGGGAGACGGGCACGACGACGGTGGAACCCGCGCCGGATTGGAAACGCGTGAACATGATGCGCCTGATCATATGGGTCGTGTTTTGGGGTGCGGGCACGGTGGTGATGGGAAATCAAGTGTTGCATCAGCCGGTTTTTTTCCTGCTGGTGGCGATTGCTCTTTGTTTCGTTTTCGTGCTGGTCAACGGCATCGCGCTGGGCATCTCGGATTTCAACCCGATCTCCAGCGCGTTCGTGATGTCGGTCTTAATCATGGCGGCGCTGGGATTGCGCAATCCGGGGGTGGGATTGTTCTGCGCGGCCATCCTTGCCATCTCCACCAGTGAGGGAGGCGACATGCAGCAGGACCGATCCACCGGCTGGCGATTGGGCACCAATCGCGCCGTGCAATTCCGTTATCAAGTCATCGGCATCGCCATGGGGGCGCTGCTGATGGTGATCTTGGCCCGGTTGTTCATGCATGCGTATCCGATCCTGAATGTGGACCAACGCACTCACAAAAATCTCGTGGGCGCGATGCATTGGCAGTCCGCCTTCACCTACAAAATGGTCGGCGCGTTGCGCGGGATCGTGGAATCCAAACCACGCGTCATGCGCGCGCTGTGCCTGGGCATCGGCATTGGCCTGCTGATGGAAATCATTCGCAAACTGATCAAGAACGGCCCGCGCTTCAAGGAGTTCGCCGCCAAAACCCGCGCGGGCCGCGTCATTTCGTTTCTTCTTGACGCCGTTTTTCTGCCCAGCCCGTATGCGTTTGCTTTCGGCGGATTTGTGGAGTTGCCTACTATCATCTGGTGGGCCATCGGCGGTGTGACCGCTTCTCTTTACGAGATGATCGAGGCCTGGCTGTCTCCTCCCGCTCGAAACCTCTCCGATGGTGCATTGCCCTCCGACATGAGCACGATGTCGCTCGTGGGCGGGGGATTCATTGCCGGCGATGCTCTGGCTGCGCTGGCCATCGGAGTGTATGGAATTTTGCAGGCGATCTAATGAGTCCGAACCTGGAACGAATCATCGCGGACGAAATGCACCGATGGAACATCGGCGGCATGGCGGTCGCGTTGGTGGACGATCAGCAGCTCGTCTATGCGGCCGGTTTCGGCCAGGCGCGGCGCGAGTCGATCTTTCGCGTCGGCAGCGTGTCCAAACTCCTCAATGCCATCGCCGTCCTGCAACAGGTGGAGGCGGGCCGTCTGGACCTCGACGCGCCCCTGCCGGCGGATGTGCTGCCGCTGAATCCTTTTCTTGACAATCCGGCGGTCACGTTGCGCCAAATGCTCTGCCATCGCAGCGGCTTGCAGCGGGAGCCGGCTGTGGGCGGCTATTTTGACGACTCCGAGCCGGGCCTGGCCGCGACGGTCGCCAGCGCGCGGTCCTGCGTCCTGGCCACCCGGCCCGGCGACGCGACGCGTTATTCCAATCTGGCTCCCAGCGTGGCCGGATTGCTGGTCGAGCGGGTCAGCGGACTTTCTTTCGAGGATTACCAGCGCGCGCGCCTGCTGCATCCGCTGGACATGGCGAACTCGGACTGGACACGGACGCGCATACCGCGCGGACGCCTGCTCACCTCCCACATGCGCGTGGCCGACGGACAGGGCGGTTGGTTGCGCCAAGAGGCGCCCGTTTTTGATCTCGGCACGATTCCCGCAGGCAATCTTTTTTCCACGGTCGATGATTTGGCGCGGTTCGCTTCGGCGTTGCTGGCCGGGGGCGGCGAATTGGTGAAGCCGCAAACGTTGGTCGAAATGTGGCGGGTCCAGTTCGCGCCGGAAAGCCTGCCGGGCTTCGGACTGGGATTCATATCCAGCCAACTTCGGCATCGCCGCGTCCTCAGCCACAACGGCGCCATTTACGGCTGCAGTTCCTTCTTCGGCCTGATGCCCGAGGAAAAGCTGGCGGTCATCGTATTGGGCAACGAGGACATTGTGAATGGGCGCATTCGGCATGTCGCCGAGGCGGCGTTCGGGCAATTGCTGGAGGAGAAATTCGGCGAGAAGCCGCTGCCGGTGGAGGACTTTTCCGCGCCGCCGAATTTGGCCGCGTTCGCGGGTGACTACGAGTCGCAGAGTTTTTGGGCGCGCCTGGGGGTGTATGACGGGCAGTTGACCGGCGACATTTCCGGCCAGCCGACCGTGTTCACGCCCGCCGGCGGGTTGAATTTCGCCGCCCACAACCGTCTGGAGGACGCGACACCGGCGGCGTTTGAACTGGACGGCGACGGCGGCGTTTGCGGCTTCACGATGAGTGCGCAGCAATTCCAGCGCGTCCCTGCCCATACGCCGCCACTGCCCGCCGCATGGCGCGCGTTTTGCGGTGGTTACGGGCCGGACTTCATTCCGGTCATCGTGAGCGAGCGCCACGGCCATCTCTATGCGATGACGGAAAACATGGTCGATTACCGCCTGACGCCGCTGAACCGCTACGCCTGCGCGTTTCCGCCCGGCATGTACGCTGGCGAGCAGGTGGTTTTTCTGGGCCAGGCCGATGGCCGGCCGCACGCCATGGACTTTGCCAACATCTTGCTGCCACGGCGAAACGATTCTTGACACCTAAGATGCAACTCCAACTCCGCGACCTCCATCTGCCAATGCGCCATCCCTTTACCATCGCGCACGGCACCACCACCGTTCAACACAACCTGCTGGTCGAATTGACCCAGGACGGCGTCAGCGGCTACGGCGAAGGCGCTTCCGCCGACGCTTTCCCCGCATTCACCGCTGACTCCATGCGCGCCGCGCTCGAAGCGGCCCGCCCGCGCATCGAACGCGAAACACTGGACGACCCGTCCTCATTGTGGAATCGCCTTCTCCCAGCGCTCGGAGCCAATCGCTTCGCCCTCTGCGCACTGGACGAAGCGGCGCACGATCTTTGGGGCAAACTGCGCGGCGCGCCCGTCTGGAAGCTGTGGGGCTTGACGTTGCGCGACCTGCCGTTGAGCGATTATACCGTTGGCATCGACACCATTGAAAAAATGGTGGTCAAGATGAAGGAGTTCGAGGGCTGGCCGATTTACAAAATCAAGCTTGGCACGGCGGACGACCTGGCCATCGTCCGCGAGTTGCGCCGCCACACCAGCGCCGTCTTCCGCGTTGATGCGAACACCGCCTGGACCGCCGAACAAACCATCGCCTATGCGCCGGAATTGAAAGCCCTGGGCGTCGAGTTCATCGAACAGCCTTTGCCCGCCGCGGATTGGGAAGGGATGCGGCGGGTGCATGGCCAGAGCGCGCTGCCGGTCATCGCGGACGAAAGCTGCCTGATCGAAGAGGACGTGCCGCGTTGCGCCGGATTTTTTCACGGCATCAACATCAAACTCAACAAAGCGGGCGGCCTGACGCCCGCGCGGCGGATGATCGCGCACGCCCGGCAGGTTGGGTTGAAGGTCATGGTGGGCTGCATGACCGAGAGCAGTGTGGGCATCAGCGCCCTCGGCCAGCTTCTGCCGTTGCTGGATTACGTGGACATGGACGGGGCGGTTTTGATCGCGCTCGACGTAGCCAGCGGGGTTCGTCTGGAACGCGGCCGCGCCATTTTCCCGGAAGAAAACGGCAATGGCGTGCGGCTTCATTAGGAGGTCAGACATTCCCGCCCGCGCGCGAAAAACCTCAAGTCCGCGTCCCGGCGGCCGGCGTTCTGGGTGAGCAGACAAAAAGTGGCGGGACGGTCCACGGCCAATTCGTGGCTCAAGCCCATGAATCGCGTGGGCAGATCAGACATCCTCCGCCACAGTTCCCGCCAGGGAACATCCAGCATCGCGGCGGCGCGGAAAATGCCCTCGATGGGACGCAAGGCGGACCCTGCGAAATTGGTCCGGCCGGGTTGGCGCACGATTTGATCCGCTCCCACTTCAAGCTCCAGCGCACCAAGGGTGTAACGTCCCGGCGCCGCGCCCGCCGCCGCCATCGCGTCGCTGACATAGACAATGCTTTCGGCCGGCATCACCCTATGAATCAAACGAAAAAGCGAGGCGGAGAGATGGATGCGGTCCGGAATCAGGCTGACGATCAGACCGGACTCGTCCAGCACGCGCCACAAGATGTTGTCGTGCCGGTCCAACTCGCGCGGGCAGCCGTTGCCCAGATGGGTGAAGCCGGTGGCGCCGGCTTGCACGGCCGCGTGGATCGTCTCGGTCGAAGCATCCGTGTGGCCCAGGCTCACTTTCAGGCCGAGGGCGACAGCCAGGCCGATGGCGTCCAGGGCGCCGGGCCGCTCCGGCGCGATTGTCAATAATAGAGGATCGTTGCCGGTCAGGGCGCGCAGGGCGCGGATTTTTTCCGGCGCCGGGTCCAGCATGAGGGCCGGATTATGCGCGCCGTGAAAGCCGGGCATGGGCGAGAGGAACGGCCCCTCGATGTGCCAGCCGGCGATGGCCGATTGCAAATCCTCCGACTCCGCGCGCAACGCGGCGGCGCGAGCGAGCCGCGCGGTCAGCCTCGGCCACTCGGCCGTGGTGAGTGTCAAGAGAAACCGGCCGCAGCCGGCCAAGCGCAACGCGTGGACCGCGCGCGACAAATCGGCCGCGCTGAGATCGTCCCGCTGAAAATCCACCCCGCCAAAACCGTTGACCTGCATGTCAAAGAGCGGCGGCGCAAGCCAAACGTTCTCCGGCAGTTCGCGCGGCCCCGGTTCCAGTTTGCGGATGATGCCCTCTTCCCAACTCAGGCGCGTGGGCCGCGCGGTGGCCCAGTGCAAACCGCACACCTCGCCGCTATTCATGGCCAGGGGGCGTTTCCGCGCGGTAGGCCTCGGCCAGCAAGGTGATGGGATGGACCAGGCGCACCGGGATTTTTTCCCGGCGAATGCCGTTGGCCATGTGGGCCAGGCAGCCGGGATTGCCGGTCGCCACCACGGCGGCTTTGGTGGCAACGATGTGCCGCAGCTTGCGGTCCAGCAGTTGATTGGCCATCTCCGGCTGGATCAAATTGTATATGCCCGCGCTGCCGCAGCACCAACTGCTCTCCGGCAACTCGGTCAGCGTCAGATTCGGAATGGCGCGCAGAAGCTGGCGCGGTGCCGCGGTAATCTGCTGCCCATGGCACAAGTGGCAAGCCTCGTGGTAGGTGACGCTTTGCGCGGGCGCGCCCGGCGTGGGCGGCGTGAGGCCGATGTGCNNTGCGAACCGCAGCCGGCGGCGTTGCTGATGATGGCGTCGAACTGCTCCGGCGGGAATTGATCCAGGCTCCGGCGCGCCAGGCGTCGGGCCAATTCCAGTTCCCCATTGTGCGCGTGGAGCGAGCCGCAGCAATGTTGCGCGCGCGGAGTGACCACTTCGCAACCGTTGCGGGCCAGGACTTCCGCAGTGTCGCGGTTGACATCGCTAAACATCAGGTCCTGGGCGCAGCCGGTGAGCAGGGCCACGCGGAACTTCTTCCGGCCGGCGGCGGCCGTCACCGGGGGAATCAGCGCGGAGGAAAACTTGGGCTGGATGACCGGCGTCATGGCCTCCAACTCGCGCCAGCGGCGCGGCAGCAATTTGAGCACACCGCAACGGCGGACGAAACTTTGCAGCCCCACTTGTTGATACAGGCGAATGATCGCGCCGACGAACCGAAGCCGGGCCAAATCCATAAAAAGCCAGCGCAACGTCAACCAGCGGATGAAACTGCGTCTGGGCGTCCGCAAGACACCGCTTTCCTCCGCTTCGGCGCGCGCGTGCTCGAACAACTCGGCGTAATTGACCCCAGCCGGGCAGGCCGTCATGCAGGCCAGGCAGCCCAGACAGAAATACATTTCGTCGGCGAACGTCCGGGTGGGTTCGAGCCGTCCGTCCGCAATGGCGCGCATGAGGGCGATGCGTCCGCGCGGGCTGTTGCGTTCGAGCTTGGTGGCATCGTAAGTGGGGCAAGTCGGCAGGCAGAGGCCGCAGTGCATGCACTGTTGGACGACCGAGTAATCCAGACCGCGCAATTGCGAAAGCCGGGCCGTGGGTGCCGCCGCGATGGCGGTCGCAGCGCCTGGAGTGTGGTGGGCGGAAGACATGAAAGCTTGGTTGGCCGGCGCGCTTCAATCCTTTGACGCCAAGTCCGCTTCTTTGGCCGCCAAATGTTCGTTGTGAAAGGAACAAATGACGATGGTGCCACCGTCCGCGCCCCGGCGGATGTCGAGCGAGGCGCCGATCATTTTGGCCCGGTAGTTCATGATGTGCAGGCCCATCCCGGTGCTGTGATCCATGACATCCGGAAAACCAACGCCATCGTCTTTGACCGTCAGAATCACTTCCTCGTCCACCGCTCCCAGGCCGATGGAGATGCTCTTGCAATGCCCGTGTTTGAGCGCGTTGTTGATGGCTTCCTGGGCAATGCGGTAGAGATTGTTGCCGGCCACGGTGTCGTCAATTAGAATCTGCTCCTCGCACGAGAATTGGCACGAGACGCCGCTGCGCGCCTGGGTCGTTTCGGCCAATTCCTCCAAGCCGGAAGCCAGTCCCTCGATTCCCAGCCGCACCGGGTAAAGTCCCCGCGCCAGGTGCCGGGCCTGGGAAATCCCGTCGTTGACCATTTCGACGATGTGTTCGGCCTGGCTGGCTTCGGACAGTTTGTAGCGTTCCAGCTTCTCCCGCAGCAACTCCCCGGCGAACGCAATGCTGACCAGTTGCTGGCAGAGCGTGTCGTGCAAATCCTGGCCGATGCGGCGCTGCTCGCGGTCGCTGATCTCGGCCACTTGCCGTTCCATCAACTTGCGCGCGCTCAGATCGGTATAGACCACGACGCCGCCTTGGATTTGTCCATGCTCATCTTTGAGGGGACGCCCGGTGGCTGTCAACCAAAGGCCTTCGGAGGCGTCGGACTTGCGCAAAAAGATTTCCGCGCCATCGATAATCTCCCCGCGCATGGCGCGCAGCAAGGGGTGTTCATTGGTCGGATAAGCGGTCAAGGTGTCGGAAAGGTAGGTTTGGTACTGCTCGGCGGAATCTCCGGGGGCGACCGTGCCCAGACCGGCGCGGATCAGCCGTTCGGCGGCGGGATTAAAGAGCAGGATTTTGCCCTTGGCATCGGCCACAATGACGCCGTCGCCCATGCTGTTCAAGATGGATTGCAGGATGCTCGTTTGGCGGAGCAAAGCCGCCTCGGACTGGGCCAATTCCAAGGCGCGCTGCTCGGCGGCGGCGCTACGTTCGGCCACCCGTTGCTCCAGGGTCTCGTTGAGAGCTTTCAACGCCGCTTGCGCCACGGTGCGTTCCAGGACCTGCGCCTGCAAGGCCTCATTGGCGCGGGCCAATTCACAGGTGCGTTCCTGCACGCGCGTTTCCAAGCCCTCCTGGGCACGGCGCAGGGCTTGCTCCACCCGCTTGCGCTCGGCGACTTCGGAAGTCAAAACAGCCAGCACCGCGTACAAACCCAGCCGTTGCGCCGTGTTCCAGAAGAGCAGCCAGTGTTTATCGATCGAACCGGGGTCCAAATACTTGGCCCCGAACCAAATAGCGCTCGCCAGCGCCGCAATGAGAATGCCAGGCCAGCGTCCGGCAAACCAAGCCACGAAGCAGATGGGGATAAGATAAAAAGTCATCATCACCACCATCGGGCCGGTCACATAATCCAATTGGCCGATAAAAACCGTCCCGATCAACCCCAGCACAGTCAAGGTCGTGCGCGATTTTCGATTCAAGTATTCAATGACCATCTCGGCGCCTTCTTCAAAATCTGGCCTCAGTATGAACAGAATTTTAAGCCCAGCGCAAGGCTCGGATAAAAACCCCCGGCCATGAGCGACTTCCTCCGGAGGAGAGCGCAGTCGTCCTTGTCGGCCGGCTTGTCCGCCATCTCGTCCGCCGAAACCTTGGCGGAGGCGGAAGCGTAGCCCACGAGTCGGTAGGGCGAGACAGCCCGCGAAGCGGGCCGCTCCTAATTTGTTCTGACTGCCCGCCAAGCGAGCTGCTCCTAATTTGTTCTGACTGCCCGCCAAGCGGGCCTATCTTAATTTGTTCTGACTCCTTCGAGCCGCAACTCGATTTCGAGGACCAATGCCCAAATTGGGTTTGACCGGGTTTGACCGGATTTGACTGCGCGGCTGTGACGTGGCNNACAACACCTTCTCGCGTAGCCGCCGACGTAAGGAGACGGAGGACAGACCAGGCAGCAGGTTTGATTCGGTTTGATTTGGTTTGATTTAGCTTGATCCGGTTTGATTGGGTTGTCGCCCGAATCATTGGCGTCTATTCGCGTCCATTCGCGGTTGACCGGCTTTGACTGCGCGGCCGTTACGTGGTCTGGCTGCTTCATCCTTCATCCTTTAGCCTTGTGTTGCCCCCAGCAGGTTTGATTTGGTTTGATTTGGTTTGATTTGGTTTGATTTGGTTTGATTGGCCTTGATTCGGCTTGATGGCTTGCCAAGTCAAGGGAATTTCCGTGATAAGGTGCCAAAGTCGCACAACCACAAGAACTTCTGCGCCTTCTGCCTCGTTTCTCGTCCGATACAGCGCCCCCATCCGGCCAAACCGCAGGTTTGATTTGGTTTGATTTGGCGACTTTCGTCCCTCGCGTCCCCTTGGTCCTTTCCATCCTTTGCCAACAAATCCACCTTGACCGGCGCCTGCGGAATGTCGTCAAGCCCGCCGGACCCGGAAACACACAATTCCCTCTCCTTCTGCCCCGGTAGGGTGAGACAGCCCGCAAAGCGGGCCGCTCTTAATTTGTTCTGGCTCTGTCGAACCCTGGCCACGGCCTTGCCACTCCGGCCGCTCACTCTCCCCAAAGCGCGAGGGCGAGCCTTACCACCGACCATATTATCCCGACAAAGTTGCGAGCCAAAAATACTCATCGCGTCATTATCCCACACCTTGCGCATCTGTCCAGTCTAACGAACCTATGCGCCTCACGGATTTCTGGCGGTATTCGAAATCCGGCGCTCCAGGGCTTTGAACAAAAACATTGTGGACCGCGTTGGTTTGTGGCAATTTTTGCTCATGAGGACGATCATGAGCAAAAAGGTTGGTCCAAACGGGGTTCAAGCCGAGGTGCGCCAGATGCGTGCCGCAGGTAAGCGGATTGGCGCAAGCAGGAAATCTATCCTCCGCTTTCTGGCGGCCACCGGAATGTACACCGCCGCAGGCCAGCTTAGACCTCAATTCCGCTGATGGTTTCCCATTCGGTGGTGATCGGGTACCATGGCTGCGACTTTCTCGTCGCGCGAACAGTCATTTCCCTCCAAGAGCACCTTAGACCGAGCCAAAACGCATGGGTTTGGATTGCGCCGTGATGGAGACACTCCACCAACTACGACGCGAAGAGAAAAACCAGCCGTATGACACCGTCCGTGGATTTTTTGGGAGGGCCATGAACTATACGCTGACGCCGGATTCCGCGAGTTGGACCACATTCAAATCTGCGTTCGGGCGTCCAAGCAGATAATTGGCTGCTTCTGGCCTCGCCCACCACGATCGAGCAAAGGGATCAAACCATAGTTGCGACATCTAAATGTGGAACGCACTTTGCGAAGCCCGGATGGGTTCGTGTGTAAAAGCCGAAAGCGTATGCCGAAGGCGAAATGCTGGATTATTTGAGCAATAGGATGAAGCCTGCTTGCTCGAAATGTTTATCGCCTGTCAGGGCTTCGGTGATTCCTTCATCGTGCATGGAAACAAAGGATAAGCAGTCGGTCAAAGACCAGTCCTTATCCCGACGTTGCTCAAATAAAGCGATGCCACGTTGGAACAGCAACGTGTTCGCCGGAATGATTTTGACGCGGGGATGGTTGTCCAGGGAGCGATAGAACATCACAAAATCTTATTCCCGGCGGCAGGACGACCATGCCATTAACGACTTTTCCCATAACACTCACGGATACATTTTGCGCTAAACTCAAGAGGAAAGCAAGCGCGCCTCCTTTCCCTCTTTCCCTCCAGAACTCCGTTGAAACTCCGCAAAATCTGTGCAAAGCTCTCGGTTTGACGTTTCGTGAATTGGTATCACAATCATCCAATCCGAACAAACGTGAATAGTGTGCCTTCTTCCCACAAGGCGGGCCTGCGCCGCATAACGAGGCGTTCCTTGCTCCGCAGTGCGGCCGCCGGTATCTTTGGCTGGGCTGCGGGAATCGAGACAAGCGCGGCGCGATCTTCCAAACATCCTCCTAACATTCTATTTATTCTGGCTGACGATTTGGGCTATGCGGATGTGTCTTGTTACGGACGCCCGGACTTGAAGACGCCCAGCGTCGATCGGCTGGCTGCAAAGGGGCTTCGATTCACGCAAGCTTACGCCAATTCCGCGGTCTGTTCAGCCACGCGAACCGCGCTCATCACCGGTCGTTACCAGTACCGCTTGCGCATTGGGCTCGAAGAACCACTTGCCCGCAATCCGGATGTCGGTCTCCCTCCGGAACAACCCACCTTGCCGTCCCTCTTAAAGAGGGTTGGCTACAGTTCGACATTGGTCGGCAAATGGCACCTGGGGGTTTTGCCTAAATTCGGCCCGCTCAAAAGCGGTTACGACCACTTTTACGGATTCCGCGGCGGTGCTGTGGACTATTTTTCGCACAGAAGCAGCCTTGGCAATGAGGATCTCTGGGATGACGATATTGCGATTCACCAAGCAGGTTATCTGACCGACTTGCTCGGAAAACGGACGGTCGAAGTGATCAATGGCTATGCCAAAACGCGACAGCCATTTCTGATCAGCCTTCATTTCAACGCCCCACATTGGCCATGGGAAGCTGCAGGGGACCAGGCTGAATCAGAGCGCATTCGGAGACTCGGCCCCGAACTTTATGACTTCGATGGCGGTTCGCAGAAGACCTATCAGCGAATGATTGAGGAAATGGATCGGCAAGTTGGCAGGGTCCTGGAAGCGCTGGATCGGAATGGGTCAACGGAGAACACCATCGTGATTTTCACCAGCGACAACGGCGGCGAGCGCTTTGCCGACACATGGCCTTTTACCGGGCGAAAGACGGAGTTGCTGGAAGGCGGCTTGCGAATCCCGACGTTGATTTCGTGGCCCGCTCAAATTCCGCAAGGTCGCACAACTGACCAAGTCGCGATCAGCATGGACTGGCTGCCAACATTGCTCTCCGCGGCACGCGCTCGACCGGATACAGCCTACCCGTCCGATGGCATGGATCTGCTGCCAATTCTCACCCAACACGCCACGCCGGCGCCGCGAAAGCTGTTCTGGCGTTACAAGGCGAACGCCCAACGCGCAGCCCGAAGCGGCGATTACAAGTATCTCAAGATACTCGACAATACATTCCTTTTTAACGTGGTCGAAGATCCGTTGGAACGCGCCAACCTAAAGGAACGCGAAAAGGATATATATGCCCGGCTAGTTCGGGAATGGCATGCCTGGAACGCCTCCATGCTGCCGGAGATCAAGGAAAGTTACACTGACAGTTTTTCTGGCGAACAACTTGCCGACCACTTCGGCGCGAAAAAAGCCGATGGTGTCCCGGACATTCCGATTCCGCCAGATGACCAGTAATGAGCCCACCAAAGCCAACCCAATGACTCCATGATTTTATTGGAGCGGCGCGCAAAAGGGGTTATGTTTGCCGTTGACGATGCGGCGTGATACGGATTTTGTGCTCGAACAGGCCGCCTGGCCGGCAATGCTCCTGGAGGAAAATGGCCATATTTGCCGGGTGAACCAGGCGGCCCGCCGTGTCTTTGACCTGCCCGCTTCCTTGCGCACGGCCTCCGTCGCATCGCTGTGGGATGAGGAAAGCAAGACCCCGCCAGAACAGTTCCTGCGCGAGCAAATCGACGCCGGAACGGCCCAGGTGAAGCTGCGCGTGGCCGGCGGCGCCAAGGCGCAGTTTGTCGCCCACGGAACGAGAGTGGCACGGGACGGACATCCTTACGTGGTGCTGCAACTGTTCAAGGATTCGGGCGCGGCCTTTCCGGAATTGACTTACGCGGCGCCCGCCAAAGAGCCGCCGCCGGCTCCGGTGGCCGCGGCGGAAAAAAACAAAATGCCGCCCGGCTTGTCCAACGCCGCGTGGCCGGTGCTGGTGGTGGACGCGCAGACGGTTATCGTGTGCGCCAACAAAGCGGCGGCGCGCCTTTTTGGGGCCAAGGCGGCGGCGGAAGGCTCGGCCCTGGCGGCGATGTGCGCGCCGGCAGAGACCGCGACCTTGTCCAGCCTGCTCGCCGAACCATGGCGGGAAACCTCCGCCTTGCTGAACTTCCGCCTGGAGGCGGGGACGATGGCTCCCTTCCGGTTGCGATCTTGTCCAGGCGGCGAAGCGAGATGGGCGTTGGTGCAACTTTTCCAAACGGAGGCAGCCGGTGAACCGCCGGCCGCCTCCGCCAAGGAAGAAGACGATTTCCTGCTGCAAAGCGCGGAATGGCCTGTCTTGCTGGTGCGCAAGAACGGCAAAGTGCTGCGCGCCAACCACGCCGCCGTGCGCGCCTTCGGCTCCGGGATCGAAAAGGAAAATGGAACCTTTGTTTCGATCTGGTCGTCGCAAAACCCGGGAACCGCCCTCCAATTTCTCTCTTCACCGCCGCCCGAAGCGCCGGTGCATTTGAACCTCAATCTCAAGAGTGGTTTACCGGGCGCTTTTTTGGCTCAATTGTGCCTTACCGCCAGCGATGACCTCTGCCTGCTCCAGTTGCTGAAGGAAATTCCACCGGGAGGTTCCCCGGCGCCCGCGCCCAAATCTCCCTTCGCGCCGGCGGCGATGGCGGGAGCGGCGTTGCCCGCAACGGCAGCGGCGGCGGTGGAAGCCAGCCTGGCGCACAAACAGAAGCTGGATTGCGCGTTGCAACTGGCGCGCTCGGTCGCGCTGGATTTCAACAACGCGCTGACCAGCATCCTGGGGCATGCATCCTTGCTCTTGAGCAAAGCCGAGCCGGGCCATCCGTGGCGGGGTTCGCTCAGCGAGATCGAAAAATCGGCGGCCAAGGCGGCGGAAACCGCCAACGATCTGGCCGCCTTCAGCCGGCAGGAAAGAGACGTCCGCGTGCAGGTGGCCGGCAATATGAACACGCTGCTGGAGCGGACGGTGGAGGCGTTCCAGAATTCGCTGCAAAAACCAATCAAGGTCACCTGCCAGCTCGAGCGCAAACTTTTCACCAGCAGTTTTGACGAGGCCAAGATGCAACAGGCCGTGGTCAAGATCCTCGAAAACGCCGTTGAATCCATCCGCGGCGAAGGCAAAATCAACGTCCAGACCCGCAACCAGGAATCTTCCGAGGCGGTGCAAGACCGCACGGCCAAACTGGCGCCGGGCAACTACGTGCGCGTCGAAATTACGGACACCGGTGCGGGCATTGCGCCGGATGTCATGCCGCGCATTTTCGAGCCGTTTTTCACGACCAAAGGCCCCCCGCATCGCGGCCTGGGTCTGACCTGGGTTTACGGCATCATCACCAATCACGGCGGCGCCGTGGCGGTGTCCAGCCAGCCGGGCGCGGGCGCGTCGGTGCGGATTTATCTGCCGGCCACGGGCAAGATCGTGCGCTCGGCCCCGATCGCGCCGGCGGACTTGAGCGGCACGCAGACGATCCTGTTTGTGGATGACGAAGACCTGTTGTTGACAATGGCGCAAATGATCCTCTCCTCCTACGGCTACACGGTCCTGACGGCCAACAGCGGCCAGAAGGCCCTGGAGATTTTCACCCAATCCAAAAAGAAGATCGACCTGGTCATCACCGACCTGGTTATGCCGAACATGAGCGGACGGGAACTGAGCGAACGGATTCGGAGCCTCTCGCCCCAGACACGCATTGTGTGGTCCAGCGGTTACGCGCGCGCCTCCAGTCCCGAGGAACAGGAGCGTTACTTGCAAAAGCCGTTCTCCAGCCAGGACTTGTTGCGCAAGGTCAAACAAATGCTCACGGAGTAGCTTAAGTTATTCACCGGGATGCCGATTAGTCCTTGCGTGGCCATGCGCTTTGGATGCAGACTGCTGCTTCGAGAGGCTGGATTGCATTTCAAGAATCAGGGAGGACCGCCGCGCTGCGGCGTCCTGGTAGGCGCAATTCGACGCAACGCGCCGACCCTACCCAAGACCGAGATGCGGCCGAGCGGCTTCTGGCGTGCCTTCTCCTGAGAGCCTGAGCCAGAGAAATATATGAGCGAATTCGCAGCAGCACCCGGGGAACCGCCACGCCGCTGGCTGGCGGAGACGGCTGCGGTGTTGCCATCCGAGGAGACGACCGAACTTAATCAAGCCCGGCAAGCCTTGGCAGCCAACGAGACGCTGCTGCACCAATTTGTCCAAAACACCCCGGCCGCTGTCGCGATGTTTGACACCCAGATGCGCTGCCTTCAGGCCAGCGACCGCTGGCTGACCGATTACGGCCTGGAGGACCGCAACATTGCCGGGCTGACCTTCCAGCAGATGTTTCCTGATCTGCCCGACCGCTGGAAGGAGGTCTATCACAATGTCCTGGCCGGCGCGATTGAGCAGTGCGAGCGCGACCCGATCCCGCGCAAGGACGGCTCGGTGGAATGGTTGCAGTGGGAGGCCCGCCCCTGGCACAAACCCGATGGCGGCATCGGAGGGCTGATTCTGTTCACACAGTTCATCACCGAACGCATTCATATCGAGGAGGCGTCGCGCCTGAGTGAAGACAAGTTCCGTTCCGCCATGCAACATTCTCCCATCGGCATGGCCGTGGTCGGGCCGGATGGACGCTGGTTGGAGGTCAATCCCGCCTTGTGCAAGATCGTCGGTTACACGCGCGGCGAATTGCTCGCCACCAGCTTTCATTCCATCACCCATCCGGATGACCGCGAGAGCGGCCAGCCTTTTCTGCGTCAGATGTTGGACCGGGAGATCGAGAGCTATCAGATCGAAGCGAGGTATCTGCACAAAGCCGGGCAGGTGATATGGGTGCAATTAAACGTGTCACTGGCCTGGAATCCAGACGGCACGCCGCGCCATTTCGTGGCGCAGATTCAGGACATCACCGGGCGCAAACGGGCCGAGGAACAGCGCAAGAAACTGGAGGAACAATTGCGCCAGGCGCAAAAGATGGAGGCCTTGGGCACCCTGGCCGGCGGCAC
>PLIU01000168.1:0-5246 GCA_003140095.1 Verrucomicrobiales bacterium | reverse complement strand
ACCCGCCAGCAAAAAGACCAGCGCGAGCTGATCCTTCTCCACCCCATCGTGGCCGACGCGGTGAAATTGATCCGCACCACGCTGCCCGATAAAGTGGAGATTGTCACCGACATCGAGGCTGGCGGCAGCGCCATCCTGGGCAATCCGACGCAAATTCACCAGGTCATCTTTAATCTTTGCACCAACGCCTGGCACGCCATGAAAGACAACGCCGGATTGATCCGCATCACGCAACGGAATGTCAGACTGGAAGAGACGGTCCCGGCGCTGCATCCGGCTTTGCACGCCGGGCCGTACGTGCGGCTGTCCATCGAGGACAACGGCGAGGGCATGGACCCGGCCACGCTGGCCCGAATTTTTGAGCCGTTCTTCACCACCAAAGGTCCCGGCAAGGGGACGGGACTGGGTTTGGCGGTGGTGCATGGCATTCTGCAAGCGCACGACGGCGCGATCGTCGTGCAAAGCCAGCCAGGCCAGGGAACGGCTTTTCATCTTTACTTCCCCGCCGAATTGGCCGCGCCGGTCATTCCGACGCGCGCGGGGCCTGATTCGATTCCTGGCGGCGCCGGCCAACACATCCTCCTTGTGGATGATGAGGCGGCCTTGGCCCAGGCCGCCAGCCTGTCTCTAACGCGTTTGGGTTACCGCGTGACGGAGGTTCATTCCGCGCGGGAGGCGCTGACGGCCTTTGACCAGCAACCCGGAGGGATTGACTTGGTCATCACCGATCTGACCATGCCCGGCATGAATGGGATTGATCTGACCAATGCCTTGCATGTCATCCGGCCGGAATTGCCGATCATATTGGCGTCCGGCTTCGGCGGGGCGCGGACGGCCCATTTCGCGCGCGGTCCGGGTCTGCGCGCGGTGTTGCAAAAGCCGTTCACAGTGGAGGCGCTCGCCCGCTCGGTGCATCAAATACTGGCCAGTTCCCGCAAGACTGAAAAGCCGTAAGAACGGGCGCGGCGCGGAACGCTGGTTCTGCCATCTCGGAGGCCGCGCTGGAGTTTGGATCCCTTTCATCAACAGAGCGCGCCAGTCACGCTGTTGGGGGAATCGCTGGCGGTTTGGTGTCCTGTTTTAGCGCCCATTTCCGATGCGCTTTGATGACGCTCTTGCGCAGAATATCGCGTGACAAGTTCGGCTGCCGCTCCATTACTTTGTCAAGGAGGGACTCGAAGGCAGGCCGGTAATGCTCCGCCTCCTTGTCCTTTGATGCGGACACCTTCTCGTAAGCGAGGATGAGCGCTTCCAATTCCCGGTTCATTCCGGAAAGACTTGCTTCAGAACTTCTTCCGCTTGTGCGTCTGAAAAAGTGGTGTCGTGGAAGGTGTCGTAAGCGTCCTGCAATTGCCGAATGCGCACCTGTAGCCGGGAAACCAAATCCGGTTCATCCAACCCAGGATCGTCGATTAGGGTGTTTATAAGACGGCCATACTCGATGGCGAACTCCAGGCCTATCTTGTGTTCTGCGAGTTGCCCCAGCGTCGGTTCACGGAACACGCAACTGCTCCGGTGAACATCCGAGATTCGATCCATCCAACTAAACCATTCTTCCATTTGTCGTTTGATCGAATCGCGGGCTTGGGCTTGAATTTCAGGAATCAATTCAAACCACTGTTCCATTTGGGGCTTGTTCGGGTCGCGGATTTGAGTTTGGACGAGAGGAACTCTGTTCTCGGAGATTACCCTTAGCCCGCGAACCGTTCCCATATCTGCTCGTAAAAGTTGAATGTCAGGGGCTCTGAAGACTTGCGTTCCAGGACCGTTGCTTTCGGCGATTACCGCACTCATGCCACAAACAAACACCTTCCGAGTGCCTTTGGCAAGGCCGATGCCGACGAATTTACCCAGTCTCCCCGCGCCCAACCACAAAAGTTCGTTGTAAATCCAAATAAAAGGCGCATAATACTCGTCTATTCGTAAGCATGTTGCCGCCCATCAACCGGTTGCTCGTTCTGCTCCTGGCTTTGGCCTTGGGCGCGGGGAGGGCTTTGTGCGGCGAGGCGGGCCCATCTATCCGCTTTAATCGCGACATCCGTCCGATCTTCGCCGAGAATTGCCTGCTCTGCCACGGCCCGGATAACAACCGGCGCAAAGCCAAGCTCCGGCTCGACGTGCGCGATAGCGCCCTCGGCCTCAAGGCCATTGTGCCCGGCAAACCGGAAGAAAGCCTGTTGGTCCAGCATATCTTCGCCACCACAGCCGATGACCTCATGCCGCCGCCGAACACGCATAAGGCGCTCACGGTCGAGGAAAAAAACACGCTTAAGGAATGGATCACCCAAGGTGCCAAGTACGAGCCGCATTGGGCCTATATCAAGCCGGTGCGAACGGCCGTTCCCGCCGTGAAGGACCAGGCCTTTGCGCGCGATCCGATTGATGCCTTCATTCTCAGCGCGCTGGAGGGCCGCCGCATCGCGCCGTCGCCCGAGGCCGATAAACGCGCGTTGCTGCGCCGCCTGAGCCTGGACCTGACGGGCCTGCCGCCGTCGCCGGAGGATCTGGCCGCGTTTTTGCGGGACGACCGCGCCGGCGCTTACGAACGGCAGGTGGACCGCTTGCTGGCTTCGCCGCATTACGGCGAACGCATGGCCGTCCCGTGGCTGGACGCGGTGCGGTTCGCCGACACGGTGGGATATCACGGCGACCAGATCCAGCGCGATTTTCCGTATCGTGACTATGTGATTGACTCGTTCAATTCCAACAAGCCCTTCGACCAATTCACCATCGAGCAAATCGCGGGCGACCTTCTGCCGCATGCCACCACCGAAGAGGAAATCGCCAGCGGCTACAACCGCCTCAATATGAAAACCCGCGAGGGCGGCGCGCAACCCAAGGAATACCTGGCCAAATACGCCGCCGACCGCGTCCGCACCCTGGCCGGGGCGTGGCTCGGCTCGACCATGGGCTGCTGCGAATGCCACGACCACAAGTTTGATCCGTTTTCGACCCGGGACTTTTATCAGATGGAAGCCTTTTTCGCCGACATCAAGGAATGGGGCTGTTACGAGATTTACACCAAGGAGGAGGACGCGCCCGAACTCAGGGGCTTGGACAACGATTCGCCGTTTCCGCCGGAAATCCAGGTCCATAGCCGCTATCTCGAAGAACGCCTGGCGCGCCTGAACGGTGAAATCGACAACCGCATCGCGCGCGCCTCCGTTACATTGAAGACTGACGCGAAGGAAAAAGCCGCGTTCGCGCAATGGCGCCAGGAGGGCGCCGCCTTGGTCCGCGGACACCCGGATGGCTGGCAAACGCCGTTGCCTGCCGTCATCTCCATCAGCACGAATCCAGCCAGCCTTGCAGACACCAATTTCGTCGTCCAAGCCGATCACGCCATCGTCTTTGCGGGCGGGAAGGGCGAGACGGAAGTGGCGTTGCCGCTGGCATCGAACTGGCTGGCGGCCATTCGGGTGGAATTAATTCCGCTGGCCAAGGACGGCGGCGGGGTCTTGCGCGACAAGGGGGAAAGGACCCAAATTTCATTTGACGCCAAGCTCAAACGCGTCGGGCAGTCCGCCGCCCAACGATTGGAATTCTCCCTCTCCGATGCCGACCACAAAGCGGACCATGATTTCAACGGCGAAAGTCTGCCGGGCCTCGGCGGCAGTTGGAAAATCGCGGCGGGCGACGCCACTAACCATCAAAGCGCTGTCTGGCTGCTCCAACAGCCGGTCCACGTAAGCGAGGGCGATGCGCTGGTGCTTCGTTTCCGCGAACACAAGGCGGCTTGTCTGAGGCTTTCTGTCTCGCCATTCGCCGGCTCCGATCCCATGCTTTCCGGCGCGGATGAGAATCTTCGCCGCGCATTGTCTTCGGGGAGTTTCCTGCGCGGCGCGGCGCAAGAGCACGCGCTGGAGAAGGCCTTCTTCCTCGGCTCTGGTTGGAGCGGCGAACTGGCGGAGGTGCAAAAGCTGGAACACGACGCACAAGACTGCAATCACGGCCTGGCTTCCACGATGGTCACAGTCGCCGTCCCGCCCCGCCCCATGCGCGTGCTCGCGCGGGGCAATTTCCAGGATGACAAAGGCGACCTGATCGAGCCGGGCGTCCCGCATTTCCTGCCGCAAGCCGCCAGTCCGGGCGGGCGCCGGCTCACGCGCCTTGACCTGGCCCGCTGGCTGGTGGCCAGGGACAATCCGCTCACTGCGCGCACGATGATGAACCGCCTTTGGAAACAATTCTTCGGCGCGGGCCTCTCGGCGGTGGTGGATGATTTGGGGACGCAGGGCGAATGGCCTTCGCACCCGGAATTGCTCGACTGGCTGGCGGTCGAGTTCCAGGAGAGCGGCTGGAATGTCAAACACATGGTCAAATTGATTGTCCTTTCCTCGACTTACCGGCAGCAATCCGGCCTGCGGCCCGAGGTGCGCGAAATCGACCCCAACAACAGGCTTCTTTCCTGCCAGTCGCCCCGGCGGCTGGAGGCGGAATTTGTGCGTGACAACGCGCTCTCCATCGCCGGCCTGCTCAACCAGGACGTGGGCGGACCGAGCTTTTATCCCTACCAGCCGGCGGGTTACTACGCCAACTTGCAGTTTCCCGACCGCACTTACGCCGCCGACACCGGCGACCTCCAATACCGCCGCGGACTTTACATTCATTGGCANNGACCCGACGTTCGTCGAGGCGGCGCAGGCGCTGGCGCGCAAGTTGTTGGCCCGCGGCGGCTCCGACGATCAGCGGCTGGAACTGGCCTCCGAGCGCGCGCTGGCGCGACCCCTGCAACCGCGGGAACTGGAATCCCTGCGGCAATTCCTGGCCGAACAACGCGTTGACGCCCAGGCTGCGGCTGCGAACCGTGAATTCGCGGCGTGGACGTCGGTCTGCCGCGTCATTTTGAATTTGCACGAAACGATCACGGTGTATTGAAAAGGAAATCGCATGAATCCCAACTTGGACAGTTTCTCGCACGGCCTGAACCGGCGCGCTTTTCTCAACCGCGGCGCATACGGCCTGGGCGGCCTGGCGCTGGCCTGCCTGCTNNTGTGCATGGCCGGCGGCCCGTCGCACCTGGAATGTCTGGATAACAAACCGGCGCTGAAAAAAATCGACGGGCAGCCCTTTCCCGAATCGTTCACCAAAGGGCAGCAACTGGCGCAATTGCAAGGCGCGACGCTCAAGGCACTGGCGCCCACGTGCGAATTCAAGCGCTGGGGAAAATCGGGCCAGGAAATCTCCACGCTCTTTCCATTCATCGGCGGCATGGCCGACGACCTGTGCATCGTGCGCTCCATGCA
>PLIU01000381.1 GCA_003140095.1 Verrucomicrobiales bacterium | reverse complement strand
TAGCATGGCAACTGGCCGTCGATTAGATCAAGGATCGATCCGGGGGGGTACTTGCCCAAATGTTCCACGTGGAACAAATCATCCTTCCAATAGGTGAAATACGGGACCGGTTCGTCGCCCGGTTGAAGCGCCATCTTGGAAAAATCAATGCTCCGCCGAAGCAGCCTCGGCGGCGTGCCGGTCTTAAGACGCCCGAGTTCAAGCCCAAGTTCCTTCAGCGACCCGGACAACCCCATCGCTGCCGCCTCCCCAGCCCGGCCCCCCGACTGCTGGTTGGTCCCAATGTGCATCAAGCCCCGCAAAAATGTTCCGGTCGTGATGACCACCGTTCTGCCATGATATTCCACTTCCAATGTCGTCTGGATTCCATCCACGACACCGTCTTGGTGCAAAATCTTGGCGACTTGGCCTTGTTTAACATCCAGATTCGCCTCTCGTTCGCAAATCCACTTGAGCCGAAATTGGTAAGCCTTCTTGTCGCATTGCGCGCGGGGTGCCCAAACCGACGGTCCTTTCTTGGTGTTGAGCATCCGAAATTGNNCCGCCGATGGCCGGGTTGCAGGACATTTGCCCGATGGTGTCCGCGTTGATCGTCAGTAATAGGGTCGAACCGCCCATGCGCGCCGCCGCCAACGCAGCTTCGACGCCGGCATGACCCGCACCGACAACGATTACATCATACTTTTTTGGATAGACGAACATCACTTAAAGAATATTATATATCGCCTCCAGCCTTGCGCCAGGCTTTTTTCGGAAAACGGCGATCAATAGGGAAATGGTGGACCTAGAAACGTCCTTTATCGTTAACGAAATCGATTCTAGGCCTTTTTCGGCTAATGTTTGCAGCGTCGCGAGCAAAAAGCGCTTGGTTGAAACCTTGTTGCCATGGAGCTCCATCTCTACCGGCGTTCCGTTCAAATCGAATTCTTCGCCAAACGGGGGGTTTCTTACCGATTGGTGGAGATAGCAGAAAAACATATCCAGCCGCGCTTTATAGTGCAAAATGACCATATTCTTGACTACTTTATCGTTACCGATGTCGTATAACACCAAAGCCGACTTAGCCGCCAGATTTACTTTAACGCTATTAACGCGAGTGATTTCATCACGCGTCTTGGTACCGCCAATTTTCGCGTCAACGCCAAAGCGTTGCGGGGCAGCCTGAAGCAAGCCAACGGCTGAAACCTCGCATGCGCCTCCACAGATGCAGTGCCACATCGACGCAAAGAAATCGCCGGGAAAATTAATCCAGTTCAGTTCCGCAGAAAGCCCGACGGCTTGGCATTCCGAGCCTTGCTTATTGAACCAGTCCCACAATTGTTGCGATGTCGCGCACATGACCACAAGGAAGGTAAACGCAAGCGCCGCGCAAGCCAACCCCGGAGTGGCTGGCGGACGGGCAGATCAAATGCTCGCGTTCTATTCCCATTATTACGTGCTGCAACACGAATTGATGTTAATATGCGTCTCCGCATGGGACGAACTCGTTTTCCCTCAATTTGATGGGAATTTCTTAAAAGGTGAAATGCGACCGCGAACCGATGGAAAGCTCAGAAAAACGGGTTGTTCGCCTTTTCCTCCGCCACCGTCGTCAAGGGGCCATGGCCGGGGCAGAGCAGCGTCTCCTCTGGCAAGGTCAAAATCTGCTCGCGCACTTTTTGCCGCGCCAGGTCCCACGATTGATTCCCCCGGCCCATGGAGCCGGCAAAAATCGCGTCGCCCACCAGCGCGACGTGCGGCGCGTCGTCCGGCCAAGTGCCAACAATATACGTGACACCATCTTCGGCGTGGCCGGGGGTGTCGCGGTTGGTGATGCGCAGGCTGCCCAGATGCGTGAAATCATTGGCCCGGTTGCGGTGCTGGGGCGGGGCGCTCTTGGCGTTGGTATGAAAATGGACTTTCGGAAATCTCGCGCGGACGGCTGCCATCCCCGCGACGTGATCCTCATGCGTATGCGTAAGGAACAGGTGCTGCAAATTCAATCCATGTTCGTCGATCAACTGGAAAATCGGCGCGGCGTCCCAGCCTGTGTCAAACAAAGCCGCCTCGCGCGAACCTTCGTCCCAAATCAAATAACAATGGACCGCCAGGTCGTTGGCGATGGTGGTGATTTCCCGCAGCTCGCGCCATTGGGAAAGGTCGCGCGCGGCGGGCAGCCAGCCCTGGCTGATCCGCTCGAGCTTGTCGCCGTTGAGTCCGGTGACCTGGCCGAGGGCTAGCCAATGCACCGTCCCCGTAACCCGGCCGGTTTCTTCCAAGGCGCTAAGCTCCGCTTCCGTCAAACCCGCCGCCTCTGCGGCCGCCTTCGCCGCCGCGCCGCTGGCCAGACGTCCCTTGCGAATGATGTCACCCAAATGATCTTCTAAAGTCATCCTGCAACTGAACACTGAAACCGCCCCGTTGGCAATATCAGGTTGCGGGCCAGGCGCGGGCGGTTTCTTCCGACAACCGTTCCAGGCAGCGCGCCGCCTGGCTTTGGGCGCGTGGCAAGGCCGCCATTTCCGTCAACGCCCGCGTGTGTGTGAAAAGGCTGCTCTCCTTGACCGATTGCCCAACCATCCCCGCCAATCCAACGCACGGCACGCCGCGGCGGGCGCACCAACGGGCGATTTGGCCGACCCCCTTTCCCATCCGCGTCTGCTCATCCATCGCCCCTTCGCCGGTGATGACCACTTCCGCCGCGCCAATGCGCTCGTCCAATCGCGCATAGCGCGCGAACAAATCAAAACCGGACTCGATCCTGGCCCCGGCGAACACTCTCAAACCGTAGCCCAGGCCGCCCGCCGCGCCCGCGCCGGGAGCCTTTGCGCCTCCGAGGTTGTGCTGCTCCTGCAACGCAGCCGCCAGGCGGGTAAGACATTTCTCCGTCAAGTCAAAATCTTCCGAGCGCAGTCCTTTTTGCGGCCCGTAAATCCGCGAGCAACCGGCCGGCCCCAGCAGCGGATTGCGGACATCGACGGCGACGACCGCACGCGTTTGCAGCGGCGCCCCGGGCGCGCGGATTTCAATCAATTGGCTCAATTGCCACCACTGGTCCAATTCCTCGGCGTCGCGGCCTAAAAATTTCCAGCCCAGCGCGCGAGCCAGGCCGAACCCGCCGTCATTGGTCGCGCTGCCGCCGATGCCGATCACGCAATCTCTGGCCCCGGCTTTCTCCGCCGCTCGCAGAACTTTGCCAAGTCCGAAGGTATCAAGCTGGAAGGGATGAAATCCCTTTCCAGCCAGCATGGCCAAGCCGTTGACTTTGGCCGATTCGATGATGGCCGTCTTCGTTTTCGCCCACCACCACGCGCAGCGCAGAGGACGATGCGCGGCGTCGAGCGTCGCAACGCTGCGCCTGCTCGCGCCGAGCAAGCCGCTCAAGACTTCGCCGAACCCGTCGCCGCCGTCGCTCATGGGCAGCAAGTCCAGGGAATCCTTGGGCCGCGCGTTGCGCCAACCGCGGGCGATGGCGTCCGCAGCCTGCCGCGCAGTCAAGCTGCCTTTGAACTTGTCGGGAACAATTAGGATGCGCCAAGCCATGGTTCTCGGCCAGCCTGCCTTAAAAAAACTCAAACTCAAGCCCGCCGGACCAAACTCAAGCTCCCCCATTGCGGCGCGAAAGCTCTCGGGCCGAGACGATGTGCAAAGGATCTATGTTGTTGATGAATCCCTGCTTGTCGCGGATGGCTATCGTGTATTTTCCGATGAGAATGAATTCAGGATGTGGAACCTCAAACTCCTGCCCGTCCGTCGTGCGGATTGCAAACGGACGGAAGCCTCCACCGCTCACCCTCTTTTTCAGCTCCTGGACGTTCATCTTCCAAGGTTGAATCAACCGTCACGTGGCGTCAAGCCTTCCGCATGATTCCGCCAGCGCCATCGGCAAGAGCAGCCAAAACAGCCAACCGCGGACTTGCCCGGCGGCTGAGAATTAGATTACGCTGTTAACCCGGCATGGATTCCGCCGATTTATATTATCGCCACGAAAAATTTTGCCTATGACTTCTCCCAATTTCGTGCCGGTCGTGGTCGGGGCCTTGGTCGTATGGAGGATCTATAGCCGCATGCGCCGGAATATTGGCCGGCAGCCTTTGCGGCCCAAGCGCTTGGTGACCCGCATCGTCGTTTACGCCGTCCTGACTTGCCTGATTGCGGTCTTCTCCGTGATGCATCCCAGCCTTCTGCTCGGTCTGGGCGGCGGACTGGCGCTGGGCTTGCCGTTGGCTTGGGTGGGGTTGAAACTGACGCAGTTTGAGGCGAATGCTGAAGGCCGCTTTTATACGCCGAACTCCTACATAGGCAGTGCGCTGACAATTCTTTTGGCGGCGCGATTGGCTTATCGCCTCATTGCGCTTTCAAATATTGCAGCCGCTCCAGCGCAGCCGCCTGCTTTGATGCATAGTCCACTGACCTTTTGTGTCTTTGGACTATTGGCGGGCTATTACATGGCCTATTACTTAGGCGTGCTGGCGCGAAGCCGCAAGGTGTTATCGTGATCGATCTTTCCGCTGGCGCGCGGGCGGCATCGCGCTAGAGTGGGAGGATGGTTGTGGCCCGCGCGCTTCTTTTTCTTGGCCTTTTGTGCCTTTCGGAAAAGGCCATTGCCCAATCGGCCTCCAATGGGTTTTGGCAGGGGCAAAGCATCTACCAGGTCATCACCGACCGCTTTGCTGACGGCGATCCGTCCAATAATGACGCGGATGGAAATTACAATCCGCTGCGCCCGGGCGGCGCGCATGGCGGGGATTTCCTTGGCCTCGAACAGAAGCTGGATTACATCAAGGCGCTCGGGGCGACAGCCATCTGGATCTCGCCCGTTGTTTTCAATGCGCGGGGCGAGTATCACGGTTATGCCGCGCGGGACTTTTTCAAGATCGACCCGCGCTGGGGCACGCTCGAGGATTTGCGGCACATGGTCGGGGCCGCGCACGCTCGCGGCTTGTTGGTCATCGATGATATTGTAGTCAATCATGGCGCGGACCTGATTTACAGCACCGATCCCGGTTACGGGAGCTTTCGCGCGCCGCCCGATGGTTATCACCTCAGCTACCGGGATCCGGCCACGACTTATCCGCCGCCGTTTGACCTCAATGCCACCAATACGTCGCTGACCAATTTGTTTCATAACAACGGCCTGATCGGCAATTTCCGAGACCCCACACAATTGGTTTTGGGCGAGTTGCTGGGTTTGGACGATTTCCGGACCGAAACTCCTTATGTGCGCCGGCAAATGGCGGCCATTTACCAGTATTGGATCGAGCAGGCCGATTTCGACGGCTTTCGCGTCGATAGTGTCAAACATGTGGAAATGGGTTTCTGGAAGCAGTGGTGCCCGGCGATTCACGCCTTCGCGACCGCTCATGGCAAGACCAACTTCTTCATGTTCGGGGAGGTGCTGGACCGTTCCGACAATCTGTGCGGTTCTTTTACGGGGCGGAAAAGCGCCGGGGCCTTTGCGCTGGATTCGGTGCTGGATTATCCGCTCTATTTTGCCATCCAGAATGTGTTCGCCCGGGCGACCGGCGCGCCGGGCGAAATTGAGGCGCATTACCAGCGCGTGCTTGGTTGTTACGACCCTGCCGCGCGGATGCGTTTGGTGACGTTCTTGGACAATCACGATCACCCGCGCTTTCTCAGCCGGGACCAGGCGCACAATGACGGGGACCGGCTCAAGTCCGCCCTGGTTTTTCTCTACACCGGGCGCGGCATTCCTTGTCTTTATTACGGGACCGAACAGGCCTTCAACGGCGGCGCCGACCCCGCCGACCGCGAAGACATGTTTGCCGGCCAATTCAAAGACGGTCCAGGCGGGGTGGACAGTTTCAATATGACGCATCCCCTTTTCCAATGGGTGGCGCGGCTGAACAATTTCCGGCGCCTCTACGCTCCGTTGCGCATCGGCTTGCAAGCGCCGTTGTGCTGCGAGACCAACGGGCCGGGCCTTTTTGCTTACGCGCGCCGCTGGAACACCGAGGAGGTCACCGTCATTTTCAACACCGCGCTCCGGCCGCGCATGCTGCCCGCTTGCCCGACCCTTCGCCCGGCGGAGTCGGTCTTGATCAACCTCCTGGACACCAACGAAACGGTGCAGGTGACGCCGGCGCGCAGGATTCCGGCGATGCCAGTCCCGGCGGGCGGCGTAAAAATTCTCATTGACACCAATCTGTGGCATCCGCTCGACCCGGTGGTGGTGGAAAGTTCGCCCGCGCACGACGCGCGGGACGTACCCGGCCGCGACCCGATTGTCCTGCGATTCAGCGCGGCGATGGACACGAACAGCCTCCAAAAAGCCTTTTCGGCCGACCCGCCCGTTTCCGGCGCCTTTTCGTGGTCGGTGGCCGGTGACACGATGACCTTCAAGCCGGAGGGCGCGGGATTTCCCGGTGGCGCAGACGTTCGCGTCCGAATCGCCGCATCCGCCGCGAGCGCGGACGGTGGCCGGCCCCTCTTCGCCCCCTACGAATTAAAGTTCAGGACGCACTGAGCCTTGGGGCTGATCAGGCCGGGAAAGTATTTGGGCGCCAGGTGGACTAAAGCTTCATTCTCTCAAAAACAAAATGCCTGCTGCGATCTCCAGGTTTAAAAATTCGCCAGTGCTCGCTCGAATCGAGGCTATCATCGGGAAAAACGTCGAGCCTATAATCACGACTGAAAAGAAGCGAAAAACCTCCTACATCGTCAACGTCCCCGGACGCCACTAGTGACGGAGTCGTCTCAAACTCAGTGCAAAGAAGAGCAGCCACTGAATCGAACCGGCTCTTGCCCATGGAGTCCCAATCATCGAGAGCTTTACCACCAGGATTGTAGTAAAAATCGTGGTAAGCAATCACAATGCGCCCAAGCCGGGAAATACGCCAAGGGCATTGAACATGAATGGCCGAATCACCGACCATTTTCGTGCCACCGCTGCGAACCGCGACCTCTCGCATCTCGCCGAAAACTTAGAGCTTATCCTTAAATA
>PLIU01000173.1 GCA_003140095.1 Verrucomicrobiales bacterium | reverse complement strand
TCGGCGCGACGTCCATTCGTCTTTGAACCCAAGATTCTCGTAAACGGGCCTGCCTTGCGGCGTGGCATCCAGCTTGATGCACCGCACTCGGCGGGTTTGCAGGTGCTCGATGCACTTGAGCAGGAGGCCGCGTCCAATGCCGCGTCGCCGATACTCCGGATGGACCAATACCATGCCAATCCACGCCAGATCCGATCCATAAACCATCGTGGTGGCGGTGCCGGCGCGCGCCCCATCCCATTCGGCCAGGAAACATCCCTGGGGTTGCAGAGTCAGAAAACGCCGCCAGTCCGCCCGCGTTTGATTCCAGCCCGCCAACGCCCGCAACGAATCGGCGAAGGGCAAATCCGATGGCAGCAACGCGCGCACGTGCAAGTGAGCGTTCATGCGCCATCGGGCCGAAGGACTGGCAATCGGTGCCGTTTCATGGGTCCCAAAAAAGCGTCAGCCTCCGGGAGCTGGCGGGGCGTTCAGCCATTCTTCCCGATGTTCCTCGACGAAACGGTCATCGTTGAGATTGGGATAAGCGGCGTAAATCCGCTCGATTTCCCCGAGTTGACCCGCGCTCAGGCCGGCGTTTGGATCCAGGGTCCAGATGCCCTCCAACAGGCCCTGACGGCGCAAGACCTCGTGAATGCCGCCAATGCAGCCGGCAAAATTGTGTGCGGCGTCAAATATAGCGGAGTTGGCATCGGTGATTTCAACGGCGCGGCGCAACAGTTCCAGCGGGATGACTGTGCCCGTGCCGACTTGGCGGTGACACTCATCGAGCAGTTCGACAGCCTTGCTTGTCCACACCGCCCATTGGCCCAGCAGACCGCCTACAATCCTGCGTTCGACGCGCCTGCCCCCGACGCTGAAGCGAAAAGGCGTCAACAAGTCCATGACGATATTGTCATCATTCCCCGTGTAGAGGGCGATGTCCTCACGGCCGGATCCGGCGATCGCCCGGACGACGTCGAGCGTGCGATAGCGGTCGAAAGCGGCGATCTTGATGGCCGCAACGTTCTCGATTTCCGCGAACCGCGCCCAAAACGAATAGGACAGGCTCCGCCCGCCGACGGCTTCCTGGAGGTAAAACCCAATGAGCGGCAGCACGGTGGCGATTTCCCGGCAATGGACCAGAAGAGCCTCTTCGCTGGCCGTCTTGAGCATACCGAGACTCAGCAGGCCGGCGTGGAATCCCAACCGCTTTATCAGCAGCGCCTCGGAGATCGCCTGCCGCGTCTCGCCGCAGATGCCGGCGATCTTTACGATCGGTTCGGCAGAACGAACTTGCAGGCGATCCAGTTCCGCGGCGGTCAATTCCAGCACCGGGGCAAACAGGCCGATCTTGGGATCACGAATCTCGAACTGGGTGGTGTGAACCCCCACCGCAAGTCCTCCCGCTCCCGCCGCCACATAATAGCGCGCCAAAGCCCGCTGGCGCCGCTCATCGAGCTTGCGCGCGCTGGTCAGGGCGAGCGGGCAAGCCGGAATGACCAACCCGCGAGCCAGCGCGCGGGCGGCCTCAGGAATGAGCGAAGAGGTCACAGGTTTCAGTATTTCCCGTCGCGCACTTCAAAGCCAGTGGGTTTGCCCCAAGTGCAGCCATCGCGCCGGACCCAGTCGGCAATCCAGCGCAGCATCGGAGCCAGCGGGATGGAGGGTTCGCCCAACTTGTCGCACAGGGGACGCGAGTTGCATAAAAGCGCATTGGGGTTTTCGCTGCCGGCAAATCGCGGGGGACGCCCGAGAAGTTCGCCAAACTGCTCGCCAACGCTGCGCACCGAGAAGACTTCCGGCCGGCACAGATTCCAGATTGTGGGCGGGCAATGAGCCAACGAGAACGAACGCAGAATCAGGTCGTTGGCATCGCCCTGCCAAATGCAATTGAAATAACCGTTGGCGAGATCAATCGATTTGCCCCCATGCACTTTTTGCGCGATATCCAGCAGCACTCCGTAACGCAACTCGACGGCGTAACAGAGCCGCAGCAAGGTCAGCGGAATGCCATCGCGCAACGAAAAAAACTCCAGCACCCGCTCGCGCCCCACGGTCGAATTGGCGTATTCGCCCAAGGGTGTCAACGGGTCGGATTCCACCGAACCCCCCTTGGCCACTTCGGAGAGCGCATAGACATTGGCCGTCGAGAGAGCGACCAACCGGGCGCCCGCGTAGCGCTCGGCCAACCGGGCCGAAGCCACCACATTCACGGCCCAGGTCGCGGCGGGGGATTTGCCCGTGCCGAACTTCTGCCCGGCCAGATAGATGACGTTCTCGGACTCGGGCAACTGCCCGATAGAATCCGCCCGTAGCAAGTCGCAACAGAGGGTCGATACTCCCCGCTGCTCCAGCCACGCGCGGGCCGGCGCGGTGGCATCGAACCGGCTGACGGCAATGACTTCCAGGGCGCATCCCGCCGCGTCGGCGGCGCGCCTGGCCATGACCGCCAGCGTCGGCCCGATTTTTCCCCCGGCGCCGACGATGACCAGCGGACTGCTGAACCTGCGGATGCTCTCCAGCAACTGGGCGCTCGGACGACTCAAGAGGAGGTCCAACTCTTCTTGACTCTTAATGTAATCGGTGTGCGACAAAGTCAATCTCCCCGATTATTCGAAAAAGCTGGAGCAAGCGCAATCGGAGAATTTTCGATCGGTCTTTTCTGGTTTACGCCCAAAATTTTGGAAAACCGGAAATCTCGAAATTCCTCGAACATCCTAATTTTGGAAAACCCGGAAATAAGTGGAATTATCCATCAATGCCGCTAGGCCGGCATATCATGGCAAATGCCTTCACCAAACGTCCGCTCTCGCTCCGCCCTCCATCAATAAGTCAATACTAGCGATTTTAAGCCGCGGCGGGATTTTTTTAAAATGCTTGACAGCCTTCCGCCCGCCCAATCCGTCGCTGCGTCTCTATTCTAGTTCGGGTTACACCCCATAGCGCGCGTTCGTTCCGCTTGTTACTGTGTTCTCGTACATTTTAACCGTTATGAACAACACAGCTCAAGGAAGAGCATGAACAGAGTCCATTTCATCCTGGCGATCCTATCATCGACGACGGCCGCCGCGCCGCCTTTGTAAAGACATCTATGAGAACGCTTATCCCTTCCAACAACAACCTTGCCGCCGAGGCGCTTCTTTTTTGCGCGGGCCTCCTTTTCAGCGCCGCCATCTGCCACGCGCAAGCGCCGGCCGCAGCCGCGACCAATCAAGTCGATTCCACCAACTATATCTGCATCCTAGCCGGGCCGTATTCGAAAACCTGGCAAAAGCCGCTCCTCTCCACCAACACCAGCGGCGACGTGACCACCAACCAGCAATCTTACGAGGAGCTCGGGACCGGAATTTGCTATCTTAGCGGCGGCCAATATGTCGATTCCGTGGAAGAGGTTGAATCCGTCCCCGGCGGCGCGCAAGCCATCCAGGGCCGTCACCAAGTCCAGTGGGCCCTGAACGCCAACACCCCCGGCGGCGCCGTCACTGTCAATACTCCAGATGGCAAGCAAATTTCCAGCACCATTTTTGGTTTGGCGTACTTCGATTCCGTCAGCGGCTCCAATGCCCCCATTGGCCAGTTGAAGGACTGCAACGGCTCCATTGTCGCCCCCAACCAGGTCTTATACGCCGACGCCTTCAGCAACGTGACCGCCGACGTCCTCTACACCTACACCAAGGCCGGCTTGAGCCAGAACATTGTCCTGCGCCAGGCCCCGCCCCCTCCCTCTAGTTACGGACTCTCCGACGCTTCGACAATTCTGCAAATCTATACAACGTTCCTTACTCCGTTGCAGCCGCAAATAACCGCCGTGACCAACGGCAACGCGGTGGACGACCGAATCCTTGATTTTGGCGACATGAAAATGGGGCCGGGCGAGGCCTTCTTTCTCAACGGCCA
>PLIU01000232.1 GCA_003140095.1 Verrucomicrobiales bacterium | reverse complement strand
CCATCGTTTCCCGTTCAGCGGCGCGTCCAGGAAATTTTTTGGCCGATTTGAGTCTTCCGAACAAATCCAAAGCCCTTGCCTGGGGACGCACGACCACCGAGCCATCCTCGCGGAGAGACCAAGTCAGGCATTGGCGAGGCTTCATCGTCCACCACACTTTTGCAGAAGGTCCGTTAAGCTCGACTCAGCTTGACAGCGCCTTGGGGATGTCGGTCGCCTTTTGTTTGAAGGCCAGCTTGCCCTCTTCCACCACGACTGTCACCGGCTCGTTGGGTTGCAGGCTGCCCTTGAGAATTTCTTCCGCCAGCGGGTCTTCCAANNGGATCGTAACCTTTTTCCACCAGAAACTCCATGGCCGCCGGCTCCAGCGTCAAGTGCAATTGCTTGGCTTTGAGCCTCTTGAGGACCTTGGAGACTTCCAGGTCCAGAATTTCCAACAGGTCCGGCTTGGTCAGCGAGCGGAAGACGATGATGTCATCAAGCCGGTTCATAAACTCGGGCCGGAAGACCTTTTTGGCTTCGTCCATGATCTTCTCCTTCATCCTCTCGTAGCTGTGCTCGTCGCTGATGGGAGAGAAGCCCATGGTGGTCTGGCGCCGGATCAATTCCGCCCCCACGTTGGAGGTGAGCAGGATGATCGTATTGCGGAAATTGATGACCCGGCCGACGTTGTCGGTCAGNNTCGGGATGCGCCTTTTCGATCTCGTCAAAGAGCACCACCGAATAGGGCCGGCGGCGGACTTGTTCGGTCAACTGGCCGCCTTCCTCATAGCCCACATAGCCAGGAGGGGAACCGACCATGCGGGAGGCATTGTGCCGTTCCATATATTCGCTCATGTCCAATTGAATGAGCGCCTTGGGGTCGCCAAAGAGAATTTCCGCCAGCGTCTTGGCCAAAAGGGTTTTGCCGACACCAGTGGGACCGAGCAGGGCGAAGGTGCCAATGGGCCGGCGCGGGTCCTTCAAATCCGCCCGCGAGCGGCGCAACGCCTTGCACAAGGCCGAAACAGCTTCCTTTTGGCCGATGATCATGCGGGCCATTTCGTGCTCCAGCGCCAGCAAGCGCTGCGCCTCGCCTTCCTCCATGCGCTTGAGCGGAATGCCCGTCCACTTGGCAACTACTTGCAAAATGTCTTCCTCGCCCACCGTGACCCGCTTTTCCTCGCGGCTGGCGCGCCAGCTGGCCAGTACGGCATCGAGCTTTTCTTTGGCGTGCTTTTCCTTGTCGCGCATCGCGGCGGCCCCTTCAAAATCCTGGTCCTTGATCGCCCGCTCCTTTTGGGCCTTGATCTTCTCGATCTCAGCCTCCAGTTCCTTGACTTCGGGCGGACGGGTCATGGTGCCGATCCGCGCGCGCGATCCGGCCTCGTCCATCACGTCAATGGCCTTGTCCGGCAGATAACGGTCGGTGATATAGCGGTCGGACATCTTGACGGCCGATTCAATGGCCTGATCGGTGATCTCGGCTTTGTGATGTTCCTCGTATTTGGGCCGCAAGCCTTTGAGGATCAACACCGCCTCTTCCGGCGAAGGCGCCTCGACCTTGACCGTCTGGAAGCGCCGCTCCAGCGCGGCGTCTTTCTCGATGTATTTGCGGTATTCGTTGAGCGTGGTCGCGCCGATGCACTGCATTTCGCCCCTGCTCAAGGCCGGCTTGATGATGTTGGAGGCGTCCATCGTCCCTTCCGCCGAACCGGCGCCGACGATGGTGTGCAACTCGTCAATAAAAAGAATGATGTTCTTGGCGCGGCGGATTTCATCCATCACCGCCTTAATGCGCTCCTCGAATTGGCCGCGGTACTTGGTCCCGGCGACCATCAACGCCAGGTCCAGGGTGATGACCCTCTTTTCCCGGAGAATTTCGGGCACATTGCCGCGGGCGATCTCCTGGGCCAGACCCTCCACTATGGCCGTCTTGCCCACGCCGGCTTCGCCCAGGAGCACCGGATTGTTCTTGGTGCGTCGGCACAAAATTTGAATGACCCGCTCGATTTCGTTTTGACGGCCGATGACAGGGTCCATTTCCCCTTTGCGGGCGATCTCCGTCAAGTCCCGCCCAAAGGCCTTGAGCGCGGGCGTTTTGATCTCGCCCTTTTTCTCCGGCTGCCGTTCCGGGGCGGGGTCGGTCCCGCTGCCTTGAGACTCTTCGGAGGTGGCAAATTGCGGGTCCAACTCCTTCAAAATCTCCTGGCGGGTCTGTTCGATATCCACGTCCAGATTCTTGAGCACGCGGGCCGCCACACCGTCGCCTTCCCGCAGCAAACCGAGCAGAATGTGCTCGGTGCCGACGTAGGTATGATTCAAATTCTTGGCTTCCTTGGAAGCCAGTGCAAGGACTTTCTTGACGCGAGGCGTGTACGGGATGTTGCCGATCATTTTTTGATCGGGGCCGGTTCCCACTTGCTTTTCGACTTCCATCCGCACCGTTTCCAGGTCCAAGCCCAGCTTCTGCAAGACGTTGACGGCAACGCCTTGGCCCAGCTTGATCAGGCCGAGCAGGAGGTGCTCGGTGCCGACGAAATTGTGGTTGAAGCGATCCGCCTCCTTGCGGGCCAGCGCCAGGACTTGCTGGGCGCGCGGCGTGAAATTGTTCATGGCTGCTGCTTCTTCGCTCATATCTACATCATGCCTCCGCTAGTTTCGTTTGTCCAGCGCCGCGCTGCTGCCCCCGGTCGCTTTTGGGTTCGGGCGGCTGACGTCGCGCAACCGCTCGCGCAACATATCGGCGCGCAGCAGATCGCGCTCTTCGGCCACCAATTTCTCGGTGAACTGCTTCTGCAAATGGGCGGGCTGGGTGATGACGAACAATTCGTCGATCAAC
>PLIU01000221.1:5381-6618 GCA_003140095.1 Verrucomicrobiales bacterium | reverse complement strand
ACTCCACGGCTGGCCGCTGGCGTGGAGCACCGCAAACCGGGGCAGCCACCAGCCCGATGCAGGGCGCACTTGTTCCAAACCCGTCCGCCATAAGTGGACAGGGTTTCGCGTCAGGTTAAGGAACAGGTATGGAATAAAACTTGTGAAGGGCTACGCGGCGTGCGATTTTCAGCAAATCAGGCCGAAAACCCGATGAACGATCAGAATTTAGTCCGTCCAGTCTGCCGCTACCGCAAGGCCGGCGCCTCAATGGGTTTTCGAGGCTGGACGGGCTTTTTTGTGCCCACCGGCCACCGATCTCGTATGTCTGAAACTTCGCCTTCCTTCAAATATGAAAATTGATTTGGATGCGAAATTTGCGTTTGTGGTTGCCGCCCAGCAACCCTGCACACCAGGAAACGAAACCGGCCACCGAGCTTCATGGCGACTATTCGTAGATAACATCCGAAGAATTGAAGCCCCGCCCGCAGGAATGCAAACGATTCACGAAAACATTTGGCTGATTCCTTTAGCAAACGGATTGCCGTTTTTAGCCGACTTGATTCGATGGAGTACTGACTGTCACATGACCTTACGCATCCTTTTTTTGGAGGAAGTTCCAAACTGGCTAATATATCCACCAGACGCCGAAAAAACCGCGCCAACCTAGATTTCATTATGCTTCCTCCAAAACTTTTAGCAGCCTTTCAAAGTCAGCTTTCCCGATATGGTCAAATTGCCAAAGCCGAGGGCCTGGATTCGGGTTCGCGAGGATTACCAAGTGACGCGCTATCCTTCGCCGAATCCCTCCTGCTGTGTCCAACAGAGGATGCGGCCATAAAGCAAATGCGACAGGGTCCAAAAGAAGCACGAACATTTTTACAGGTCGCCATGATTGTCGATGATGTGCGGCCCAACATCGAAATTGCAATCGCAGAACCCAATTTGACCACCACCACGCCGTTTTTTGTTTTAGCGTGCGGCGTGCAGGAATACCTTCAGTGGTTAAAAAGCCAAGTACCGGATATTGGAAGTGAAATCAGATTTGTTAGGCACCGAATTCATTTACCAATCTTCACCCGTTCCGGCACCAATGCAAGCTGATCTAAACTCGTAGCAGCCCAGTACCCAAAATCAATTTCGGTCTCGAGGCCAATTTCAAAAATCTGGTCTGTGTAAAAGGCTTGCTCACCACGGACGGCCAGGCACGCGCGGGGGGTTGGGTAGGGTCCGCCGGGACGGTCTGCCGAAAACCGGG
>PLIU01000221.1:0-5305 GCA_003140095.1 Verrucomicrobiales bacterium | reverse complement strand
CAGTTCCCGCACAGAATTCGACTCCCGCACAGTTCCCGCACAACCGCACAGTCCCGCACAAGTTTTTCTGCCCACTGATGCACAAAGATGCAAAATAATGCTTGCCATACTAGGGAAACGCTTGTATATTCGCGTATAGGTTAGCGCACAGAAAGGCAATTATGAGCATCAATGAAAACATAAAAAACGAGGCTTCAATAGGTTCGAGTCCTACCTTTGGAGCCATTTCTTAATGCTTGTGCATTAAGGGCTTCCCAATTTTAGGACCAGCCACTGTCAGTGGTTTTGTCAGTAAAGCGGCTTTTGCGAAAACTATTCGCCATAAGGCCGCAACAATTCCTCTGAAACCCGCTACTCCTCGCGTTCGATAACGCGGGCGAAATCGAACGGATTTCTTAACCAGAGAAATCGGTTATGAAATCGCAATTCATCCTGTTTAAGCGTTCGGGAGTTTTTTACAGCGAGGACACCGTCACGGGGAAGCAAAGGAGCCTGCGGACCAAAATCAAAGCCGAGGCGGGTGTCCTGTTAAATGCGAAGAACGAATCCGCCAGGCAGCCAAATCTGAACCTCCAATTGGCCCGCACTTACCTCTCCGCAAGCGATCCTGAGGCCACGCAAAGAACCTGGCAGGACGTGATGGATGAAATGGAATCCCACGGCAATCCGTCCACCAAGACCCGCTGCGCTTGCGCCATGAGGTCAAAGGCCTTTGATACGATTCGGCTGGCGCCCCTGATTCAAACGAAAGCGGAACAGATCCGGTCCATTTTAGAAGATTGCACCGTGTCCACAGCGCACTATTTGAAGCGGCTGCACAACCTGGCCTACGGCCTTGGCTGGCTCCCCTCTCCTGTGCTGCCCACGAAGCAGTGGCCAAAATTGCAATTCAAAGCGAAGCGCGGCATCACGGCGGAAGAGCACGAGCGAATTGTGGCGGCCGAAAAGAATGTCGAGCGGAAATTTTATTACCAGTTGCTTTGGGAAATTGGGGCGTCGCAAAGTGACGCGGCGGCGCTTTCGTCCGCGAACGTGGATTGGAAAAAGCAGAGCCTTCGTTACAATCGGATGAAAACTGGGACGGCTGCCCAAGTGGCCATTGGCAAGAATTTGCGCGACCTTTTGAAGCAACTCCCATCTTCCGGTCCGCTTTTCCCGAAAATTTCCGCCAGCAGCGACAATGCGCGCGCGTCCGAGTTTTCGCGCCGCTGCCGGCTGCTCGGAATACAGGGCGTAAGCCTTCACTCGTATCGCTACGCTTGGGCGGAGCGGGCCAAGAGCGCTGGTTACCCGGAGCGGTTCGCGATGGAGAATTTGGGCCACAACAGCAAAGCGGTTCACCGCGCCTACGCGAAAAGTGCCGAGGTCACCGTTCCCGCTTTGGACGATTTTGAACGCCAGAGTGCTGAAAGAAAACTCCTCAACGTCATCTCGATCCAGTCGGAACAAGCGGCGTGAAAGGTTTTGCGAAATTCAGCCTGGTGGACGGATTATGCGGCGAGTTTGGTGTTTTCAATGCCGTCGGACTCCTCGTCGTCGGAATTGCGAATCCTCCAAGCGTCGGAGATTGCGTCGGTCATCTTGCTCAACCATTTGCGGTCCTCCGCCGCCTTCAGGATGGCTTGGGTCTCAAAAAACTGCTTGCTGTTCCGCTTAGGATTTCCGAGCGGTGTGATCAACCGCTGGCGCACGAGCACGGGAATGTCGTGATCATTACAGTTAAGCAACCAAGCCGTTTGCGTCCGGGTCGACCGGACCGGCAGGTGCCGGAGATTCAGAAACTGAAATTGCTCGTTGCTCATAATCAGAGTCTCCTTTGTCTGTTCCGCCGGGCGGACAAAACCGAACAAACTTTCTTGAAGAATATTCTCTGGAAAAACTAGAAAAAACTTTCTTTGGTGACAGCGCAAAGTATGTTTTCAACTAGGCATGGATGAGTTAATTGAAATGGTTGTCAAATATAGCAAGACCGGCGATCCAGCGCTCGCCGAAAAGATTCTGAACGCGATTCTCCCCGACGTTCACCTCTTCGTTTTAACGAAAGTTCCAAAGCAGGATGTCGATGATGTTCGCCAAGACGCGGTTTTCGCCATTGCTCTGGCCCTCTATTCCTTTCGGGGCGAGAGCCGACCAGAATTTTTCGCCTATTGTTACCGAATCACGCGCGCCTCGATTGCAAAATACTACCGCAAGCGTTCGCGCGAGCCGCAAACGTACTCGGACTTTGAAGCGCTGCTCGCCTTAATCGACGAAGATGCCGTTAATGCTCACTTCACAGAAGTTGAGAAAAACGACGCACGAGAGGCGGTTGAACTGCTAAAAAGAGCGGATCCAGAGTGCTTCGCTCTCCTTTACAGCCGCCACATTTTGGAATTGCGGCTGAAGGAAATCGGGGAGGACTTGGGCATAAGCGAAAATGCGGCAAGAATGAGGGTCAACCGATGTGAGGAAAGTTTTTTGAAAGGTTAGATATGCCAAATCATACGACCGAAGAGTCAATTGCAAAAATTCAAAAGCTTGGAAAAATTCTACGTTCAGAAATATCGCGTGAGCACACCATGACGCGCCAAGAACTTGCCGCGGTGCGAGAAGCAGTTCGGATACAAACGATGCACCGCGACCAGTTTAAGAAAGAGCAGAAAAAGCTGCACGAAAAGGAGCGCAAGCATCGCCTTTAGATTGGCGCGGAAAGAGCAGCCGATGTTTGTTTTTTATTCCTCCTGCGGCAGCATTACCGTGATCGCGGGTCTTTGGTCGTTGCGGTCGAGTGGATCAAGGGTAGCGACAAGCTCAACCAAACGAGAAGCCTGGTTGTCGTTTCGGACGTTAAGCTCAATGGACAAGCGGTTGCAACCAGCGCGGCTGCTTAGAATCGCGGCGCGTAATGTCCAAAGAATATCCCATAGCCTTCCCGATTTATTCTGGCCGTCAACTCCTGGCGGAACCGTTACGAATTGGTCGTAAACGGCGCGGGTCAAAAAAACCGGGAAGCGAATTCCTGCCTTTTTTGCTGTTTTGGAAACGTTAAATTGGAAGCCATCGGCCACGGCTTGCGCTCGGGTGTATGTATTGTTTTCTCCAGAAAGTGATTCCTCGTTGTTCGGGTTCATAATTTTTGGCTTTGGTATATTGAAGTGCGGGCGTGTCGGCGCGGTAAGCTCTCGCCATTTGCTCTCCCAAAAATACTATCCGCATGTCCTGCAACCGTATCCGCAAACCCAATTTTCTAGTGCGCCTGTTTCTGCGAGGTCAGTCTCACCGAGAAGCGAGAGTGTGGTGATGCCTCGGCCACCGTCGGTGGCAATCTTGATCGCTTTGCCGCAGGCGGTGTTTTGAGTCGAAACCGAGGAGGTTCCGCGGGAGTGAAGATAAAGCGAAGAGAGGGCTTCCTGTGGATGGAGGACTTCCATTGCCTTTGCCGTGATAAGCGTTTGTCCAAGCGCAAACGCTTCATTTGAATCTAAGTTTTTCATAGTCACTCTTTCTGTTGTGTATTCGTTCATTTTTCGCACAGCGAAAAGTTGGCGCGCGATGAAACCTAAAGGTAAGGCCCCAGGAGGACAGGGAGCAGTCAAGGTGGAGCGCAGGCCGCTATTTCGGGCAGCCAATGTGGCACCGTGAACAATTCATCTGATCAAAAACCAGAGCGGACGAGCAATACCTTGACGGTTCCCTGGCCGACTTAAAATGGCCTGCCAGTAAATCGCGCTGTCGCTGTCCTCATCTCGTTTGAACACAGCGGGAAACGAATTGCGGTCAGGCTTGCGCCGGTCATCGAAATGAAAAGTAGCGGCCGGCAAGCGGCGAATCGTTCACCAGTGGCCGTCGCCCGCCGCAAAAACCAAAGTATTTAAAACTTGCTGCCTGCCGAGCGCGGAATGGAATTTCGACTGACGGGCGCTTCCTCTTCACCGGCGAAAGCAGTCTGTGGCCAATTGCGAAGGAACGAGAAGCGCAAGCTTGCGAGCATCGCAGCCGTAGCGATTGGCCGCAGTCTGCGTGGTTTTTAAAAAAGGCTTTCGCTTTGTTTGGTCGGCCCAATTAACCCTCCCGGCGGCTTATTTGTTCTGCCCCGAGACGTAAGAGCAATGCTCACGGTTATCGGATCGGACCGGCATCGCGCAAAGCTGCTCCGATGATCGCGGCGATTTGACGTTCAAATCGTTGCATGGCTTGTGAGTCGCCGTTGGGCGGCCGGACGAGGGGTTCTGCCTCTCCTGCCCGCTTATCGATTTCACCTTGTGCGTTTAAAAGCAGAGCAACAATGGCACGAACAAGGTGGCTTACTTTAATCTGCGATTTTAAACGCGTCGCAAGGTTATTTACGAGGCGATCAATTGAGTGCGTCTCACTCTCGGTGAACAGGATTCTCTTTTCATTGTCGAATTTTTCCAAGCGCGGTTGAGGTCCACGCTCCCTCGTCCCCCCTCCAAATTCCTTCGGCTGGGCGTCAGGAGATTCGGTTCTGTGGGACTCAATTCTGCGCATTGTTTCGGAGCGTGGTAGATCAACGACCTTCTGCGCCGCATTTTGGGAAGTCGAAACGCCCTGGGTCGCTTGATTTGCTATTGCAGCCGAAACAAGGCCCGCGTCAAGCAGTGGACGGAAAGGCTGCTCGTCTGGTGCTGCGCGTTTAGCCATTTACCACCCCCTTTTCATTTCCTGGATTTGCCGGAACTGCGCCGTCAATCGCCTGAAGTCTTTCTTCGATTTCGGCTGCGAGACTGCGGTATTCGTCGGTCACCTTGTGTGTCGAGTGAGTCTCAAAAAGAGTCTTGCCCGCCTTTTGGGTTTGCGGAATTACCGTCGAGCGCCCTATCGAGGTCTTGAATTTGACTGACTCGGTATTTGCGCCCGCTCTAAACGATGTTTCAACAAACTCTGACAGTGAATTTGCAAGGCTTGTCCGTTTGTCCACGCCCGAAACGACGACACCAAGCAGCCCAAGACCTGGGTTTCCACTGGCTCTTGCATCCATAATGTCGCGCACCGCATCGTTGAGTCCCGCGATTGCAAACGGGTCAGGCATCGCAGAGAGGATAAAAAAATCAGCACTCATGTATGCCGCAAGTGTTGGCAGTGTCGCGTTGGGGGCCGTATCGAGAAAAATGTAATCGTAATTTGCGCGAAGAGTCTCCAGAGGACGCTTGAGCACGTCCTGTGGCATCATGAATTTGCTTCGGCTCTTTACTGCTTGATCAATCCCTTCGAGTTTTCTGGCGGCAGGAATCAGGTCAAGATTCTCCGGCAAGTTAACGCCTTCCTCTTTGTCAGCATTGGTGAGTGTTCCGCTTCAATCGGAATG
>PLIU01000280.1 GCA_003140095.1 Verrucomicrobiales bacterium | reverse complement strand
CCACCGTTTTCATCCAGCCAAAGCCTTCCTCGATGCGCTTGCGGATTTTTTGGCTCATGGCATATCCAGCCTGACGGGTGGTCCGCTTGTCCAAACCGTCTATCGCTCGTCCTTTCGCCGTGGCCACATGGGGCGCGATGCCTTGTTGGCGGCAGCCTTGCACAAAAGGCCCGTGATGATAGCCCTTGTCGGCTCCCACAGTGCGCGCTTGCTTCTGCCGAGCCAACATCTCCAAGGCCGCGTCGCTCTCGGTAACTCCCACCGCCGAACTGACTTGCAGATCCACATAGAGGCCATGCCGGTTCTCCATCAGCGCGTGCATCCCGAAACAGAGCTTGGCTTCCTGTCCGGCAGCCTTCTTGCGCAGGCGCGCCTCCGGATCGGTCGTGCTCTGATGGGTCTGATTGCTCCGCTTCTGTCCGCGAAAATCCACCTCCGCATTGCCCGGATCATCGTCGTTGCGCCCCGCCTCCGGTTGATCCTTGGGGACAAAGCTCTTCATGCTGGCCCATGACTCGATCAGGGTCCCATCGACGCTGAAGTGTTCGTCGCTCACCCAGCCCTCTTCCCGCGCCAGCGCCACCACCTGGGTGAAAAAGAGCTTGGCTGTTTCATGCGCCATCAGCCGCTGCTGGTTCTTGCTGAAGATCGAGTTGTCAAAAACAGGCTCGCTCAGGTCCATGTCCAGGAACCAGCGGTAAAGCAAGTTGTAATGCAGTTGCTCCACAAAGAGATTCTCGGAGCGCACGCTAAAGAGGGCAATGAGCACCTTGGCTTTGAGCAACCGCTCTGGCGGGATGGAAGGCCGGCCTTCCTGGGCATACATGGAGTCAAAGATCCGGCTCATCCGGCGCAGCACTTCGTCGATCTGCCTTTTGATCGTACGAATCGGGTGCTCCTTGGGCACGGCCGAATCAGGGGAAATCAAACAAACCAACTCCGGCTGGGNNGTATATTTGACAGCATGGATGCCCCAAACATTCAAAATCACCCGTTTTTCAAAAGCCTGCTAAACCGATGTCCCAGCCCGGACCAGCGTTGTTTCAGCTTGATCTTGCTCGCCACTGGAGCTGTAAAACTTAATTCGAGACCTCTGCAAAACGAGCTTGAACATTTTATTTGATTGACAGTCAGAAAGGCATGCACACGACGACCAATCCGCAGATGGGACTTTTGGACAGCCTGATGACCACGACGCCGGCCAACGATTTTTTGCAAAGGCTCGACACCGTCCTGGACTGGAAGCCGATGGAGGCGGCCCTCCAGGCGATGTATCCGGCGGCCACCGGGCGCCCGCCCTGTCCGCCGCTGGCCCTCTTTAAGATGAGCCTGCTGCAGCACTGCTATGGCCTCTCCGACCCTCAATGCGAGGAGCTGGTGGCCGACCGTCTTTCTTGGCGTCGATTCGTCGGCTTGGGATTGCAGGATGCGGTGCCTGATGAAACCACCCTGGTGCGCTTTCGCCAGCGGCTGCGCCAGCACGGCCTGCACGAACAACTGCTGGGCTTGGTCAACCGGCAACTGGAGCAAAAGGGGTTGATCCTCAAGACCTGCACCCTGGTGGATGCGACGCTGCTGCAAGCCGCCCGCCGGGCTCCGGCCAAGGGGGATAAAACCGGCGGCGATGGCGAGGCTGGCTTCACCGCCAAGGCTGGGCAAGCCCACTACGGCTACAAGGCCCATGCGGCGGTGGACCAGACCCACACCCTTATCCGCGCCGTCACGCTGACCAGCGCCAACGTGCATGACAGCCGCGGGTTTGACACCGTGGTGCGGGGCGACGAGAAAATGGTGGTGGCCGACAAGGCCTATTGGAGCCGAGCTCGCAGCCAGTGGTGCGGAGAACACGGGATCGCCGACGGCATCCTGCGCAAGGCCGTGCGCGGAGAGAAGCTGCCGGCTTCTACCCTGCGGGCCAACCGGCTCCTGAGCGCCATCCGCTCCCAAATTGAAAAGATCTTCTGCTGGTGGAAGCGCACCGCCGGCTACCGGAGGGTGCGCTACCTGGGGCTGGCGCGCAACCGGCTGGAACTGGAGTTCAAAAGCATTGCCTGGAACCTCAAACGGCTGTCCACCTTGAGCAAAGCATGAAAACCCGCTTCCAGAACCGCTGAGCCGCTGAGTCGGGCGGCCAAAAAAACAAGCCGCCCCGCCTGGTCGAGAAAATTTTTTGTTGAATGACTTCAAAAACATCAAATCAAACGCTCTTTTGCAGAGGTCTCAATTCATAAAGAATCGCCCAGACTCCGCCTTGTGGCTCCTCTTTGGGCTTTTACATATAGTAGGCGTATGATGCTTCAATCTTTGGGAGATCAGTCGCGTATTTCAGAATTCCACCGACTTGGCGGGCAGCTTTGATTGTGATGGGCAGCGAACTGTCGAATTGGGTGTTGTTCCAGTTCATTTTCGTGAGTGCGAGAATTTCTTCTGCTAACTTGCGCGGTGATTCGTCAATCTCCACAGGCGTAATTGCAAGCGACTTCGGGACGTACATACCGGGGTAGGCCATATAAAAATCAACGCTGCCCCGCGTATATAAAAACCAACTCTTGTCGTCCAATTCCATAAACGTACCGCGAAGCGGAGGATATTCGCCGTTCCGATATAGTCTCACGAATGAATCATTGATCACCAGGAGGTCGCGATGGTCAACGCCCAATTCTTTAAGAGCCTCGTTGCAACCGTCTTTCTCGTGATCGTTAAAGCTGGACGTTTTGTGAATGACAACGCGAGCGGGAAGATTTCCGTGATGGCGTTTATATTCTGCGAGAACATTCGTAACGAGGTCTCGAATTCCCTTTTTGCTGAGATGGACCTGCCGGTCAATTTCTGAGCGTTTGGCTTCTCCACCTCGAACGACCATCCCCTCGCCGCGTTCGTTGAAAACTTGAGCAACGCTGGTATGAATTGATTGCTTGTCCGGGCTGAGATAAAAACTGATCCCAACATAAGCAGAGTCCAAATCGGAAGTTCGTCGCAGGAGTCGCCAGGGTATGCCTTTTGCCTTGTAGTACAGAGCCGTGTGAAAATTCCACGCGCGGGTTGCGAGGTCTTGCAGACCTCGCGGATTTCCAGTACTTCTTATGTGCTTGGCGTCGGGGTCGTAAGTGGGGGGACGCACGAATTGGATCGGCTTCGGCAAGTTGAGACTTCTAGCTTTCAAATAATCGTGAAAATCAATTTTGTATTCAGGAATATCAGTTTCGGATGTCTCCTCATCGTCCAAAGTGCCTAGCGGCATATCGAATTTCTCGAATAAATCCAACGGTGGTGCGCAGATGAGTACATCTGCATTGGTGTGCTCGGTCAGGTGGCGGCATTCGCCAATAAAGCGATCCACTACTTTCTTCACGGCTTCATTGCGCGTGTTCCCCTCTAAAATCTCCTTCAGGTCTCTCGGCGGAATGGTCCTTTGCAATTTCTCCGTTGAGGTTGTCCAATCGCAATAAAAGCAACGATCTAATGCGAACCCAGGAAAAGACGGAAAAAGGTTGGGTTTTTTGCTTGCCTTCGCAAGAATGGGACTTCTGCATTGATCGAGCCAGGTGAGAAGCTTTTCTATTGAGGTAGCAGTTCCAACGAATCCCAGCTTGATCTCCTTCGGCGCTTGGGGATCAGCAAGACTAACGGGCCCGTGCGCCTTGATTCCAAACCTAATATCAACATGGCGGCCAGCGTGACCGAATTCAAGTTCTGGTTCCTCTAGTAACTGAACGTTCATTTTTCAAGAAAAGTGAATTCTGCGTTGGGATCGACAGTTTCAACGACTACCTCGTCAGGGTCCGTACGATTCTTCCAGTCCTCATCCCGAATGCCAAATTCGGTCTTAAAAGAAAGGAGTTCACCGAAGCCGAGAAACGGATATTCCCGGTCAAGCAGATCATGATGAGCAAGGTAATAAGCCAGAAAGCGCACGTTGTTGGAAACTGATTGGTGGCCCTCCTGCCGCTTCATGCCGGCCAGGTTCTCCGCTCGATAGGGCGATTCGATCTTTCCATCGGTCGTGTAGTGGTAGGTCGGACTGAGTTCCAAGAACCAACGATTCTCGAACCGACAGAAATGTCCAAGAAAAGCGTGATGCCTAAAATATAGGACTTTTGTCTCATCCTTAAAACTTCGATAAATTTGGACGACAGTTCGCGTGCTGCTTTTCTCAAGCGTCCACGTTTCGATCCGCTCTACAAATGCTTCGCTCTTGGTTTCAGCATTGCGATGGATTCGCGGTTTAAAGTAAAAAACCGGATCGCGGCGCTTTTGATCGAAGGTCACAATATCCTTTCGCCGGGCAAATGTGCGGAGCGATTGGTTGAGGAGTCGAACGAACTCATGTTGTTTATCCAGGTCATTCGAGTGCGCCCATTCCTTCGCATGAAACTTTTCGATGGTCCCTTGGTCCGTGACTTTTGACCACGGGTAGTCGGAAAGATTGTGGAATGAAAAGATTTTGCCTTCCTTTACGAACCATACCCGCCCAGGTCGTTCCTCTAGCTCTTTGAAGACGCTTTCAACTTCCTTGTTCGTCTTGTGAGGCGTTATCCCAACGAATAAATCTGGAGCATAATGCTTGACCTCCAAGAGATTCGTCGTAAGAGTTTCGGGCTTCGGCGGCGGATGCAGATAAACGCCTTGATCGGCGGCCATTGCCAATTCAGCGACAGCCCGAGCCGCGCTTTTGTCAAATGCGTTCTTTTGTTTATCAAATAGGACTTTGCAACTTCGGCGGACTTCAGGTGTGTTGAAGTACGTTTTTACCGGTATCCAAAACGCCTCGTTTTGGGAAGGCCGACACACAATTAAGAGGACAGGGGCATTGCCTTGAAGCCAATAACCGAGGTCACGCTCCTTTACACGATAAACAAATGACGACTTTGTTTCGGACTCAAAATCTACAGTTGTGGACTTGCTTTGAACTTGCAGAATGAAGTTTCGTGCTTCGCCAGTGGCAGGATCGCGAATTTCGATTATTCCGTCGATGCCAGCATCGGTCGCCCCGCTGGTGGGCACCCAGGTATAGCCCATTTCGAGGACGATTCGTTCGATCAAATTGATCGCGCTTTGCCCGGTAATCTGATTCTTAGAAATGAATTTGCCCCGTTTAGGCATTGGAATTCTTGATTATTGTTAAGATAACTGCGTCGGACGCCGCCGAGACGCCGAGCAAATCACAACGAACGATTGTGCCTTCAGGCATTTCCGTCCGCCGAGAGGCAGTCCAAAGTCGTATGGCGTCCTGAGCCCTTGTTTCTGCATCTAATGGCAAAGCAGTGGGCGCCACGGCATCCGCAAAACGACCTGCTTCGAGACGCTCTGCATCGAAACTGCCTTCGTCAACGTAACACTGGCCGTTGATCGAAACTCGCACAACCGTGGCCGACGAGCCTTGATCCGCACGATCCCAAGTGACACGGTAGCGAGCCTCCACCGAACCTGCCCTCGCTCCGCTGGCTACGACGCAGGCCGTATCACCACTAAACGGAGCGTTTTGAAGGTATGCGATGAGCGCATCTATCAGGGGATGTCCGATGCCGAGCAATTCGCACTTTTTCTTCCGCATGGCGAGTTCACGGTCAAATGTTACATTTTCATATTTTGGTGCGACTTGTGAAAATGCTTTCAATACTTCGGGTGTAAGAACCTGCCAGAATTCGCCGATGGGAAGCATGGAGCCGCCTAGTCGGATGATGGACTCCCGGCACCATGCTCCCAATTGCTGAAGATTGAAGCGCCCCGAAATGCGGCGATAATGTTCCAAGTTGAAGTAAGTCAAATCCTGCGAAAGCGCCATCAGCGCCGTGCGCGCCTGTTGCGCCTGCTCCATCATTTCTTCCATCTGACGTGCGGTGCGCTGATAGTCCTTGTCCACAAGCGCCTGTTTGAAAAGTTGCTGATAATTTGGGTTCGAGCCAAGGAAACCAAGAATATCGAGGCGAAAATCTTCCAGTGGTTCTCCGGTTTCGCGGTCCATCTTTCCGATGGCGCGAGCGACAGCCTCCAGCTTGTCCGTCAATAAACCATAAATGCGTTCCTCGACGGTGTCTTTGGCGACAAGGTTGTAAACCTGTGCAACATCCTTTTGCCCGAAACGATGGATGCGGCCAATGCGTTGTTCGACGGCCATCGGATTCCAAGGCAGGTCGTAATTGAACAGCACACGGGCGCATTGGAGGTTGATTCCTTCACCACCCGCAGACGTGGATACAAGAAACTTCGCGCCGTTGTCATCCCAAAACCGCTCGGCAGCCTCAATCTTGTCTTCCAACGGCCCGCCCTTGATGGCGGCGATTTTATCCGCACCGTAAATCTTCGCTAATTCGATGCGGAGAAATTCCAGAGTCTCGCGATACTGCGTAAAGATGATGAACCGCTCGCCCTCATTGACGGTGCGCAGCCCTGAAATCACCGAGAGAAGACGGTCAAACTTTCGGTCTGTGCCTTCGGGAACAAGGCCGATAAGCTCGCGCACCCGCGCTGACTCGTCAGGAATTTCCACGTCGCCATAGACTCCTTCGTCTCCTTCTTCGTCAGAGTCGAGCGACCATTCCGTCGTTTCCTCCAGGTCGGCGAGCTTGCGAACGATCCGCTGCCGCACCTGGGCGATATAGGTGTCAGCTTCTGCGTCGTTAATAATCGTGCCGCTCGTGAGCAAGATTTCACGGGCGAGGAGGCGCATTTCGTCTTGGAGGCGGACGATTTGTGCCGGAAGTTCCGGCTCGAAGTTTGTCCGGCGTTGCCGCTCTACCTCAATCTGCTCGCGAACGAGCAAGACCAATAGGCGACGGCGTAAAGCCTGTTTTATGGCTCGCGGACTTGAGGACATCATTTTCTGAAACGCAGTCATGACAAAACCGATGGCGCGCTGGGCGCTCGTCGTTCTGCCTGCACGGAAAAGACCGGCGGCTTCGTAACCAGTGCGAAGGTAGTCCGTCAGTTGTTCGTAAAATCGCTGCTCGCGCAAGGCGGGTTCAAAGGGTTCGGTGTGAACCTTTCGCCGGACGAACAATGCTTTGCCATTGGCATCCACAACCTCCCGTTTTGTGCGGCGAATCATCACGCGGTTAAGCAAGCTTCGGTGTGAGATCATCGCTTCCGGCGAATCGAACAAGTGGTTGTCAAGCAAGTTGACCAGCGACCAGAACTGAAAATTATCGCCTTGATGCGGCGTCGCTGTCAGAAAGAGCAAATCGCGTGTGTGACCTTGCAGTGCCTCCATTAGACGATAGTTCTGCGTGGTTTGCTGTTTCTTGCCATAGCGAATGCGGCTGACGTGATGCGCTTCATCCACGATAACAAGATCAAAGCGAGGGGCATTCAAAAGCCGTTCCATGCGGGCTGGCCGTTTGACAGTGTCAATCGAAGCGATGACGCGCTGATGGTTTTCCCAACTCGCAGGGGCAAAGTCTTGGAAATCAATGCCGAGCACCTCAAATTCGAGTCGGAAGCACCCGCGCAACTCGTTCTGCCAGTTCTTGACCAGACCCGCCGGACACAAAATGAGCACACGCCTCGCTTCGCCTCGTGCGATGAGTTCGCGGATAATCATCCCCGTTTCGATTGTTTTGCCCAAGCCAACCTCGTCGGCGATGAGCAAGCGTCGGCGCGTCATTTTAATCACGTCATGCGTAAGCAGAATCTGATGCGGTAGAAGTTGAGTACGCGAGTTGGTTAGCTCGCCGCCGGTGTTGCCCAGCGGGAACTGCCAGGCAAGCTGGCGAAGCAGGAAATCTTTCGGATTGTCGAATTGCCCGGCGCGGAGTTTGTCCCAGGGCGAAGTGGCTTTTTCAAGACGTTGAACTGGCAGTGTTTCAAGCCTGCGTCCAGAGCGACTCTCGAAAACGACATCGGCCACGTATAGACCACCTGTTTCTGAGAGGCGCAGAACCTCGCCAATGCCAAGTTCGTAACGTCCTGAAACTCGGACTCGGTCGCTGGGAGACAATTTTTCTGTAGCATCAATCATGACAAATTCTCTCCGTAAAGATAGGTGGGGTGGACGCCCTCATTGCCGATGGAGGGATTCGAGCCAAAAAGCCGCCATAGCGGGATGCGCTTGCCCGCGTAACGCACAAATAGGTGATTGCTCGCGCCCAAGATGAGCGCATGGCGAATGGGGACGTGAATGATGCCGATGTTGCTGACTTCATTGGAAACCGCCCTCAGACGGCGGCGCATTTCCTGCAAGAAAGGCCATTCGCGGTTGTCGTTCACGTCCTCAAGCTGCTCCATTTGGACAAGGAACTCGTCCAAGCCGAAAAGACAGAGACCGGGCGAGCGGCGAGTGAAAGGAAACGGGTCTTGCTCGAATTGACGCACGAGGTCGGTGATTCCGAGCCGGGTCGGATTGGGTTTCACTTTGCCGGGTTGTGTGCCGGACCAGTCANNCGGGCAATATCAGGTAGCCTGCCATAATATTAGTGATTCCCTTTCTCCAACGTCGCTTGCGCGAACAGATCATCGTAGAACGGAAGCAACTTGTCGCACGCCTTGGTCCAGCGGTCGGGATCGCGCTGCTTCAAGTAATGCAGAGCGGCACGAATCTGCTCGCGCTGACCCCGAAAGCGCTCGACGAGTAGGTCAAGCCGTTCGCCTTGCTCGGCGTTGCCGGCCAGCAAATGAATTACATCCACGAGTTCCGGGCCAATGACTATAGGTGCATTATCGGTGGAAGTCAGGAGCGACAGTTGCTCGGAGGTTGATTCCGCCCCTCGCAAGGTTTGGCGAAGCGCATCGAGTCGTTCCAACGGCGTGAGGACCTCGTAGGTGCGACCGCCTTTCACGCGGCCTTTACGGAGCAAGGGGGGCTTGTGGCATGTGAGGTCGCTCACTTCAAAGATACCGCGGGTGAGTTTGCTGATGCTGTCAACGGAAACTTCGCGCTTGTCGCACAAGGCAAGCAGCCAGACCTGACTGAACGCGTCCACACTCTCTAATTCGCTTGGCAGCGGCGTTTCGCGGCTGACGATTTGCTCAACCATCATGCGAATGTCTTTCAAAGCGCTGGGTTCTCCTTCGGTCGTCGAATTCAGAGGGAAGGGTTCTCCATTCCAATCGAGGACGGCGCCGAAGTGCCGAGAATATATCTCAAGACACTTGCCAATGAGAACCATGCGAATATCTGAAGCTGGCAGCGGTTGTCCGCCATAACGTCCAGATTCGATCCTGACAATTTCCTCTCGGGCGCGTTGCCGGACCAGTTGACGCAAACCTGCCCAACTGCGTTTGGCCCGCGTGTCTTCCTGGCGTCGCTTACGGCAAACGTGAATCAGATCATAGGCAATGGCTTCGTTGTCCTGAAGGTGGAGCGATGCCTCGCGCTCGCTGTGAACTGGATAAATAGCCTCTATGACGAGATTGGCATTGCACACCGAATTGAGAACACTTTCCCACGAACTTCCCTCTGCATGGTGGAAGGTGAAAATAACGAGGCCGTCGTCGGTGATTTTCTCTCCAGACTTTCTCAGAACGGTAGTCAAGCCTTCCTCGAAGTCTTGCATACTGAGACCGCGAGATTTGTTTTCTACGATCTCCGATGTTTTGGGACAGTATTCCGGCGCGAACTGAACATCCTGTGCTTTCAACGCGAGGCGAAGCCAAACGTAGAAAAAATCAGCCAACTCAGAATAATTCACATTGTCAGCGTATGGCGGATCGGTGATGACTAGGTCAACGCCGTCGGCCTTGTCGATTTCGGCGCGCGAATCCCCGCTTATCAGCAGCGCCTGGCCGTCGAAAGGAACCGGATCAAGTCCTTCGCGTTTGCAGTGTTTCCCGGCTTCATCGAAGTCACCGTCATATGGACACTGCGCATACGCAATACCCTGTCGCAACGCGCGCATTCGGCTGATGTAAGTGTTATTGCCAGAGACAGTGCCCCATACGTTCTGCTCGCACAACGTGGCCTTTGGCTGAAAATCGTGCCGCGCGAATACACCAGCCGGAGCTGTTCCACCCGGAGTTCGGCGCGAGGGGATGTTGCGCGTAAAAAGGTTGTTCGTCTCAAGCGTGTTTGAAAATGCACAGAGCAGCAAATCGCGGGACTTCACGTTCTTCTCCTGACAGACGGATTGCAGGAGGGTGCTCAACGCGAGCATCTGCCGCGCATTGAACATTTGATGCCAATAGTGGTAGTGGTGGTCGTGAAGTCGGTCAGTTTCCTGCCCGGAAGGAATTTCACTTTTTGGATATGGCAGCGCATCGCGGTTTTTCTGCCACAATGCTTCGGCAGTGGAGTAGAGAGTTTGGTCTGACGGCGAGTGGCGGGTATAATACTTGCCACTTTGTTTCCAAACGAGGTTGTGCGTAGGGGGGACCATCGGGCCAGAGTAGGCCCCGTCGCTCTTTCCCGTCTCTTCTTCGTTCTCCATTTCTTCTGGTTCGCCATTGCCAATAAATAAATCACTGTGATTCCCGCTATTTTTGCCGGGATCGTTGCCGAGATCGCATCCAGGCGCGTAGGCTTGAATGCCGTATGCGTGCATCGGCAGGAGTTGGGCGGCAGGTAGCGAGCGGATGGATTCAATGATGGCGTCGTTATTGCCGCAGTGCGGGCAGATGAAGCGTCCCTTGTCGGTGACATGAGCCTTGTTCGGGTCAAAAGTGAATCCCGCCGGGCTAGTAACGAATGCGTCTGGTCCGATTTCGCCGCGCCACTGGAACACGTCCTCAGTTTGAGGGCAAAGCAGCACGGTCAGCGGCACTTTCTTCCGTTTTTTCTTCTTTGCGGTCAGGCGCGGACGGATGATGTCGTTGCATTGCGGACAGCAGACGTGTCCAGCCTCCAACGTGCCCGTCTTTACCTGGTGTTGGTGGAGAACGTGAATCCACTCGGGCGAGGATTCCGTGATATTGCTATTCTTCTTCCAAATCGATTTACCTTGGCAGACGTAAATGCCGCCATCTTCGTGCGCATACGTCCAACGCGCATTGCTGCGGCCGATGCCCCCCGAGTAGGTATTACCGTGAAACATGAGACGTGGGTCAGGAACGAGAGCCGCCGGTTCAACTTCCCAATCGAATTCTGCGTCGCAATTGGGGCATTTGCAGTCTTGGTAATAACGAATGCTTGGACTCTTGGCGGCGAGGATGTAATTGGAAAAAAGTGGCACTTGCTTGCGGCAAGTGGGGCTCGTGCAAACGGCAGACTTGGTCCAGAAAGTATAGATAACGTCGGAATTCACCAGGCCACACACTTCCTCCACCGTCCACGGTGGGACGGTTCTATAGAGATCGAGCAAGGTCTGGCGCAGCGGCTTTCCTGACCATGGCACGATGCGATCAGCGAGCCGTGCAAACGCTTCATTAAGTTCCTCCAAATCCACCGGCTCGACTTGGGTTTTCACGATGAACCACGCAACAGGATTCAAGTCTATGCCGACCACTTTGCACCCTAAGCGCAACGCTTCGACAATCGTAGTGCCTCCACCCATGAAAGGGTCGAGGACAACCTTTCCATTGGTGTCGGGATCGTGGGAGTGGTCTTTGTAGAACTCCTCCATGATATTTGTTCCGACAGGCTTTAACGCGCCAAGTAGTATAGCGCGGAAAACGCACGAAGCCCGGCGTGCGAACCATTTGTGCATCTGGTAGATTGGCTTAAAAGAATTGCGCTCCGGCACGGCGAGACGATTGATCTCGACAATCGGATAATCTTGTTCAATGGCGCGTTTCAATTTGCCTCCTGTAATGACCGGCTGGGCCGGTTAACAATTGGCGGAGCCACTTCTCGTGTTCGGCTATTATGATTGATTACCCATTCGTGGGGCCGTTCCCGGAGTTGAGTAAGAAAATTGGTGTCGGCTTTGAACTGATTCACGATCCATTGGACAAAGGCGTCGCTGTATTGGCCGCTGCCAGTATTTGGTTTGTACCGGAAAGAACGGTTCGCATCCGTCTGGTAGAGCCTGCGGATGCCGAGAATATCATGCACAGAGATATGGGTTTCGCCACCGAGCCACCGTTTCACTTCGGATACAACCTCCTTGAGTCGGTATGGGTGGGTCTTGTTCGGGTCCATCAGCACAACTCCCACGGCATCCGAGTCCGCGACGAGGCGGACTCGATCAAGTGTGCTTTCTGCGTTAGTCCGAATTGGCAAACCTACGGAAATGACCGCGCCGGGCGGTGCCTCAACAACTTGGCGGATGCCACTTAACCAGGAGGCTTTGACGAGTTCGATTTGCCGTTCAACAAATGTGCGCAAATCATCAGTGGTTCCCGGCTCGCTTTTCGCCCCATGACGGAAATAAACCGTGCCTTGCCGGAAGGCAAAGCGCTCCTGGTTATGTTCGTTGAGGTACTGGCCATCGGCAGTGAACACCAACGGGACTGCGCTGGCGGACATGCTGATGCCAGCAAGCTGAAAACGGCCCCGGCTCGACGAGAATAGGCGCAAACCGCCGAAATGGACTTTCGTGTATTTGCAAATTTTGTCACCAATTCGAGAAGTGTCGTATTTTAGTATCGGCTCCGTATCGGCTGCGGTTGGGTTTCCAGAATCGTCCAGTCCAAACAGAATGAAACCCCCCCCTGAATTTGCCATCGCCACGAGGTCTTTCAGTACTTCGAGCCATTGTCCTTTGTTTTCCACATCAAGGCTTGCCTTGAAATCAATGGAAGCGGTTTCGGTTGTCGCTTCCGTCGCTTGGGCGATCAATGGATCGGCATTGTCAGGATTGGTTGGCATAAAGAATCTATGACGTGCTAATGTCCTCCGGTTTGTAAACAATGATCCCCGGTACATTGTCGAAGGATTTATCGGCGGTGACAATGTCTTTGATGCCGTGCCGACGAGCAATCGCGAGATTGAGAGAATCATTGGTCAAAAGACCGTGCTGTTTTTGGAGTTCAAGGGCGACAAGAAAGTCCTGTGCGTGCGACTCAGCAACAATGAGTGAACTGTCAAGCAAGTCGCGTAAACTCTCAGCGTATGCGCTCAACTGGCGAACCAGTTCAGGCCGCTCGGACAAGGCGCGAGCAGGGTTCGAGCCGACCAAGCCGTTGCCCTGGGCTTCCTGCACCATGCAGCGATGACTGAACTCGGCAAGAGTGGTCAACGTGACGACCCCGCTGACTGCCCCCTGTTCGCACCGAAGAAGCAATTGGCGGCACAGCGGCGACCGTCGGTTGCGGGCGTAAAGAAGCACGTTTGTGTCAATCAATACCGTGCTGCCATTGACGATGTCTTGCAGGTTCATTGTTCGAAGACATCCAGTTCCATTGACTCGCGAAACTGTTCGTTAGTGAGACTAAAGTCTGGCGCTTCAAGGAAGCGCGTGAGTCCCGACCGAAGGGGGTTCTTGCGCTTGGTTCGTTGGACGTAATCGTTAAGCGCGATCTGCATGACATCCGAGATGCGACGGCGCTCCTGGGCGGCGAGTGTTTTCACATCGCGATAGAGATTATCGTCAACCACTGTTCCAATTTTGCGTTTCATAATGAGTCCTTTCAGATGGTAACTGGTTAATTCACCTGGGTTCGAGTTCAATCCACGGCACGAGAACTTCCATAAGCGAGAATCCACCGTGCTGATAGAGTTTGCGAGAGCTTTGGCCTTGGGGCCTGGCGCGAAGTCGTCCTCGCAACATGGCCAAGCGGGTTTGTGGAAGCACTTGCAAGTCTGGATTCCAAGACGGCATCGCTTCGTGCGGAGCGAATTCCTTCATTCTCGCCTGCCCAAGCAATTCAGGCGCATCCGACACGCGTGACGTTTCGAGCGATGCGCCGAAAAAGATATAGCCGTGGTCGCTGGTTACGATAATTGGCAATCCGCGAGGCAAATCCTGCAACGTATTTTTCCAGATTGTAGGAACGTAATTGCGATGGAAATTGGTGAAAAGAGTTTCGTTACGTGCGTTATCGTCAGCGAAAAGCCGGTCGGGATAGGTGGACCAAAGGAGCACACTGCGACCCGGCGTAAATCGGTGACGTGCGGTGGGCTGGTCGAGGTAGAAAGCCTCGACGTTTTTCTCTGCAAGCTCAGTGCGTCCTGGAAGCTGCGATGGGCCGATGCGTGTGCCGATCACACGCTCATCAACAAAGTTAATCGTTTCTGTAGGGAGACAAGTGGCGACTGGCAGGGCGGATTTGACCCGAAGGCCCGATTCTTCGGCCAGTTTCAAAAGCAATGGCAACTCGCGCAACGAGAGTCCGTCAAAGACAACGGCGGCACGAGGGGCCGCGAGCGGTAGCGGCGCGTCGAGACCAAGCCATGATTTAACCGTGGGCGCTTGATTTGATTCGGCCTGCAATTCATCCCAAATTCCCTGCGCGCCGGTCGCAATGAGTTCTTCTAGTCGATAAACAGCTTCCTCACCGGATCGGAGATAGTCCTCCGGCTCGACTTGCTGATAGCGAGCGCTAGTCCAAACGGTCTCCAAGAGCCACTCCTTGATGGCGGGAAGTCGAGCACCATCGGCGAAAAGGTGATCTGGTTTGAATGTGAGTTTGGACATACGCGCTCGGTTCATGCGACGATTGTCTGCACAGCGAGTGTGACGCGGCACGCGCCGGGCGTGAATTCCGGCAGCCGTTCAACCATCTCCTCGACTTGCGGCTTGGTGAAAATACCGGAAAACTCAAGCGCGGACTCGCCAGAGAACTTTGCCGGACCACTAAGCGATCCTCGAAGGAATGAAGGTAGTGAGCCGGTTTCCAGAGTCCGTTCGTCAAAAGTGAGGGCGATGCGAACTGCGACGATACGCCGCCCTTCCTGCTGTTCCAACAAACGGGCAATCTCCTGCCGAATCTGCTGACGCGAGGGAAGGAATGATGTGGCGACAGTATCCGTAGCCGGCTGCCCACTGGTAGCGGGTTCCGAGGGCGTGCGGCTTGAGTCTGTCGGCGAAGTGGTGGATGTGCGCGCGGATGTGGCGTCAGTTTGAGGCTGGGTTGACGAGGGAGAGGCGGTCACGTCGAATGGTTCTGAAATAATGGCGTCCCCTAACTGATCGCCGGTGAGCCGAGGCCGACGACCACAAACTCCGCCGCCCGATTCGGCGGGATGCTTCAAGCCAATCATATTGCCGAGTTCGGTGAGAGCGCCAATGGCCTCCTGAAATAAACTATGCGTCATTAGCATTGGGAAACCGAGCGTGTTTCGGTAGTCGGTCTCGACCTGGCTGACCTTTTTGCCAATGAGTTCGGCGACACGGCCACCAAGATGTTCCTGAAGCAATGAAGCGGGGTACAGGGTGCGGAGCAAATGCTGTGCGATCTGCTCGCGTGTGGCAGCGGGCGGAAGGTTTTCACGTTGAAATTCACAATCCGACGCTGACGTGCCGAACTTAATCACTTGGACATGCTGGAAGTTTGTTTTCTTCAAGTAGTCCACCGCGTTGCGCTTATCGTCAGATCCAATGCGGGAGAACTCGGTGCTCTTGGCAGCATCGCCCGCGTTGCGTGAGAGAAAATCTGCCGCGAGCCAACTTTTGGCGTATTTGAGCAAATCAGCATTTCGACGAAGGTCCACTTTCTCGTCGCGCGGTTCAATTAGGACAATGGTATTGCGACGCTTTAGGCCAAAGTAGAATTGATGGATTTCCTCCAGCTTTAAGTGGCGCGGGGCCGCGACGAGGCGAACGGCTGCTTGTGAACTGGCGTCGAGGGCGGTTTGAGCAGCGGCAGGATCGGCGAACACTACCAGTTCGGGTTCGCGCAGCACATCATTAGCCCACCATGAGACGACTTTTTCCCATGCCTCATCGTCGGAAACGGTCAGGGAGCGCAGATTGACTTTGGCGTGCGCGTTTTCCTTGGTGTCGAAGAATAGGCTGCCAGCACGTTCGTGGAAATACGAACCAAACTTCCTAAAATTGGTAAGCGAGATGCGAAAAGCATTGTAGTCAGATTCCGGGCCAATGATTTGACGAGCTAGTTCATCCTCGGTGACTCCTTGACCTTTTCCTCCGGGCGCGAGGCTGGCGAGGAGAGTAGCCGCCGCAATCTGATCTGCAAAAGGATTGTTGCGAAGTTCCCGCAAGTTAGATTCGGCACATGCCAGCAAATTTTGGGACGGATCAAGGTCGGCGAGCCAACTGCGAAGTTCGGGGTCTAGGAGGCTCGCATCGGCCATCGTGAGCAAGTGATTGGATTCACAGCGACTGCGAACCAGCGCGGCGAGGAAACCCAATGCACCGCGTGTACCTTGAAAACCGCCCTTCGACTGGCGGATGCGAACCAGCGCAACATCCAGCAGTTCGGGTGTGAATGGAAACGATTGGCGCAACAATTCGCCGTAATCAGGAGGAATATCAACGCCGAATCGTCGCCAGGCATTGAGGTAACTTTGAACAACCGCGTCGATTTCGGCTGACGGTGTCAGCGGGGACTTCTTAAAAAGACGGTGAAATAGAACTTTGCGGCGGTCCGCGGAATCCTGGAAACGAAGTTCGACGCGCGGGACGCGCTTGAGGGTCAGACCAGGCTCAAGGTTGCCATCATAAACCGATGCGATCAGAAGCAGATTCGATCCGGCGCGGTTGGACTCCTCGGACAGCATCTGGAGAAAATTCAAGTTGCGCTGGCGAAGGGCATTATCACTAATGGAGCGAACGCCGCTTTCCAGTTCGTCAAAAATCAAAACGAGTTTTTTTCCGTTGAGCGCCGCGCGAAATTGATTGATATCCGGCGGTTGGTCGGGCCGAAAATCGACTTTTAGTTCCTGTCCGATGCCCCCCCATAACGATTCAAGGGGAAAGTCAGTAAACTTGCGCCACAGAACACGAGTGCCGGACGGAGCAGCAAAAGCGAAATTGTTATCCGCCAGCCAAGATTGGCAGTCAGTCGGCGAGGCGCAAAGATGAAGTGGAATAAGCAGCCCATGAGATTTGCCGACACCCTTCGGCCCCTCCGCCAGAAACAATCCTGTTTCCGCCTCCTCCGAATTGAGGCGCAAATTTATGGCTCCAACCAGCTTCCGAGTTTCCCCTGACACAAATGTGGACTGTAAAAAGTCTTTTGCGCGGGCTTCCAAGGCCCGTTTCTTGGGGTCTGAAACCCGTTCAATGTCAATTACGCCCTGCAATCTGCCCGCGAGCACTTCATCTTTTGGTTCGAGCATCTCTTTTATCATGGCAATCATTATTGCACGCGATTTCTAGTTTCGTCAAGATTTCTTTTTGTCTCTTGACTTATATTGAAAACATGCGAATTTTGAAACCGTGGGCCGAAAAATCAATAATCGGCTCAATTAACATGAAGAATATGTCTGTGGCGAACAACTGGGGATTGATACGAAGCGGCGAAACGTTCCAGTCATTGGTGAATACCCTACTGCAATTTGAGTGGCCGGGGACTCGCGTGTTCGGCAGGCCGGGCAAGGATGGAGCTCAGGATGCTCGTTCATCGGATGGAAAAATAGTTTATCAATGTAAAAATCACTCTGCGCCGTCGTTCGCGAAAACGATAGGTGACGCGAACCAGGAGTTGGCAAAGATCACAACCTACAAACAATCGACCGACAAACGCTCTGCTCATTGGAAAAATGCAGAAGAGTGGGTGCTTGTGACGAATGTCACAGTTAACCCCAATGATGCAGAGCGGTGGGACAAGGAGATCGTCCCCGGTTTTCGGACTATAGGCATAAAGGCAACATTGTGGGGTTTGGAGCAGTTAAATGCCATCCTGACGAAACACCCACACGTAGCCGAGGCGTACTTCGAGGGCGAGAATCGTTGTTTCCTGTCGTTGGGCGAGGCGTACGAAGTTGCAAAAGCCGATGAAATTGGCGACAGCGGTTTGAAAGTGGCTCTTTCGGGACGGGATGCTGAACTGAGGAATATTGAGTCCTTCCTGCAAGGACCAAAAAAACTGCTCTGCGTTCACGGACCGGGAGGAATTGGAAAATCGCGTCTGCTTCTTGAAATCGGAGAAATAGCCGAAAAAAGAAACCATCAGGTTCTCTGGGCGCTTGAGGCTTCAATGGGGAAGAATTCGCAATGGTTTTCTGCCGTCACCTACGCCATTCCCACGGTTTTGCTCGTGGATGAGCCCCAAGACCCCGAGTTGGTACGTGTCCTTGTTGAACAATTGAGATCAGCTAATTCACACATGCAGGAGTGGAAAGTCATCATAGCCGTCCGATCCCCCAATGATCCGGTATTAAAAGCGGTGACCAACATGCCAGGAAATTTGAGGGAGAATCCCGTAGTCTTGGCTCCACTGACGCCGGAATTATCAAAAAACCTCGCCCTCAGCTTGATCAATGCAAGCACATTGTCAGGACTGCCTGGGGATCGAAAAGATGCGATTGCCGAACACTTGTCGCGGCTGGGCGGTCGATACCCAATTTGGATCGCGATGGCTGTCAATGTACTGGCTAAACATGGAGACCTTTCCGCATTACCGAGGGACGCCGACGAAGTCGCCGCAAGATACCTCAACGAGGTTATAGAGAGAAGCACTACGCGGGCCGGCACCCAACAGCAGATCGAGATTCTGCTTCGGTGGTTAGCTCTTTACGAGGAATTCAATATTGAAGAAATCCCCGTGCTCACGTTTGTCTCGACACAAGCTGGCTTTGCAGATCAGACCGTCTTTCACGAGTGCCTTAACTCTTTAGTGGCCCGTAAGTTTGTCGTTCGCAGAGGCATCAATGACCGGCTCTACGCCATTAAGCCGGATGTCATGCGTGACTACGTGGTGCGAACATGGCTGATTCAGCAGACCATAGGTCGCGTTGAAGCAACAGCGGCAGCAAGGCACTTAGTGGATTTGATAATCGCGGGTTACCAAAACAAGCCACTCCCCAAAATTCACTCGTTGATCAAAGCTCTAGCCAAAGCAGAATATTTCACCGGCCTGCAAGGTACAAGATTGGATTTTCTGTCACCGCTTATTGCTGAGCTTACGAGACTTGCGACCAGTGGTACGGTACTTGAACAGCAGGCCATCGTTGGATTTATCGGCAGTTTTGACTTTGCACGGCTTTCGGATGCTTTGGAAATCATCTGCACTATTAGGGTAACTGAAACTGCTACGGCGAGCATTACTGATTTTTTCGGCAAGGAACATGAAGTAACACATTCTAGCGTTGTGGCCCAACTCGCTTGGCCACTGTTCTGTGCAGCGCGTTATGCAGCCACGCAAACTGAAAGACAGGCTGTGTTGAAGGAGATGGCTGCGCTGTCCATGTTCGAGGCCAATTTGCCCGACTCACCCAAAAATGATGGCAATCGTGCTGATGCCTTGCTACCAAGAATTATCGCCGGAGAAAATGATTTCTACTTTGGCTATCAGGATGATGCGTTCGCAATGGCGATGGTAATTGCTGAAAAACTGACGGGGCAGGAAGCGCTTGATGACGCAACTCTTAATTTAATTAAAGTATTGTGCAGTCCATTTCTTTCAGTCGAAAGAGAACGCACCTACTTCAAGCAGCATATGTTGTCGGTCAATCGTTGGCTGATTTTACTTAATTCTCCGGATGGGTTGAAACGGAACGAGATGCGGATCGTTCTGAGGGAATGTGCCTGCAATGATAGGTGCGATACGAAATCGCGGCTGCTTTCTTGGAAGCTTCTATCCGTTGCTCATTCAAGCGCAAACCGAGCGCTAAGGAATCCCAAGGACGAGGCTGAACAAGCGTTTGCTGCCGAGTTTAGGAACGACCTCAAAGCAGACCTAACTTGGACGCTTACTACCCTGATGAATCACACCCTGCCGCTTGCAGAGCTTAAGGCAGCTCGCTCCATCTGGCACTGGCATGACCGCTTTGAGAAGGAAGGTGAAATAAAAGCGATTGCTGAACAGTGTGAGGCACTGTACTTGCGACACCCACTTGTTTCGATGTTTCACGTTCTTTTCAGTCCTGAAATGTACGAGCAAGCCTCTCAACGTGCGGCAGAAATTGGGACGGAGTTGGGCGCGACGGGTAATAGTGCAAGCATTCGGGAGTTTGTGCAACAGGCAGAGCAGTTTTTATCGGAAGATAATAATAGCGGTAACATTCTGCAAGTGGCGCAACACGCTGGGTCCCACTGGGATATGAACAAGCATATTCAAATGTTCGTGCATGATGCTTTGAAGATGGATCCGAAAGGACTTTGCTTCTTGTTCGCTCTTACCTTGTTAAACCGAAGGCTTTTGGGACTTCGGGCAGCTCATGCACTGGACGGGTTGACTTCAGAATTGAGTAATGCAGACTCCGCAATTCCGACTCCTGATGCAAAGAGGACATTTCTTCTACAACTCTATGGACAGCCGCATCCAAAGCTGAGAGGCGTTCTCACGGCAGCGGATTTCCAGTTCGCTCGGAATCAAATAGAGAAGTCTCCCGAAACCTTCGATCCAGTGTTCAAGTGTCAAGTGTTAGCCGGCATGTATCATTCTCAATGGGGTGTTTGGAAGGATTACTGCGAAGAGATTTGTGTCACTGCGCGAGACGAGATCAGACCAAGGTGCTTTCTGACGCTACTGCATGGAATCATATTCTTAGCTCTATTTGGAAACGAATATCCACAGCTTTGCGTTAGGCCGGAGCATTGGGCTTGGTTGTTGGATTTAATGGTTACATTGCCTGACGTGGATGAAGTCGATGAAAATCACCAGTGGGAATTGGAACAGCTTGTTCAAAAATTTGGCACTAATGATGTGGACTGGCTTTTGACTACTATTCAGCGACGCATCAACGCTTTTGAAAACAAAGGGGCAGATACAAAGGAAGGATACAAAATTGTTCCGACCCGGCACAGGCTCACTAGGTACGTTACTAGCGTGCCGCTGACCGGCATACCATCCGACTTATTGAATGAACAAATGAGCACTTTGTTAGGCTTCGCCGAAAGAACAGACCTTCTCGGATATATTCTCCCAAAATATGCATCTGACATCGATCCGCATGGCAGGGTATTACCAGAAAACATCGAACAGCGGCTTCAGTTTGCTAAGGGAAAGGGCAAAGAAGCCATTTGGGTGTGGGCTCGATTTGCCGGCTCCTACGGATTCAACTCAGAACCGTGGCGACGAATTGCCAGGGCAACAATCTTGGCCTTGGAAGGCTTGCCGGTTCGAGACAGAAACTCAATTTTTTGCGATTTGCTTCCGCAAGAGCTTAAATCTTCACAATACGCGGCGGGCGAAATGGACCCACGTCCGGGGCAGGACTTGCTCCATCGTAAACATGAGCTTCAGGAGGAGGCAGACGAAACGATCAGGATTTTCCGGCAATGGCATGTAGCTGTTGCTCAAGCCGAGTACGATCAAACTGTGGCCCGATACAAAGAGGAAACTGAACAATGAGCGGAATGAAACTAAATGATGCAATCAACCAAGCTTGCGAAGACCTCGCTTGGGTCGTCGCAGCGGTTGCAGAGGTCAGGGGATCAATAACTCTTTCTCGGGAGAGCTACACATTTTTTGAAATGAGCGAAACTCTTGCAATCCAATTGGAGCACGCGAGAGGTTTACTGGCGGTCCGAGACGTTGCCTTAAGGGCGGCCAGAGCATATCCTGGACATGCTTCGTCCATAAACCCTGAAAAGTTTGTCTATAACGGCGTGGAGGTGACGTTCAAGCAGGGGCGGTTTCTCGTATTGCAAAGTTACGTTGCGATAACCTGGACGATGTACGATGCTTTAGCGAAAGTTGCCGGTGTGCTATGCTGCGTGGATGAACGCTCCAAAAATGCCACGAAACCCGTCAAACTGCCAGAAGATCTTCTAAGAGGTCAAAGATTCGTTGGAGCACGTGTACATGATCATTTAAAAGGAGCATACGGTAGGCCAATTGGTATCAGCTATGCTGTCCGCAACTGGCTTGTTCATGATGGTCACAGTCAAAATGGCATTGAGTTATTCAAATTTGACAGTCCTACGCCTGCCCCATTTGAAATGAGCGATACTGCTTGGAGCAAGATTGAGGATAAATGTCTGAATGAATACAAGGCTGATCCATCACACACGAGGTTACGGTCATTTCCTGACGTTCGCGGAGACTTGCTAGAGGGAATGGTCTGCTGCCATCAAGAGGCCGACGAGGCGATTGGATTTGTCCTCGCTTGGTCCTCTGGAGCGGCTCGGCTCCAGGCGGCGATTCTTTTGCCTCGAGATGGAACTTCGGCCTCAATCCCTGGCCCCAGCGTTTTAGCCTAATTATGCTTCCTACTTTTCCGAAAGCACAGAAAGAGATGAGAGAAATCTTTAACGCGGTTTTTTTCAATGCCTATTCCTCCGCATCGCCAGTACTGTCGAAGATACGTGTGCGCCCCTTAAAGGAAGGGGATAAATGCAGCTTCCAAGATGAACAGGGAAACATCCGGCAATTTGACTTCAACAAGCGGAGCGCATCTGCGCAGCACAAGCTGGAGGAGGCCGTTGGAATGACATTGCCAGCCTTTATCGAGAATGCTCGCAAATTAGGTGCTGATATGGGCCATCAGGTTATGGCTGACGTATTTGGAGCAGTTGACAAATCAACGAAAGAGACAGGCAATTTCGTTTCAATGCCTGCTGGCCGACTGAACATGGACTTGCTGCTGGACATGTGGGAAAAGATTGAACTCGATTTTGAGCCAGACGGAACACCACGCCGACCAAGCATGGTTCTTGGTTCCGAAGCCTTTGCTCAGTTCCAGCGTGAAGCACCAGAATGGGAAAAGAACACTGAGTATCACGCTCGACTCGAAGAAATAATTAAACGCAAACGCGAGAAGTTTTATGAAAGAGAGGCTCATCGCCGATTGGTTGACTAAAGCTGGAGAGCGCGGAGGGCTTGACGTGGTCTTCTGTCAGATTCTTCTTTCGGATGGTTGCAAAATACTCCGAGCAGGTCACAGCCCGACTGAGGCCGGCAAGGACATTATCGCACTATCTCGTAAGGGTGAGCTTCAAGCGTACCAAGTCAAGAGCGGGAATATTGACCTGAAGACTTTCGGGCAGATTCAGCCACAGATCACAAACCTTGTCGAGGCAGCCGTTTCGCATCCAAATGTCCGCGACGGACTGAAGCATAGGCCATATCTTGTTACGACGGGAGCGTTTAGTGAACCAGTTCAGCGCCTGGTGCAGGACCTCAACAATTCCTGGCGAAAACGGAAATTTAAACCCCTGACACTTATCGGCGGCTCAGATTTGCAACCCGATTTAATGAAGCTTGCAGCCGATTTCTGGCCGATTGAGCCCCCTGATATTCGTTCTTTTTTGACATTATATCTGGCCGAGGGAATCGGGGATTTTGATTCCGTGTCATTTGCGGAATTTCTGAAGCGGCTATTTCCCGAGCAGGGCTTATCGAAGACCAGCGTGTCAAGACGGATTGCAGCGGCAGGCATATTCGCCAGCTATCTCCTCGAATCATTCAATCTAAAAACTGATCATTGGAGCACCTTCCGTGGTTGGACTCTAACTGCGGCTCACCAAGCGTGGGCGGCGGAAACTTATGATCTGCCGTCCGCAGCGTGGGAATCATCTTTCGCGCTGACGAAGGCCGCCGCGGCGGCTTCGCTCAAGCGTTTATGTGAGGAAACGTTGGCGGAACGAGGCTTGCTCCCGCAAGGAACAGAACTGGATGAGTACACGCGAGCGCGGAATACTATAGCAGCTTCCGCCGTCGCGGCTTGGCACTTGATCCAGTTACGTCATAATTTCCGGCCTGCTACAACTGATTTGGCCGTTTCATTGGTTGATCGCCTCGTTCGCAAGGAGCGGTTATGGTTTTGGGGCGAAAGTGCAATTCCAAATATCCTTGCGGTAGCATGGCTCCTAGATCGGAGCGGCCAAACCTTGCTCGGTGAAAGGGTTCTGCTAGAAATTATTGGTGGACTGGCTAAACGCAATCAACAACTGTCAGCAAATGCGTTTCCAAGCCCTCACGAGTCGCCAGACGATGTATTGACAGGAATGTTTCAGCAGTTTCCTCCCAAGCAGCGTAAACCGACCCAGATTGCCCCGGCCTCGTGGAGCATCGAGCCGTTAATTCACCTTTTAGCAAGACGTCTTCGACGGCAGGCTCTAGCCTCACAATGGAGCGAAATTACACGCGTTGACATGGCAACCTTTTCGCCAGCTCGCTCTGCGGATATGCTCCTCTGGAGGTGTAGAACTGGCGAAGAGGCGACCCGACTTGCTGGCAAACCGCAGAGTTGGCGCGATCTACTCGTCGCCTCCCGAACGAATCAGCTTTCAGAATTGCCTTCAATTCTTCGGAATGACCCTGATTTTTCTCTCATGTTTATGCTCTCTTATCCACACCGCGCAAATCGAACCCTCGTCAAAGCTCTGGACACTTGGTTTTGCTGATAATGATTGCGATTACATCCTTGCCAGTAATGGGGACGAAAAGAGGACAAAGGGGACATTCCACATCGCGCCGCATCGGTGAGCTTTCCCGCCCTTACCAGCAACTCATGGAGACGAGCAAGGCAATCATCCGCCGATTTGGTGCCGGAAGTTCTGAAAACCTTCGAGATGCGAATTCATTCTTCATTGATATCGCGGAGATATGGGAGAATTACATACAAGCAATCCTCACCAAATATTTACCGTCGGACTATCGCGTCGTCAGTCCGAATGAATCCGGCGGCGAATGGCTGATCGCCAATCGGAAACGCGAGATCCGCCCAGACATCTTAATCAAAAAAGCCAACAGAGTATTAGCGATACTTGATGGAAAATATAAGGCTCTCAGGCAGATTGGACAATGCGCTCGTGAGGGAGTGAGCCGTGAGGACTTGTATCAGATGACTACTTATCTCTATCACTACGGTAAAACAGCGGCACCGCTTCTGGGGCTTTTCGTGTCTCCCTTTCCTAATGCCAGCGATCAACGGCCCGATTTTATGACCGCCGATCCACGACATCGCATCGGCGTCTTGGGTTTTGATATTTCACAATGGGATCACGCGAACGATCAGAGGGCAAGGAACACCAGAGCAAGTATAATCGGTGACATTCATGAAAAAGAAAAACAGTTTGTTAAAAAAGTGCAGCAGTATTTGGAGGAGGTTCAAGCACATTTGTCTTAGGTCTAAAATTCCCCATTCTGCCCATGCGGAAGTAATCCGTGAGGCTTCCTAGTGAAGGGGATTCACTACGCTCTGAGTAGTTTATGCCTTCGTTTAGAGAACACTGCGCGCAAACAACATTGGTGTTGGGGAAGCCATTTGAAGATGTGCATCGCTGGTTGGATGAGTTTGCGGGGCAACCGCCTCACGGGATGCGCCACCGCAAACTGCGTCATCATCTGGCGGGCATCGAACAAGTGCGCAAACTTTGGGGTGACCAAGCCGCCGCAGCGGCGCGACTGCACATCATCGCTGATTTGAAACAGGAAGGCTGGACCGAGGATATGCCGTTTCCACGGGACGAGCAGCATTACAAGGGAATGGGGTTGTTCTAAGATGGAACGGGCCGATTGTGTGCCACAAACCGCGCAATGCCAAGCTGCACTCGCTTATTTCGCACTGATGCTAGAAAGCGTCCAGAACGGCGGGCAATTTCCACGTCGGCCAACCGGCCAAGCAAACGCAATTCAGATGGTGTCCACCGTTTAGGACTTCGATTGAAACGAATGGCTGTGTTGTCGTTGCGACGAGAACGCACGCTCAACACGCTCCGCTTCAACCTGCGGGCCAGTTCAGCGTCCCGCATCGTTCCCAACAGGGCGTCTTCCGATGAACTCCAAGCGCGGCGATTCTCCCAACACTGCGGAATGTTCAAAGAATGGCGTTTCAATTGCACCGCATACCGCGTCCGGCCCAGCATCCGTGCGACAACAGCATCGGGCCTTTTGCCGAGCAGTTCAATTTCACGGATGGACCAGCGAATGCGTTGCGGTGAGAAAATCGGAATGTCGAGGGATTCCCGCTTCGCCGCCACAGCGCCGGGAGTGCGCCGTAGGAGCTTTCCCAGTTCCTCATCCCGGATGCGGCCGACGAGACGCAATTCGTAATCGGTCCATCTTTCCGACTGAGCGCCACCTGAGCGTCGGCGGCAATGCAGATTCAGCAGGCGATGAGACTTCCGCAACAGGCGCGCAATCTCGCGGTCTGATTTCGCGCGAATGAGTTGTCGAATCGCCAATCGCTGGGCGGCTGTTGTTCCATCCCGCATCATGGCTTCTGTATGCCCGAAAACATTCGTCAGTTCAATCCAGACCGATGAACAGGAACCGCCGAAGGATTTCTCATTGGGCAAACCATCACTTTTCTATCACCCTTTCCTCAAATTCTATCACCGAAGGACGTCATGCTCTTGTGTTCACCCGTTTTTTCACGGTACGCACCTTCCCGCTGGTTCGCGTGCGGCCTAATGATTTCCAAAAAGCGCCTAATGATTGGTTAATGATTTGCCAGACGAAGTACCAACCATTGGGCAGTTCACGTTTTCAACAGCTTGAGCAATTCAGTGCGCGGCACGAGCAACTTGCCTCTCAGTGCTCGGCACACTTTCAGATTGCCGCGTTTAATGAGTCGGTAAATGCTAAAATAATTGACACCCAGCAAATCGGCTGCCTCCTGCACAGAGTAGGCCAGTCGTTGGCCCGTGGCGGGCGGTTCTTTTGCTTTTGATGTCGCTTCCATAAAAATTAAAATCGCTTTTGCGCCAGAATCATAGTTATCGGGCGAAACGCATCTATTACAAAAACCCGCGTTAATTCCACCGGAGATCAAGTCCGCGGTTGCGCAATACCGTGCGACGAAACTGCCGATCAATGCTTAAGAACGCGTTTCCGGAATTGGGAGTTCACTTCGCGTCTCGCGGTGATTCCTATGCTTCCAATGTTTGCTGATGGAATCACACGCCTTTGCAAGCCATTTTACGTCGCGACGGAATTCTTCAAGCGTTGCGGCGGCAAAGAATTTCGGCGCATTCCGGGCCGGATGGCCAAGCGGTTTCAAGAGGCCCTCTGTCACGAGGATTGGGATTTCGTGTGGTGAGAATCCCAAATACCAACCTGCCTGTGCGGCATTCAGCCGCGCAGGAAGTGTTTTGAAATTCAGGAACTGCTCTTTATCGGTATTCATGGGCAACATCCTACACGCGTCGCGTCGAACCGACTCTGTTGCGGCTCGCTCCTTCGCCAACGAAAGCGCCATCTCGCCGGGTTGTTGAGATGTTTGGTTGAAAGTCATTATGACCTGTTTGCCCCTTTGTCGGCGGTGAAGGATTCCAAATCGGTAGATTCCGATGTTTTGTCGGTAGATTATCGGTAGATTCCGCCATTTTATCGGAAGATTTCAGAACCGCATAGGGTGACACGCGGACGTTCTCAACAAGGCGGCCTGGCGCAGTGACCAACGCGCGATTCGCGCGTCTCCACGGGCTTCCGGTCGCCCCTGTCTCCCGCCCGACCACGCTCGTTCCTCTGCGCAAGCCGCGCGCTCGTCACGATCTGAATTCTGCTGGACCGCGTGAGCGGCCTGCTTCCGCCTGTGGACGGGGGCGGACTTTCGCTCTGGAATCGTTCCGCGAGACGCTCCTCTCCGCTCTCCGCTACCCCTTCCCGCCCTCGTCCACAGACCGAAGCCTCGTCACGCGCCACCGAAAGAGGTTTAAGGACTATACCTAATACCGAAGAACGCAGTCCTGCCGTAGTATTGAACGAATGCCTGACCACATTTGCCATCACGCTGCCGCTAATAAACACGAACAATAAGGTAGAATATATGAATTCAACCAACGCCAGGCGAACCGCGCACCTCCTCGCGCTCATGAAGAAGGGCGACGACGCTTTCAACTCCCGCGACGTCGCAGGGATGAACGCGACCCATCACCCAGACATGATCGCACATGTGGGGAGCGCAAAGCCAATCAAAGGACGGAAAGCGCACGCGGCTTTCATTCAGCAGATGTTTCGCACCTTCCCCGACTGCCACGTCCACAATGACCCATACCCAACCCAATTCGGAAGCGGTGACTGGATCACCGTAATCACGCGCTCCACCGGGACCTTCACCGAGAAGATGACTCTGCCCGACGGCAAGGTGATCGCTCCGACAGGAAAAGCATTCGACGTCACCTTCAGCACGACCGCCAAGTGGGACGGGGACGAGATCATTGAAGAGTTCGTCTTCTGGGACTCAACGTTGCAGGCGCAGCAGATCGGCCTCGCCTAGCCTAAAAAACACGAACGAATAAGGATAAAATATATGAATTCAACCACCCCGCTTCCCAGGAAGAAGACTGAAATGGCGACCAGCAAAGATGTCGTGGTAACCGGGGTCGCCACCGGAATCGGNNGCCGATCGTTTGCAAAAAGAATTCGGTAATGGTTTCGTGCCTCTACTAATGGACATTACGGACGCCGACGCTGTCCATCAAGCTGCCCAGAAGGTCGGCTCCTTGATTGGCGACAGGAATCTGGTTGGCCTTGTGAACAATGCGGGAATGGTGGTGAGTGGACCGCTGCTTTATCTGAGGCTCAGCGAATACAGGCGGCAGTTGGAGGTCAACACAATCTCCCCGCTTGTCGTAATCCA
>PLIU01000054.1 GCA_003140095.1 Verrucomicrobiales bacterium | reverse complement strand
AGCCGTTCTCGATGGCCGCCCAAGCAAGTTTTATAAATTCCAAAAAACGGTGTTGCGCAATAAGCTCCTATTCATCGGCATTGGTGTATTACGGTTGAGCGTCCGGTGAATGCCGTTCTTCTGGGTTCATTTGTAGAAAACATCCGGGGCCTCCACCGGCCCGCCTCGGATCGTCGGGGCTTCCTTGCCTGTAGCCGTCCGGCGTCGAATCGCCTGTCGTACCTGCTCAAAAGCTGAGGTGCGCACGTGGACATTGCGTGGAACGGAAAATTCTTTCGGAAAAACCTTTACATGGCGTGTGTAACGTGCAACTATGGAACGAATGGAGGTCCGTCGCGCTACCCTCTCTCCCCGTTCGTCGCGCCGCCAAACCTTTCAGGCATTAGTGCTTTTTAGGTGGAGTTCGTGATGCCCTGATTTGCAACGTGGACGGGGATAGAAAGGCCGTGAAGTGCAAAGTTTTGAGTTGGATGCTAAGAGCGGCGGTGTCTCTAAGGTGCGGAAATGCTCCCATTCGCGGAGAGGCCAATGGCGGGTGCGCCAGAGAAGCTTCTCCGCCTCGGACGCGCGACTCTCACCATTGTTGCCGACTAACCTCCCGGTTTTCATTGAATACGATGAAAATTCCCACAAACCAACCCAATGACACACTTAGCGAGACTTTTCGGTTTCAGGATGGCAACGGCTTTGAGCCTCTTACTGCCCTGGCTGGCGACGTTGCCGGCGTCGGCTCAGACTGCAACCGTTAATCGCACGGTTCCGGCCCACTCGCCTCCGAGCGCTGGCTTCGTTCTGTCCGAAAACCCTCCCGAGCAGGAAATCAGGCATGTTCGTCTGTTTGCGGAGCCGCTGGTTCCGACGGGCGCCGTGCCGTCAGCCGAGGAAAATCGCCAGATTGCTGATGCGCTCCGCCAGCATGTCCAGCGCCCTGTCGCCGATGATTTTTCGGCGTTGGAAGAGTATGTGGCGGCTCATCCGGACTCGCCGTGGACGCCTTCCCTACTGTTCAATCTCGGTACGGAATACTACCGGACCGGCCGGTATTCGAAAGCACTGGAGTCATGGCAAGATGCCTGGCCACGCATGCAACCGGAGATTGAGCCGGCCGCCAAGGCACTCGCCGACCGGGCCGCTGGCGAGCTGGCCTTGATGTATGGCCGGATTGGACGAATGGGTGAGTTATCCGCCTTGTTGGATTCCGTCAAAGGACGCGTGATCAAGGGTTCGGCCGAGCAAAGAATTTCAGGCGCCAGGCAGGGTTTGTGGATGATGCAACATCGGCCCGAGGTCGCCTTTCGTTGCGGGCCACTGGCCTTGGATCGGATCAACGCTTATCAGGATCCGCAAAAAGCTGGCAGCGAGCTTGTCCGAAATTCCAAATCGACGACTAACGGCTTCTCGCTGAGCCAGGTGGCGGAGTTGTCCAGACAATTGGGTATGAACTACCAGATGGCTTATCGCGCCCACGGCGCTGCGTTCCTGACGCCTGCCGTTGTGAATTGGAAGTTGGGGCATTACGCGGCTCTAATCCGCGAGGCAAACGGCAGATACCTGCTGCAGGACCCAACCTTTCAGAACGACGCTTGGTTGACTCCTAGCGCTTTGGAGGCGGAAACGACGGGCTACTATTTGGTGCCGGCTGGCGACCTTCCAGCAGGCTGGCGTGCCGTTTCCGCAGATGAAGGATCAAGAGTTTGGGGCAAAGGACAAGTTTATGATCTGGACCAAACCTCCACGACGCCGTATGACAAGTGCCCTCCCTGTTGGATTTACAACCAGCTTTCTCAATTCTTTTCTCAGCCACCACAGGGAATGGCGGTATTCACCGTGAATTTGATGTTGTGCAGCTTGAAGATTGAGGACAATCCGGTTGGCTATCAACCAACCATAGGCCCACCGGTCCAGTTTGTCCCAACTTACAACCAGTATGAATCCGGCCAGCCGGCCAATTTCAGCTATTCCAATCTGGGCCAAAAATGGACCTTTAACTGGCTGGCCTACATTACGGACAATCCCGACAGCCCGGGTGCCGATGTTAGTTATTACACCGACGGCGGCGGCAGCCTCCTCTATAACGGATTCAACAGCACCTCACAATCCTTTGCGCCGGAGACGAAAAGCCAGACCATCCTGACTCGGACGACGCCCAACAGCTACACTCTGCTGTTTGCGGATGGCTCCCAGTACATTTTCGCCCAACCAACCGCCACCAACGGAACGTCGCGGAATGTCTTCCTGACGCAAGTGACGGATCCACAGGGCAATTCCGTCCAAATTAGCTATGACGATCAGTTCCGCGTCATTGCATTAACGGATGCCATCGGCCAAGTATCCACTTTATCCTACACGGATGCGGCTGACCCGTTGAAGATCACCAAAGTTACCGATCCCTTTGGGCGATTTGCCACCTTCCAATACAATGCACAGGGTTTGCTTGCTCAGATCACCGACCGCATCGGACTGACCTCGCAATTCAGCTATGATTCGGGGACGTTCATTCAGGCATTAACGACCCCTTATGGAACCACCTCCTTTGCGTACGGCGAAACGACTAACAATGGACCAAATAACTGGCTGGTAACCACTTATCCCGACGGGGAAATGGAGCGGGTCGAGTTTCTTCAATCGCCATCAGTTGGCATTTCCGACCGTTTGCCGACTGCCAGCCTCCCCAAAAATATGGCAACATTTGACGGATTTCTGACTGACCGGAACACCTACTTCTGGGATCGAAATGCCTATGATGACTATGCCGCAAACACCAACGATTACACCACGGCGCGCCTCTACCATTGGCTTCATGCGGACGGTTTGGGGCCGGCCACCGGCGTCGAGGAATGTGAACAGGAACCGCTCGAAAACCGCGTTTGGTTCAATTATGCCGGCCAGCCGAGTTCCCTAGAGCTCGGCGCCTCCAGCAAGCCGACCGTGGTTGGCCGAGTGCTTGACGATGGCAGCACCCAGCTCCGCACCTATGCCTACAACGCCTTGGGCCACGTCACCAACACCGTTGATCCTCTGGGCCGCAGCGTGACCTATGATTACTCGACCAACCTGGTGGACCTGCTCGAAGTGCATCAAACCACCGGGGCCAACAACGACCTCCTGGCCAGCGCGCTCTACAATTCCCAGCATCGTCCCACGGCAGTGTTCGACGCCGCCGGGCAGATGACCACCAATACCTACAACGCCCGCGGCCAGTTGCTCACCACCACGGATCCCAAGGGCGAAACCACCACGTTGACTTATGACGCCAACGGTTACCTCCTGACCGTCGTCGGGCCGCTGGGCGCCACCACTGACACTTTCGGTTTCAGTTACGATATTATAGGCCGCGTCCACGCTGTCACCAACACCGACGGCTATACGCTGATTTACGATTACGATAATCTGGATCGGCTTACGAACATCAGCTATCCGGATGCCACGTTTGAGGCCTTCACCTACGGCAATCTCGATCTGGTGCAGGTGCAGGATCGCTTGGGACGCAAAACAACCAACACCTACGACTCACTCCGACAGTTGATTGCCACGCAAGACCCGCTGGGGCGTGTCACGCGCTTCCAATATTGCGGCTGTGGCTCATTGTCGGGTCTGATTGATCCTCTCGGCCAGGCGACGAGCTGGGACCATGATATCCAGGGGCGCATTGTCGCCAAGCATTATGCCGATGGATCGGGGACTTCCTATAATTACGAGAGCACCACCAGCCGGCTAACATCGGCGGTGGATGAAAAGGGGCAGTTCAAAGTTTACCAATATTACCTGGACGACAATCTCCAGATTGTTTCCTATCCCAACGCGCAGAATTTTACTCCCGCTGCGGCCTATGCCTATGATCCAAATTACGACCGCTTGGTTTCCATGCAGGACGGCATCGGAACGACGACCTGGAGCTATAACCCCGTGGGTGTCTTGGGCGCGCTCCAGGTTTCAACACTGGCCGGACCATGGACCAACGAGATGGTGAACTACCAATACGATGCGCTCGGCCGCGTGAGCAACCGGGCCATCAATGGGGTGGTGCAAGCCACCGCTTTTGACGCCCTGGCCCGCGTCACCAACGTGGTCAACGCGCTCGGCAGCTTCAGCTACGATTTCGACGGCGCCACGGAACGGCCGCTGGATGCGTACTATCCCAACGGCCAAAGCAGCCACTTCAGTTATTTCAACAATCTGGGTGACCGCCGTTTGCAGCAGATCATTCACCAGAAACCGAATGCCTCCATCATCTCCAGTTTCAGTTACGCCTACAATCCGGTGGGCGAGATCACCAACTGGGTGCAGCAATTGGGAGCGCTAACCCAAACCCGGAACATCGGATATGACGCCGCCGACCAATTGTTGAGCGTGGCGGAGAGCGGAGGCAGCCCGGTGAATTATAACTACGGCTACGATGCCGCGGCCAACCGCCTGTTTGAAAACACCAACAGCGTCCAGAGCAGCTTCGGTTACAACTCCTTGAATCAATTGGTTTCCATGTCAGACACCAATGCTCCCAACTTAAGTTACCAGTGGGATGCCGAGCAGCGTTTGACGGGCATTATTCAAGGAACGAATCAGAGCGAGTTTTTTTACGATGGGTTGGGCCGAAGGCTCCGAATTCTCGAAACCAGCGGCGGTGTGACTCAGGCAGACCGCCGGTTCGTGTGGTGCGGGTCGGATATTTGCGAGGAATGGAATGCAAACAATGTTGTGGTGAATCGCTTCTTCGACCAAGGTGAACAGCAGGGCGGCACCAACCTATTCTATGTGCGGGATCACTTGGGAAGCACTCGGGAACTGACTGACAGCACTGCGGCGGTTCGCGCGGAATATGCTTATGCGCCGTACGGCTCGACTGTCAAGCTCGACGGCGGCTTGGAGGCTAATTTTGGTTTCACCGGGCATTTCCGTCATTTGCCGTCCGGACTGGACTTGACTTATTACCGGGCGTATGACGCAGTAAAGGCCCGCTGGATTAGCCGCGACCCAATTGAGGAAAATGGGGGCATCAATCTTTACGATTATGTGGTCAACGATCCTGTCAACAAGCTGGATATTGATGGAGAATTGACGTGGGATGAAGTCGTTGAAGGAGCCCAAGAGGTATACCACATCGGTCACACAATTCACAAGGCTTATGAGCGTTATGAGGTGGGCAGAAAAGCTCAAGAGAAGAAATCTTCCGGCGACCCTTCCTGTCCACTTAAAGGTATAAAGGAAACGGAGGATACGGCTGTGGACTTTGCAAAAACAACCGGTTGGCGCAATGGGGCCATTGCCACCGCAGTAAAAACAGTTGTAGATGAGTACGTCACAGGTCCATTTATCCGATGGACGGGCGGATGGAATCGCAAGCTGGGAGCTACACGCGCTCAAACCCAAGATTGATCGTGCAAATGCCTTTTCAAAAACTGAATTATCGGCGACATCCCCTCGTGGACACCAGCGGTTTATGAAGAAGCGTGCTTCCATCCTTTTCGGGGCTTGCCTGATGTTCATCTTTATGCCGCGGAGCGAGGCCCAGATTTCCGTTCAGTATGATTCGGCGGGCAATCTGGTGACGCAAAGCAACGTGGTTGCCATTGCGCCGCCGGCATTTCAGGAGTTGGCCCCTCTATATATTGGCGCGGATACCAACGGGTTGCTTGAAATTACCGCGCCGATGACAGGCGTCGGTCCGTTCACCTACCAGTGGCTGTTTAACGGCGTGGCCATCACCGGCGCCACCAACGGCTCCTTTCTGCTGACAAATGCCACGGCGAGCAACCTCGGCGAATATCAACTGGTGGCGGCCAACAGCGCGGGCGCGGTCACGAGCGCCCCCGTCAATGTATCCTACCTGGACCCCGACGGCAGCGGGCTGCCGGTCGCTTGGGAACTTGCTTACTTTGGCGTCACGGGCGTGGATCCCAACGCCGATCCGGACGGCGACGGTGTGTCCAACTTCCTTGAATATCTCGACGGTACCGATCCCACCAATCCACACTCGGTCAGGCCAAGACTGAATATTCCCACCAGCATCCCCGGTGGAACGGTCAGTGTGGTTCCATTAAAACCCGAGTATCAGTTGGGGGACGTTGTCCAAGTCACGGCCGTGCCGGGTGCGGGCTTTTTCCAAGGTTGGTCGGGATCAAACGCGGCGCCGGTTGGTGGCAGTTTCACCAACCTGGACGCGAGCCTGACCTTGGTGATGAACAGCACCATCTGGCTCACGCCCCAGTTTCCTGGCCCCGTTGTGGTCTGGGCCCAGGGATACGATCCGGGTTACGTTGTCGATCCGGAGAGTGTCGTGCCGGTGGGCTTAAGCAACGTGGTGGCAATCTCGGCCGGCAGCCTATTTGGCCTGGCGCTCCACGACAACGCGACGGTGGTCGCGTGGGGAGACAATACTCTTGGCCAATTGAATGTGCCGTCGGGTCTGACCAACGTGGTGGCGATAGCGGCGGAGGATTATTCCTCCCTGGCGCTCGAGAGCAATGGAACGGTGATCGCGTGGGGAGACAATAACGTAGGCCAGACGAATGTGCCGTCGGGCCTGAGCAATGTAGTGGCGATTGCCGGGGGCGGCGTATTCGGCCTCGCGCTGGAAAACAACGGGACCGTGGTGGGCTGGGGCGACAACACCTATGGAGAAAGCACGACTCCCGCGGGCCTGAGCAACGTGGTGGCGATCGCGGCGGGCTTTGACCACAGTCTGGCGCTCACGAGCAACGGGATGGTGAGCGCCTGGGGCGAGAACAGTTATGGTGAGACCAATGTGCCGGCCGGCATGACCAATGTGGTGGCGATCGCGGCGGGAAATTATTTCAGCCTCGCGCTGGCTGGCAACGGCATGGTGACTGCGTGGGGCTATAATATAAATGGCCAGACCAATGTGCCGGCGGGCCTGAGCAACGTGGTGGCCATCGCCGCCGGCGAAACTTTCTGCCTGGCACTCCAAGGCAATGGGACCTTGGTGGCCTGGGGTGACAACACTTATGGGGAGACCAATGTGCCAGCGGGCCTGAGCAACGTGGTGGCCATCGCCGGGGGAGGGTACTTGAGTTTGGCGCTCTTAAATGACGGCTCACCGTTCTTCATCCGACAGCCGGTCGGCATCGTTGCGTATAGCGGAGGGACGGCAGTGTTGAGCGCCGCCATCGGTGGCGTTCCGCCGCTGAGTTATCAATGGCAGTTGAATGGGACGAACGTGGCGGGCGCAACCAATGCCACCCTGACGCTGACCGGGTTGGAAACGAACAACGCGGACGTGTTCCGCGTGGTGGTGAGCAATCTATTAGGCACGACCACCAGCGCCAGCGCGACTCTGACAGCGAACAACGCAGCGCCGATCATCCTGCTTCCACTCGCCAACCAGGCAGTTCTTGCGGGAGCCACCGCAGTCTTTTCGGTGGCGGCCACCGGTTCCCAGCCGCTGCATTACCAGTGGCAGTTGAACGGGACGAACATCGCCGGGGCAACACAGGCCACATTGATCGTGGCGGCTGTCACCACCGCCAGCGCGGGCAGCTACCGGGTGGCGGTGAGCAACGCCTTTGGCGCCAGCCTCAGTTCGGCGGCCATCCTGACGCAGTTGAGTTCCTTAGTGGTTGGCTGGGGTGACAACAGCTTCGGGGAGATCGATGTGCCAGCGGGGTTAACCAACGTGGTGGCCATTGCCGGCGGCTATGGTTTCAGCCTGGCGCTCCAAGGCAACGGAACCGTGGCGGCCTGGGGCTATAACGGAGACGGCGAGACGAACGTGCCGGCGGGCCTGAGCAACGCGGTGGCCATTGCAGCCGGTTTGTCTCACTGTCTGGCGCTCGAGAGCGATGGGACGGTGGCGGCCTGGGGTAACAATGGTTATGGCGAGACCACGTTGCCAGCGGGCCTGAGCAACGTCGTGGCCATCGCCGGGGGAGAATATTTCAGCCTGGCGCTGCAAGGTGACGGGACGGTGGCCGCCTGGGGTGACAACACTTATGGAGTGACCAACGTGCCTGTCGGCCTGGGCAACGAGGTGGCCATTGCAGCCGGCTTGTCTCACTGCCTGGCGTTGCAAGGCGACGGGACGGTGGTCGCCTGGGGTGACAACACTTATGAGGAGACCAATGTGCCAACGGGACTGAGCAATGTCGTGGCCATCGCCGGGGGAGACTATGTCAGCCTGGCGCTGCAAGAAAACGGGACGGTGGTCGCCTGGGGTAACGATAGTTATGGCCAGACCAATATGCCGATGGACTTGAGCAACGTGGTGGCCATTGCGACCGGCCCAAATTTCGGTTTCAGCCTGGCACTGCAAGGCAACGGGACGGTGATGGCCTGGGGTGACGACACTTTTGGGGAGACCAACGTGCCTGCGGGCCTGGACAACGTGGTGGCCATCGCCGCCG
>PLIU01000205.1 GCA_003140095.1 Verrucomicrobiales bacterium | reverse complement strand
ACGGGCGTGGGGCGGTCCTGGCCGATCTTGACCGGCGAACGCGGGCATTACGAACTGGCGGCGGGACGGGACCCGATGCCGTACATCCAAGCCATGGAAAAGTTCGCCAACGCCGGGCACATGATCTCCGAGCAACTCTGGGACGACGACGACCTCGCGGACGGCAAAATGAAACGCGGCCTGCCCACCGGCGCGGCCATGCCCTTATGCTGGTCGCACGCCGAGTACGTGTCCCTGGTCCGCAGCCGGCACGAAGGGGTTTGCTTTGATCGAGTAGAGCCGGCCTACGAGCGTTTTGTGGCCAACCCGGTCGCCAGCCACCACGAAATCTGGACGCTCAAATATCCACTGCGGCGCTTGCCGTGGCGCAAGACCTTGCGTGTCATCCTCGCCGCCGAAGCGACCATGATCTGGACCGCGGACGGCTGGGCCACAAAGAATTCCGTGGAGCCGTCGTACTACGAGGCATTCGACCTGTGGTCCGCGGATCTTGCCACCGGCCAGCTGGCATTCGGGACGGTGGTCGAATTCACATTTTTCTGGCAAACCACTCAGCGCTGGGAGGGTCGCAATTGGCAAGTGGCGATCACATGAAGCGAGTATGAGCGCCAAAATCATAGTCTGCCGCGCGCCCGCCTCGGGCGGGAAATTGCAATTCCTTGAACTGAAGCCTCCCCAGGTCAACCAGAAGCGCTGCCGCATGGCGCTCCGCAACAACTTCCAGTGACGGATGCGCCCCCTCCAGCGGAATCCAAAGGGATGACTTTCCCCTACCGTTGCGGGTGGTGCTTCTTCCGCGCGATGTTCGCCCTCTATTTTCGTTGGCGCGTCTTCAACCCCGAACGAGTGCCCTTGCGCGGGCCGGTCATTCTGGCCTCCAATCACGCCAGCTACCTCGATCCGCCACTGGTCGGCGTGGGCCTCCGGCGGCAAATCAGCTATTTGGCGCGAGAGAACCTTTTTCACGTGCCGATTCTGGCGGGTATTCTGCGCTCGTGGGATGTGGTGCCGGTGGACCGCGATGGCGGCACCGGACGCGGATTGAAGCAAATCTTGAACCGTCTGGAAGATGTCGGCGCCATCATTTTATTTCCCGAAGGTACCCGCAGCCGCGACGGAGAATTGAACCCGGCGCGCTCCGGCATCGGCTTAGTCGTGATCAAATCCAGCGCCCCGGTGGTGCCGGTGCGGGTTTTTGGGACGCACGACGCCTTTGGCCCCCACCAGCGCCTGCCCCGACCGCGCCGCGTGATAGTCAAGTATGGCCATCCGCTCTTGTTCGCGGAACGCCGGGCCGAAGCCGCCTCGTGTTCCAAGCATCAAGTCAAGGAGATTTACCGGCGGGTGGCTGAGGAGATCATGACCGCAATCGCCCGCCTGGAACCACGGGCGGACTGAAATCATTGAAACTGCGGATGCCGCAAGAGTTTCTCCCAACTCTCGCGCGATAGATGGGCCTGGCGATAGACCGGCTCCCGTAATGGCTCGGCGCTGCGGGACCGGCGCGCGCGCTCCAACCAGTCTCGTGACAACGGTTCGTCCAGCAATTCCGGTGTGTTGGCCGCAATGGTGGTTTCCTCCTTTTCCCCGGTGGCGCGCCCCGCGCCGACAAAAAACCCCGCCAGCAACAACGTCACCCGCAACATCGTGCTGCGCGAATAAGTCGGCATGGCGCAAGGGCGTTTCGGATCCAGGCAGCGGTGCAAATCGGTAAAGAGCGAGGCCGTCCACATGCCGGGATTTTTGGCGGGAGAAAAGGCGTCAAACAAAATGGCGTGCGGAGCCGGCGCCGGCGGCTGATGGTGCCGCAACCACCAGGGAAAATCGCCCAGCCGTAATTCCCATCTTCCGCCCAGCGCGCGGCCGGTTTCCAGAAGTTGCCGGGCCGCCTTTTCGTAGCCCGAGAAATAGCCCAGTTCCGCCGCGTGCCGCAGGGCGAATGCCAGCGGCTCCAGAGTGCGGTCAAAGCTGATGATGCGCAAAGAACAGGGCAAATCCGAAGCGGCGCGCAAGACGGCCATCGCATTGGCGGCAGCACCGAGACCAACATCCCAGACGACGAACTCGCCCATGTGCGACTGCAACCGCTGCCGGAGACGGAGTTGCTTGACATACAACGCCTCCGCCTCGGCCACGGGACCGACGACGGGATGAAACGTCTCCTCCTCCGCCAGCGAGCGGATGCTGCTGGTTCCGTTTTTCAGACGAACGAGTTGGTAATTCTCCAGAAACACATGATGTCCCATCAATCGGACAGCGGACGGAGCCGTTGACCGCTTCAGCAATTCAGCCACGTCCACGGCGGCATCGGGAAAGGCTGCCGGCCGGGCCTGATCGCCTGCGCGCAAAACGGTTTTTGAGCCATAACCATGAAAATGCGGCTCGCGATAGATCTCGCTGGCCACCACGTTGAGGTTCACAATCTAATAATCTAATCAGCGGCGAGGACATTTGCAACTATTCCCCTTACAATCACGGGGCGGCGATGGTAACAATCCAGCCATGGATCCGATATTGAAACTCTTGCAGGAAAACGCGGCGCTCCGACCGGCGCAGTTGGCCAGGATGCTCAACCTGCCCGAAACGGAGATTGCGGCCAAGATCAAGGCTTACGAGGAAGGCGAGGTCATCCTCGGCTATCGCGCCGTTTTGAACGAGGAGAAAATCGGTCAGGACATCGTGCGCGCGGTGATCGAAGTCAAGATCACGCCGGAACGAGGCGGCGGTTTTGACCGCCTGGCGGAACGCATCGCCAAGTACGCCGAGGTGCGTTCGTGCTACCTAATGTCCGGCGGCTACGACCTGCTGGTTGTGGTGGAAGGAACGAGCCTGCGCGAGGTGGCCACCTTCGTCTCGGAAAAGTTGGCGACCATCCAGGGCGTCATCTCCACGGCGACGCATTTCATGCTCAAGGTTTACAAAGAGCAGGGCCTGCTCATCCACGCGGAGGCGAACGAGGAACGACTGGCCATTTCGCCGTGAATTATCCTTCAGTTCCCGCGACTTTCATGCCAATCATCTTGTTTTCCAATCCTCCAAGCTCACCCCAATGGTCGGGATTCTTGTCGTCAATCCGGTTGGTTAACTCGGCGCGCCAGGCGGGGTCTCGCTTGAGCCGAAGATGCGGCAAAAATGCCGCCAACTCATTCTGACGTTCCGGTGGCAGCTCAGCCACTTCCCGCATTAGCTCCGCCATGCTCGTAGCCTGATCATAGGGCCAAAATTTTCAAACATCAACGAATTTGCGCCCGCCTCTCTCACAACTTCTTCATCGCCTCGTCCAGCGCGGCATAGAGCTGATTCATGGTCGCTTCGGTCTCATCACCCATGTTGGAAATGCGGAACGTGCTGCCTTTGATTTTTCCGTAACCGCCGTCAATCAAAAATCCCGCCTCCTTGACCAGCTTTTGCAGCTTGGCGACATCCACCACCCGGCTGCCCGCCCGGGCGCCGTTGTTGACACAGGTCAGCGTGACGGATTCGAAGCCGGGCTCGGGGAAAAGCGTGAAACCGTGCCGGGCCGCCCATGCGCGCGTCATCCCGGCCAGCTTTTGGTGGCGGGTGAAGCGGGCCTCCAGGCCCTCGGCAAAGATGTCTTCCAGTTTTGAGGCCAGCGCGTACACGTGCCCGATGCTGGGCGTGCTGGGCGTCATGCTTTGCTCGGCGTTCTTCTGGAATTCCACGAAGTCAAAATAATAACCGCGGTCCGGCGCCGCCGCCGCCTTGGCCAGCGCCGCCGGCGAGCAGACAAACACCGCCAGCCCCGGCGGCATGGCGAAGGCCTTTTGCGTCCCGGCCAGCAGGACATCGACCCCCAGCGCGTCGAATTCCATCTTGACCGCGCTCATGGAACTGACAGCGTCAATGATGAACATCACGTCCGGAAATTTTTTCTTGAGCGCGGCGATTTCATAAAGCGGGCTCATCACGCCGGTGGAGGTTTCGTTGTGGATCAGGGTCAGGGCGTCGAACTGGCCGGTAGCCAGCCTGGCCTCCACCTGTTCCGGGCGGATGGGCGATCCCCACGGTACTTGCAGGGGTTCGGCCTCCTTGCCGCATCGTTTGGAAACATCGAGCCACTTGTCGGAAAAGGCGCCGCACATGCAGTTGAGGACGCGTTTGCGGACCAGGTTGCGCACGGCGCCCTCCATCACTCCCCAGGCGGAGGAGGTGCTCAGATAGACCAATTGCCTGGTGGAAAGCAATTGCTGCAACTGCGGTTGGATTTTGGCGTAAAGGTCTTTGAAACCCTGGCCCCGATGGCCGATCATGGGCGAGCAAAACGCGCCGAACGTTTTGGCGCTGACCTCGACCGGCCCCGGTATGTGCAATTTGACGTGAGTCATAGTTTGGGTGAAAAGGTTGCTCAATCCTGATCCATCCTCGTGAAATTTTTCACAAGCAAGCCGATTTGGCAAGACAAGAATTTTACATAGAGATACAATGGTTTCATATCAACTCCTGCGGATGAGCACATCTTGGCTGCCTAACCATTTTTCCCGCAGCAGTGCTTGTACTTTTTGCCGCTGCGGCAGGGGCAGGGGTCGTTACGACCGACTTTCGGCCCAGTGCGGACCGGCTTGGCCTTGGCCATGGCTTCCGTGGCTTCCTTGACCATGTCGCTCGCTTTCTTGCCGTCAACTTGGGCACCCGGGGGCGGCGTGCTGCCGAAGGCGTCGGGCGCCTGGTGGACCGCGGTGGGAGGCAGGTTGCGCCTGAATTTATCGAACGCCATCATGCTCGAAGCGCTCAGGAAGATGTTGTGGCAGATTTCCGTCTTGATGTTGGTCATCAATTCCCCGAACACCTTGAACGCCTCGGCCTTGTATTCGATGAGCGGATCGCGCTGGCCGTAAGCGCGCAACCCAATGCTGTCCCGCAATGAATCCATGCCGTAAAGGTGTTCCTGCCAGAGAGAGTCCACCGCTTTGAGGATGATGTAGCGTTCCACCACCTTGAGGGCTTCCGGCTCCTCAAAGCTGATCTTCAGCTCGTAGGCCTCCCGCACCGTCTTGCAGATAAATTGGCAGACGGAGAATTGCCCCGCACTCAAACCCTCGAAGGCCGAGCCTGGCACCGGCAGTTCCTGGCTCGACTTGGCCGCCTTGAGGATTTCCTGCTCCGGGATGCGGACCGGGAAGTTCAGCGACACCCAGTCGCTCAGCGGGCGGGCGTCCCAATCGGCCGGTTCGCCGCTTTCGGGCGTCAATTCCCGCACCTTCTCAATGACGACCTCCTCCATGATATCCATCAAGCGGTCGCGCACGTCGGTCGCGTTGATGACTTCGTCGCGGAAGCCGTAAATGACCCCGCGCTGTTTGTTCATCACGTCGTCGTACTCGAGGGTGCGTTTGCGGCGCTGGAAGTTCTGCTGCTCGACGCGCTTTTGGGCCTGCTCGATGGATTTGTTGAGCATGAAATGCTCCAGTTCCTGGCCCTCCTCCAGGCCCATTTTCTCCATCGCTTTGACAATCCGATCCGAGCCGAACAGCCGCATCAAATCGTCTTCCAGGGAAATGAAAAAATGGGACGAACCGGGGTCGCCTTGGCGGGCGCAACGTCCGCGCAACTGCCGGTCTATGCGCCGCGATTCGTGCCGCTCCGTGCCGATGACGTGCAATCCGCCCAAGCCGGCCACGGCCTCCCCCAATTTGATGTCCGTGCCGCGTCCGGCCATGTTGGTGGCGATGGTGACCGACCCGCGCTGGCCCGCGCGCGCCACGATCTCGGCTTCTTGCTGGTGAAACTTGGCGTTGAGCACGGAATGGACGATGCCCACCTTGGTCAGTAGGCGCGAAACGTGCTCGCTGGTTTCCACCGAGACGGTGCCGACCAGGATGGGCCGGCCCTGATTGTGGATGGTGGTGATCTCCCGAATGACGGCGGTGAATTTTTCGCGCTTGGTCTTATAAACCGAGTCGTTGGCGTCCTTGCGCGCGACCGGTTTGTTGGTCGGGATGACCAACACGCCCAGCTTGTAGATGTCCAGGAATTCCTGGGCTTCCGTTTCCGCCGTGCCCGTCATGCCGGCCAGTTTCTTGTAAAGACGAAAATAATTCTGGATGGTGATGGTGGCCAGGGTCTGCGTTTCCCGCTCGATCTCCACACCTTCCTTGGCCTCGACGGCCTGGTGCAACCCGTCGCTCCAGCGCCGGCCATACATCGGCCGGCCGGTGTGTTCATCGACGATGATCACCTTGCCGTTTTCGATGACGTAATTCACGTCCAACTGGTAGAGGCTGTAGGCCTTGAGCAATTGCGAGATGGTGTGGATTTGCAGCGCCTTGGTCTCAAACTCCTTCTGCACCGCCGCTTTCATTTCCAGTCGTTTGCGGGGGTCCAGTTCCGGCCCGGAATCGATCTCGTGAAACTTGACCGTCATATCCGGCAGCACGAAGGCATCCGGTTCCTCCGGGCGCATGAAATTGCGGCCCTTCTCCGTCAGGTCGGCCTCGTGGGTTTTTTCGTCCATGGCGAAGAACAATTCCTCCTTCTCCGCGTAGAGCGCCTTTTTGCTCTGGTCGGCGTGCATTTCCAATTCCGCCCTGTTCATCAGGCGGATGTTTTCCGGGTTCTCCAGCAGCTTCATCAAGCCGGCCGAACGCGGGCTACCTATCTTGACGCGGTAAAGCAGGATGCCGATTTCATGTTCCAACGCCCCGGGATTGGCGGGATTGGACCCGTCCTCGGGATGGCGCTTTTTGATCAGGTCCTCCGCCTCGGAAATGAAACGGGCGCATAATTTCTCCTGCGTCCGTTCCATCGACTCGACCTGGGGCTTGAAGCGGTCGTATTGGTTGTCCACCGTGATGAGCGACGGCCCGCTGATGATCAAGGGCGTGCGGGCCTCGTCAATGAGGATGGAATCGACTTCATCGACGATGGCAAAGTGATGGCCGCGCTGCACCTGTTCCTCCCGGCGCGTGGCCATGCCGTTGTCACGCAAATAGTCGAATCCGAACTCGGCATTGGTGCCGTAGGTGATGTCGCAATCGTATTGGGCGCGGCGTTCGGCCGGCGATTGATCGCGCAGGATGCAGCCGACCGTCAAACCGAGGAATTTATAGACCGCTCCCATCCATTCCCCGTCGCGCGCCGCCAGGTAATCGTTGACCGTGACAATGTGGACGCCCCGCCCGCTCAGGGCGTTGAGATAGACGGGCATGGTGGCCACGAGGGTCTTGCCTTCGCCGGTGGCCATTTCGGTGATCTTGCCCAGATGGAGGGCGATGCCGCCGATGAGTTGGACGTCAAAGGGGATCATGTCCCACTTCAAGGCGTGATCGCGCACGGTGATTTCCTGGCCGCAGAGGCGGCGGCAGGCGTTTTTGACCATCGCGTAGGCCTCGGGCAGCAACTCATTGAGGCGGACGGCCAATTCCTGGTCGTCCTGAATTTGGGCCAGTTCGGCCTTCCAGGCCGCCGTTTTTTGGCGCAACGCCTCGTCGGGCAACGATTGCAGGGAGGCCTCGAATTCATTTATCTTTGCAACCTTGGGCCGCATCTTTTTCACCTGCCGTTCGTTTTGCGAACCGACGATCTTCCTAATCAGCAAATTTATCATACAAGTCGGACGGTGGAACCTACTGGAATTCGAGGGAACCGTCAAAAACATAAGTGGAGGGCGGTCCTGCGCCTGGCTCGACCGACGGCCATGGCAGGCGCCTCCATTCTCGATTCATGCTGCTTTTGTTTTGCGAGACCGGTTCACCAGCCAACAGGCGCACAGGACACAAAAACTGACCCCCGCGCAAATCGGCATGACCGTCAAGAGGGCTGCCGGCGTTTTTCCGAGCAAGAGCAACATGGTCCAATAGGCCAGGCCCAAGGCGCCGTAAAGGAGCGCGATTTTGAAGGTACGGTCGGCCAGGCTCCACATGCCCACCGCCTGGCAGAGGCCGATCAGGACCATCGCGATGGAAAAGGGCACAATCATTTGGGCGGCTTGGTCATTGGGATGGCCCAGGTACAATTTCAACAACTGCCCGCGGAAAAAGATCAATACGGCCGCGCCGCAACCCAGGCCCGCCGCGTACAAACTGAGCAGGACGCGCTGATCGGTCTTGGCGGCGGTTTCCCTGCTGCCGGAGCGCGATGTAAACGTCACGATCAGCAGCGGCAGAACCAGCGCCGGAATCGCGCGTCCAAATCGGGTCGCCATATTGTAGGCATCCAGCGCCGCTCCGAAAAAATACTTCTTCGACACCAGACCGTCTCCGGTGTTGAAGAAATACGTGCCCGCCACCGTGGCGCCAGTGACGACAATAAATTGCATGAATTCCCGCGTCCAGGGTGAAATCCTTGGCGCTTGGTGCCGAAAAATGTCTTTCCACCAATAGAACAGGATGAGGTTGGCCAGAAGTGAAACGGTCGTGGCGGAAAGGGCCACCTCGGCGGTGGGGAAACGCCTGGTCATGACCGAGGCGAAAAGGATCCGGATCCCCACCGCCACCACGCCGATGACGGCGATGCGCTTGAACCAAGCCATGCCCTGACAAAGAGCCATGCCGAAGCCCGCCCACCAGCCCACCATGCCGCAAATCAGCACCGCCAACATCAGGTTTTTTTGGAAATTGAAAAATCGGCCCAAGGGTTCCAACAGCACCATCGCCACCACCGTCCCGCCCACCGTGGCCCAGAACAGGAATCGTTGGCAGCCTGCCAATAAGCCTTGCAACCGCGCCTCGTCGTTCTTGGAGCGGAAATGAGCGATGTAGTGAATCACCGACATGTTGAGCATTTGCAGGGGCAAACTGAGGAGATTGACGTAATCCAGGGCCGTGGTGCTGTCCCCGAATTCGCCTTTAATCGAATTGAGGTTGCGCGCAATAATTGAACTGCAAGCAAAGTTGCCCAAACCGGAGACAAAGCTCAAGGCCGACCAAAAAACGCCACTACGCCATAATTTCACTTTGCAGGTTATGCTGGCGCTGCCCGCTGCTGTCAACGGCAAAGGCAGATTTGGTGCTTGAACCGGCGCGTGTGCTTGTTATATTGAATACCGCACGGCGCCAAGCGTCGGTGCTATTAAGCACATGAATACTCGAAATTTGCCCAAGTCGGTTTTGTTGCTGGCCATCGGGGCAGGGGCGGTTTTGTTAATCGGCGCCTTCGCTCCCTTTGACCCGGCTAGCTCCCCCCATCCGGCAGCCACTTTGCCCAATGCGCCGCCGCTGACCCAGGACGATCCCCCCGCCGAGGCCGCCGCCGAACCCACCTTGCCCGCCGATCTGTCCCCCGGCCTGTCTGAAATTATCAAGCTCGCCCAAGCCCATGTGGATGAAAGTGTTATACTTGCCTACATTAAAAACTCCGGCCAGGTTTTCTCACCCACGGCCGACGAAATCCTCTATCTCTCCGACCTCGGCCTTTCCGAGGACGTGATCGGCGTGCTCGTCAAAACTGCGCCCCTCGCCTCCCCGGCGCCGCCTGCCCTGGCAGCCGCACCCGCACCGACGGGACCGCTTGCTACCCCCCGCCAGCCGCAACCTGACGCGAGCGACAGCGCTTTCTTCAACTCGCTCGCTTCCTATGGCACCTGGGCGCAACAACCCGACTACGGCCCTTGCTGGCAGCCGACTGTCGAAACGATCGATCCGGACTGGCGTCCGTATGTCGATGCCGGTCAATGGCTCTATTCCGACTGCGGTTGGTACTGGCAATCGGACTATACGTGGGGTTGGGCCGCTTTTCACTATGGCCGTTGGGCTAACGTCCCTAATCTGGGTTGGGTTTGGGTGCCCGGCAATATCTGGGCTCCAGCCTGGGTGGCCTGGCGGTCAACCCCCTCCTACATCGGTTGGGCCCCGCTGCCGCCGGGTGTGGGCCTCGATGTTCTGGCGCAACTGACCTACCTTGGCAAACCCGCCGGGCCTAATCCTACTCTTGGCCTGGCCCCCTCGGCCTACACCTTCGTCAGCACCGGCAATTTGACCAGCCGCCACCTGCCGCGCCGGGTGGTGCCTGTCAGCCGAGTCAACTCCCTGGTGAAGAACACCGTCGTGATCGACAGCTACGCGATTGTAAACAATAGAATCTTCAACGGCGGCGCCAATCGCGAGGCCGTGGCGGCGGCCGCGCAGAAAGCCGTGCCGGAAGTCACCTTGCGCGCCGTCTCCTCCCCGCAGGCCGCCGGCCTGACCAGGGACCGCAAGACGATGGCCGTCTATTGTCCCGCCGTTTCATCGGCGGGCGCATCCCCCGCGGGACCCATTGTGATCAACCATTCCCGTGTCGAGGCGGCGGCGGAGAAGGCGCCCAGCCAGGAACCCATCGTCCTCGCTCAGAACGATGCCGCCGACGCGGCAGTCATGCCGATCGAGCCAGACAGCGGCGAGCAGTCGGTCCAATTACCGCCTCTGCATTATCCCATGCCTGCCAGCCCGGTGGCTGCTAACCAACATCGTCGAGATAACATGGCGGCATCCGCGCCCGTTTCAACGCCGGCTAATCGAAATTGGCCGCGCAGGTCCGGCGCGACGGCCGTGGCACATCCGGCCACTCCCGCGCCGCGATTCGACGGATTCAATCCGTCCGGCCGCCAGATCGAATTGCCGCGCGCCTCGATGGAAAGCCGCCCACCCCTGGCCCCACAGCCCTCGCAGGTCGAGTACCGAGCCGCCCCTGTGGAGACGGCCCGTGCCGCGCCTGCGCCGGCCGCGACGCCGTCGTCCTCTAGCCCATCAAAATCGGGCAAGTAGTTTTCCGGCCCTTAATCCTTTTCTGCCGCCCGTAGGAAACAGGGCCATTTCATCTGGGAG
>PLIU01000483.1 GCA_003140095.1 Verrucomicrobiales bacterium | reverse complement strand
CAGTTTTGATTTGGTTTGATTTGGTTTGATTCGGTTTGACCGAGTTTGACTAAGCGGCTGTGACGTCGCCTAGCTGCTTCATCCTTTAGCCTTGTTTTGCCCCTCATTCCGCTCTCGTGCAACTCCGTGTGCCATAGATACTTCCCCATCACAGGTTTGATTTGGTTTGATTTGGTTTGATCTAGTTTGATCCGATCCGGTCTCATTTTGTCTTATGCTGTGTCAGTTTGACTCATTTAGCTTGGGCTAACTTGATTGTCGCCTGGGCAAATTCAGGTTTTTGGCGGTCAACCAGCACCACCTTCTTGGCAAGCAGTCCGTTCAGCCATTATTCGGCAACCGGGTTATCTTTCCCAGCCGGGTCATCAGTACCTTACCATACTTTTCACGGAAACACTGTATCACGAAAGCAGCGATGCGTCTAGTGGTGCGGCACCGCCAATTGGTGTGGGTTTGGTAGGCGAGACAGCCGGTAAAGCGGGCCGCTTTTAATTTGTTTCTTAGTCAGGAGAAAATAAATTTAAAAATCTTATCCAATCATCTCTTAGATTTTCAATTGCTTTTCTCTGTGCGCTCCGCGACTCCGCTCCAGAAAATCCGGATTATTGAACCCAATGAAGTCACTGCTCAAATGAATCCCGAACGGCCGAGCCTAACGGAGGCACTCGCATGAGTATTCTCGCGCAGAGTCACAACGCGGCAAGCCGTAGTCCAATTTAATCACCACGAACGCAAAGAGCACGAAGAAGAACCATCCCTATTTGTCTTTTCTAAAACTTCGTGTCTTTCGCGCTCTTCGTGGTGGAAAAGCCTTCTCCGAAATGAGCGAATTTGGGATATGGCACAACAGGGCCGAGGCCGCGGAGAAATTGAAACCATTGGAGGCCAGGAATCCTGTGTGCGCGTCCCCTCGGCGATCCCTAAAAATCAGCCTCTCCAAGCAGCCGCTTCGGAGCGGGGATGTGCTCACCATTGTCAAACATCACCCAAACTCTTACTTCGTCTGCGCCTCCGCCTTCCGCTTTTTGGCTTCTTCGATGACCCGTTGCTCCAGTTCGCGCGGCATCTCCGAATAGTGATCGAGCCGCTCGCTATGCAGGCTCCGGCCCGCAGTCAGAGAACGCAGGATGCTCGAATACTTGTATAACTCCCGCGCCGGAACCTCCGCGCGGATGACTTGAAATTGGCCCTCCGCTTCTATGCCTAGAATACGCCCGCGCCGACTCGAGATGTCGCCCATCACCTTGCCCAGACAATCTTCCGGGATGCGGACTTCGATGTTGTGGATCGGCTCCAGCAGGCAGGGGCGCGCTTTCATGAAGGATTCCTTGAAGGCAAAATAACCGGCGATCTGAAAGGCGATGTCCTTGGAATCCACCGGGTGCATTTTGCCGTCGTAAAAATCTATCTTGACATCGACCACCTTGTAGCCGGCCAGGATGCCTTCGGTGCAGGCGTTCTCCACGCCCTCCTGGACCGACGGCACATAAACGCGGTCCACATTCTGGCCGGAAAGGGATTCGATGAATTCCACCCCGGAGTCGCGCGCCAGCGGTTCGATGCGCATCCACACCTCGGCGAATTGGCCCGCGCCGCCGGTTTGCTTTTTGTGCCGGTATTTGGCGTCCGCCGGCGACTTGATCGTTTCCCGGTAGGGCACTTTCGGCTCGCCCAGCTCGACGTGCGCGTTGAAACGGCGGCGCAATCGGTCCACGATCACGTCCAGGTGCAATTCGCCTTGCGCGGAGATGATCGTCTGGTGCAATTCCGAATCGACGCGATAGACAAAAGTCGGGTCCTCCTCGTGCAACGCGGCCATGCCCGCCGCCACTTTGTCCTCCTCGCCCTTGGCGGTGACTTGGAGCGAGGCATGGATGGTGGGCTGCGGATACTGCACCTTGGCCAGCTTGATCGGGCGCGAGGGCGAGCACAACGTATTGCCCGTATGCGTGTCCTTCAACTTGACTACCGCGCCGATGTCGCCCCCGTTCAATACCTCCACCGTGCCGCGGTCCCGTCCGTTCAGGACGTAAATCTGCCCGATGCGCTCCGTGATCTGCCGGTCGGGATTGTAGAGTTCCATCCCGGCCTTGAGGGCGCCGGAATAAACCCGGAAATACGACAACTCGCCAAAATGCGGCTCGGCCGCCGTCTTGAAAACATAGGCCGCCGCTTCGGGGTCGCTCAGGCGCACCTCGGCCACTCCGCCCGCGGCATCGACTGCGGCGTAACGTTTGCGATCCACCGGCGAGGAGCCGTACTTGGCCATGAAATCCATCAGGCGCGCCACCCCGACGTTGATTTCGGCAGCCGTGCAGAAGAGCGGGATAAAATGCTGGCCCTGCACGGCGATATGGATGCCGGCGCGGAGTTCCTCCTCGGACAGGCCTCCTTGATCAAAATACTTCGTCAACAATGTGTCGTCCGATTCGGCGATGTGCTCGATCAATTCGGTATGCAATTTTGTGACCTGGGCTTCCAACGCGCCGGTGGCCGGCGTCTCCGTGAACTTGCCGTGCCCGGCCGCCAGATCATAAGTCACAACCTCGTTGCGCAAGACATCCAGCACCTGGTTGAAGCCGGGACCCGGGTTGATGGGCAGGTTCATGGGAAAGACACCCGCGCCGAAATGGCTCCGCGCCTCGGCCAGCACTTCGTCAAAATGCGAATTGAGTTTGTCCACGGCGTTGACCGCCAAAATCTTTGGAATGCCGTACTCCGTGGCGTGATTCCACACCCGTTCCGTGCCAACGCCGATGCCGTGTTGCGCATGCACCACCACCAGCGCGAAGTCGGCCACACGCAACGCGCTGAGGGCCTCGCTNNGAATTTCTTGTCCATCCAATGGGCGCGGAGGAGGGAAGTTTGGACGGAGATGAGGCGTTGTTTTTCGCTGGGGTGGTAATCGGACACCGTGGAACCGTCGGCGATGCGGCCCATGCGCCCGATGACACCCGCGCAGGCCAGCATGGCTTCGCTTAACATCGTTTTGCCGCACGAGGCATGGCCCACGACGGCGAAATTTCTAATATCTTGGGGCGCGTATTTTTGCATAGCGGAATTATTGCGTGACACCGCCTGTCTTGCCAAGTGCTTTCATGGCGAAAAAGCGAAAAAACAGGGCGGAATATTCTATTCCCGCGGCGTCGAAGGGCGCGGTCAAAACGCCCGTGCTTTATCGCCTCCACGGTCCTCGAATGTTATCGACTTATTGCCACTTTCTGGATTTCGATTAAGGTGTGGCGCACGAAGATGAGAAAACAGAATCTCTTGACCTGCGGTTTGGCCGCGCTCCTGTCCAGTTGCGCCACGACGCCCTTTGGCGTTAAGCACGCGCCGCCTCTATCCCAGGCGCTGCCTCCATCCCAGGCCATGGCCCAATTCCAAGCGCGGGCCGCCCGCTTCCACTCCGTGGTCACCGTGCCGACTTTCGAGACGACGACCAATGAACTGGCGGCCTCCGTCAAAGCGGCCCTTGCCCAGGCCGAGACCGCCTTGGGGCGCATCGGCGCGCTCCCAGCCGCGGAGGTCACTTTCACCAACACGGTGCGCGCGCTCGATGATATCAGCTACACCATCAGCACCATCGACAACCGTCTCTCGGTCATCAAGGAAACCAGCACCAACTCCGCCGTGCGAGACGCCGCCACGGACCAGGTCAAAGTCATTGAGGAGTGGTCCGTGGGTCTGGACTACCGCGAGGATGTTTATCGCGCCCTCAAGGCTTACGCCGACACCCATCCTGATTTGCAAGACGAAGATGCCAAGCTGTTGGCCGACACCATGCGCGATTACCGCCGCGCCGGCCTGGATTTGCCCAAGGACCAACGCGACGAGGTGGAAGCCTTGCGCAAAAAACTTTCCGCCCTCGCCATCGAATTCGAGAGCAATGTGACCAAGGCCCAACACCGCCTGACCTTCACCAAGGCGGAAATGGAGGGAATGCCGGAGGATTTTCTGGAGCAGGACGGCGTCAAGAACGCCGATGGCTCTTACGCGGTCATGGCCAACATTACCACCCATTACATCACCGTGATGGAGAACGCCAAGAACGAGCAGACGCGGTTGAAAATGGAAACTGCCCGCGACAACCTGGCCAAGGAGAACAACCTCCCCCTGTTGCAACAGATTCTGGTCGTGCGCGACGACATTGCCCTCAAACTGGGCTACCAGAGTTGGGCCGATTTCGCCATTGAAGTCAAAATGGCCAAAACGGCCGCCCGCGCCACGGACTTCCTGGACCGCTTGGAAACCGGTTTGCAGCCGAAATTCGACGCCGAGATCGCTCAATTTCGCGCGCTCAAGGCCAGGGACACCGGCGATCCGAACGCCCCCTTCCACTTGTGGGACTGGCGCTACTACGTCAATGAACTCAAGAAGGAAAAGTACACCGTCAACGAGGACGCCTTGAAAGTCTATTTCCCCTACCAACGCTGCCTGGACGGCATGTTCGCCATCTACCAAAGAATTTTCGGCCTGAAGTTCCAGCGCCTCACCCCGCCCTACAAGTGGGTGGACGACTTGCAGTTTTACGCCGTATCCGATGCCGCCACCGACGAGCCGATGGGTCTTTTTTATCTTGACATGTTCCCGCGCGAGGGCAAATACAACCACTTCGCCAATTTCGGCCTCATTGACGGCAAATTGCTGGAGGACGGTTCCTACCAGCGCCCGGTCGTGTCGCTGATCTGCAATTTTCCCAAGCCGCAGACCAACCGGCCCTCCCTCCTGTCGCACCAGGACGTGGTCACGCTCTTTCACGAGTTCGGCCATGCCATGCACGCCATTTTGACACGCGCCAAGTACGCCCGTTTCTCCGGCACCAGCGTGCCGGGCGATTTCGTCGAGGCCCCCTCGCAAATGCTGGAGAATTGGGCCTGGGACGATAAGGTGCTGGACAGCTTTGCCGCCGATTATCGCGA
>PLIU01000140.1 GCA_003140095.1 Verrucomicrobiales bacterium | reverse complement strand
AGTGTAGCCTATGCAAAGGACTGAAAAGTAAGGCCCGCTCCAAAGCCCAGCGGCAGCGCCTTGGCCATGAATTGCTAAAGACGATCATACGGAACTTGTTGCCCTGGCGGCTCCACCGTCAAGAGCCACGCGCGGTCAAACGCCGTCCCAAAGCCTATCAACTACTCAATAAACCGCGCCACATCTTCCAGGAGGTTTCCCATCGCTGCCGCTACAAAAAAGCCGTGAAAAGCTGTGGGCTTAACTAAGCGCCATTCGGTGCTGATGGCAATATTTGCGCCGGTATTGGCCTGGCCGTCGGAGTAAGCCTGGTTCCAGGTTTCCCAGGCGACATTCATTTGCTGTTGCGCCCGGTCCAAGGTTTGTCGCGCGGGGAAACTGGATTGGTAAGCGCACGGGCAATCGGCGGGTGTGACATTCAATTGAAAAGTGCTTTCGTCGGGCGGTTGATTACATGGATAAGTCTGGAGGGCTTGGGCGATCCCCTGGGGGAGTGTGTAAAAGAATTGACTCGAGGCGTCATCATCGCTAGCGACCGGTGTGAATGAGAGATTGACGGTTTGAGGCGTGCCCGGGGTCAGCGAGATCGTGCCTTGCGAAGGCGGCAGATATCCGAGAGCCTGCATGGTTATTGTGTAATTGCCGGCAGCCAATTGGCCGGTTTCCCACAAACCATCAGCGTCTGTAGTCAGCATCACGGGTGTCTCCCCAATGGCGTCAGTGATTAGTATAACCGCGTCCGCAATCGGGTTGCCGGAAGTGTCCGTGACAGTCCCCTGCAACAGTGTGTTCGTGGCCGACAGACTCGTATTGAGCACCAGTGGATTGGTGCTGATGGTGATTGCGGCCAGTTCTTGCACTTGGTAGTTGGTTGCGCTTACGAGGATGTCATAGGTGCCGTCCATGGCGCTAGATGCCCCACGGAAGACCAAATCCAGCGCATTGCAGGCGCATTTGCAGGCGACACTTTCGACGGCAGTGGCAGTTCCACCTGCCCTTTACCGCGTTCAAATTCGCCTACATCCCCATCGAGACGCTCTCGATGATATACCAGCAGTTCCTCCACCTTCCGGACAAGCCTGACAGCGATGACGACGACGAGCACAGCGAAGGACGCAAGGCCGGCGCGTACTACACACCCATACCAGTAGTGAACTACATGCTCGCCGAGATGGACAAACGCCGCCAACTTCGTCGCAGTGTCCGAGTGTTCGATCCCAGTCGCGGCTCCGGTGCGTTTCTCGTGCAGTGCTACCGACGGCTTATAGAGCGCGAATTCATCTCACGCAAAAAGAAACCTGCACCGCATGAACTCGCCACGCTGCTGAAGCGTCACATTTTTGGCGTCGATATGGACGAGGATGCCTGCAGCGTGGCGGAATTCAGCCTATATCTCACGCTGCTCGATTACGTGGAGCCTACGGACCTTATAAACCATCCGCGTTTCCGCCTTCCGACTCTTCGGAAAAAAATATCTTCTGCTCCGACTTTTTCAAGGTGCAGACGTTTAAGTTCCATTGGATTGTAGGAAATCCGCCTTGGAAAAAGCTCTTTCCGCACAAATTGGAAAACCGCGATAAAGGTGCTCTTCGATGGATGGAAAAAAATGCAGCCACTATGCCTGTCGGGGACAATTCTCTGCTGCAAGCCTTTGCCTGGCGCTGTCGCGAGTTTGTTTCCGCAGATGGGGAGTGCGCATTGCTTCTCCATGCGATGACATTGTTCGAGGATTTGTCAGTAACCTTTCGTCGCACATTCTTTGCTGCGCATCGAATCTGTGCGGTAAGCAACTTCTCCAATCTTCCTCGAGACCTGTTTGCGGGTCGTGCCATTGCTCCAGCGGCCGCATTTTTCTTCAGACCAAGAAAGCCGAGAGAAACTCCCGGTGACTTGGAGATGACAATAGTGTTTTCACCGTTGCTAGCAAACCAGGAAACCACTCGTCCCAATGTCTCCGGAGTGCGCAAAGAAACATGGAGCATCACGGTGAATGGCGACGAAGTTCGCGAAGTCTCATATTGTGATATCGAAGATGGAAGCGGTTTGCCGTGGAAGCTGGCGATTTGGGGTTCAGGGTTGGATGCTTCGCTCCTTGCACGGATGCGGAGAAAGTGGACTCGGCTGGAGGATTGTGAGGCGAGTTGGAAACAAAAGGACAAGGAGTTCGTACGTAATGGCGAGTTTGGCCTTTTCGGTATCGCGCAAGGTCCTGATTTAGGCGAAAAGGACTTGGCCGGATATGAACAGGTGGAAGAACTCGTCGATAAGCGTGCCGTGGATGTGGATCTACTGAAAGGGCATCGACGCATCTTCAGCCTTTCTCACTTTGCCTTCCCGAAAAACACCAAACACTACTTGCGTCATTGGGGTGGATGGAAAGGCCTTCCGATATGCCGCCCTCCGCATGTGGTTGTGAGCGCCGCGCGGAATTATGCCGTGTTTTCCGAAGAATTTCTCATTGTTGAATCGCGCCAAATCGGCATTGTGAGCGTCGAAGGGAATCGCCAGTTGCTCAAGGCCCTCGAGCTCTACCTGAGTTCCGATTTCGCCTATTACCATCAGTTCCTCACAACAATTGAACTCGGCGTGAAGCGTGACCGGGCAACGCTTGAATCTCTCCGCCAAATTCCCCTCCCGCTTTTTAATCTCACGCTCGATGAACTGGGGAGTGGGAAGCACTCCACGACCAACTCGCACGAACGAAGCCGCGCCTGCTTCCTGATCCGAAGCAACCTGATGCTAACCTTAACGAATCGCCTGCGGCTGCGCAGGATGCAAAAGTCGCAGATTTGAACGGTCGCGTTTCCGATGCACTCGGTTTGGATGAAGCCGAACGAGCATTGGTGCATGACCTCGTTCATGTCCGTCTCGCGCTCAACGATGGCAAAGTAGCCCGCGAAGCAATGCGCGATGCAGAGGTGGACGAATTTCAGACCTACGCTGAATGGCTTAAGCGTGAATTGGAGGCGAACGCCGACGGAGACACGCGCTATTCCGTCACCGTTCTTCACGACGCGCTTTCTGGCTTTATCGCGATCGAGCCGGCGAAAGGCCGCGTGACGGCGCGTGTGCTCGGTGCCGACTCCGCAGCCGCTCGTACACTTGCTGCCACGCGTGAACGGCTCCGGGAGGAACGCGCGCAATGGGTGTATTTCGACCGCTCACTGCGGCTGCATCGAGGAAAGAAGACGTATTTTTTCAAACCAATCCAGCGAATGGACTGGACCCGCACCCGCGCGCTGCTCGACGCGGTGGATATCGTGATCGGCGGCATACGCGACGAGCGCTCGCGGAGCCATGACGAATAACACTGCGTTCAATTTATTTGTCGAGCGAGCGCACGAGCTTCTGCAAGCAGGATATGAGGCGCTGGATGCAAAGGCATGTAATGTCTGGGCAGAGCCGGATATTTCGGGAGAACTCGCATGGAAGATTGAGGAGTTGCTTTGCACACGTAACCAGCCGTGGATGCGCTAGTGGACGGCGGTGGACAACTGGCCTGAAAATGAGCCGGACCAGCCAGGTTCGAAAAAGCGGCTTGGCAAGCGGCGCCGGCTGCCCGACGTCAAACTCAAATTTGCCGGACAACGAGAAACATTGTATTTCCGGTTTGAGGCGAAAAAGTTAGCAGGAACCGGCGACTATGCTGACCTCTTCAGTCATACGGATGGTCTGGGACGTTTTTTGCGTAGAGTGTATGGACGCGAGAATGAAGCGGGCGGTTTGCTCGGAAACGTTCAAACCGAATCCGCGGAAATCCACGCAGAGCGCGTCAGGAAGGCGTCAGTAATGGATCCGAAGAAGTATCGAGTAAGTGCAAACGGAGAGTGGACGTCCGCGACTTGGAAGAACGGTCCTAAATGCAGTTTCCAAGTTATCCATTTACGAAAGTGCGGACCTGCCATCGTGATTTTCTATTCCTTTCTGGCTTTCCCTTGCTGATCAAGAGCGATTGTGGCCGGAGCTCCGCGCGTGGCCAGCATTTTGACTGAAAAAGCTTCGCCTGGTTCTTTACCGAGGGAACAATAAAAAAGGCAAGGTGTAATTGTTTTCTTTCAGTTGCCAACGCCGGAGTTCCCCTTATAATCCGCGCCGATGTTTAATTAAACTAATGCAGTTTGCCGTTCTCAACGAAGCAGCGCAGGGGGAAACACGGGTGGCTCTCGTTCCCGACTCCATTAAGCTGTTGCTCAAACAACAGCACGCCGTCTTGGTGCAGCGCGGAGCGGGCGCCGCCGCTTCCATTCCCGACGCCCAATTCGAGGCCGCCGGGGCGCGCCTCGTGGCCGGCGCCGCTGAGTTGCTCGGGATGGCCGATTGCCTTCTGCAAATCCGGCCCGTCTCCATCGGGGATGCCAAGGCGGTGCCGGAAGGCAAGGCGCTCATCGGTTTCCTGGCGCCCTTGCGCAATCCGGCCCTGGTCCAAATCCTGGCTCAACGCCGCGTCACCAGCTTCAGCCTCGACGCCATCCCGCGCCTCTCGCGCGCGCAAAGCATGGACACCCTTTCCAGCATGGCAACGATCGCCGGGTATCGCGCCGTCCTGCTGGCGGCGTCGCACCTCCCCAAATTCCTGCCCATGTTGACCACGGCCGCGGGAACCATCCGCCCCGCGCAAGCACTGATTCTGGGCGCCGGCGTGGCCGGCCTTCAGGCTATCGCGACGGCGCGCCGCTTGGGTGCGGTCGTGGAGGCGTTCGATGTCCGCCCGGCGGTCAAGGAGCAGGTCAAAAGTTTGGGGGCCGCGTTCGTGGAAATCCCGGTCGCGGAGAATCTCGAAGACAAAGGCGGCTATGCCAAACAAGTCTCGGCGGAAACTTTGGCCCAACAACAAAAGCTCCTGCATCAACGCGTCAAGCTGGCCGATTTCATCATTTCAACGGCCCAAGTACCCGGCCAACCGGCCCCGCGCCTCATCACCAAAGAAATGGCCGCCGACATGAAGCCGGGCTCGGTCATTGTCGATCTGGCGGCTGAATCAGGCGGCAATTGCGAGTTGACGAAGGCCGATCAAACCGTCCGCTACAACGGCGTCACTATCCTGGGACCGACCAATCTGCCGGCCACCCTGCCCCTGGATGCCAGCCGGATGTTTGGGCGCAATCTGGCCGCCTTCATCCTGGAAATCACCACCGAAAACGGATTCACCATGGATTGGAAAAACGAAATCTTCGCGCAGACCTGCATTACTCTCAACGGCGAGGCGAAGCCGCAACGGAGGGCCGCATGACCGTCGGAACACTGGGCATGATTTACATCTTCATCCTCGCCGTCTTCACCGGCGTGGAGGTAATCAGCCGTGTGCCCACGGTCCTGCACACCCCGCTCATGTCCGGTGCCAACGCCATTCACGGCATCGTCCTCATCGGCGGCGTCATTCTGCTCGGCACGGCGGGCGACAGCAAAGTGCTCTGCGTGCTGGGCTTTATCGCTGTTATTCTTGGCACGCTCAACGTCGTCGGCGGATTTGTCGTCACCGACCGGATGCTGGAAATGTTCAAGGCCAAACCTCCCGCCAAAACCAGCCAGGACAAATGAGCGCCGCCACCGTTGCTCAAGCCGCCTTCCTGATCGCCTCGTTGCTGTTCATCTTCGGCTTGAAACGGCTCAGTTCGCCACGTTCAGCGCGTTCGGGAAACCTGCTGGCGGCCGTCGGCATGGCGCTGGCGCTGGGCGGATCCTTTCTCCTGCCCAACATGGGCCATTTCGGCTGGATCCTCCTGGCCATCCTCATCGGCGCCGTGCCCGGATGGCTGCTGGCCAAGCGTGTCAAGATGACCGCCATGCCGCAAATGGTCTCGTTGTTCAACGGCATGGGCGGCGCCTGCGCTCTCTTCATTTCCCTCGGCGAATGGCTGGGCGGGGCCTCCCCCGGACGCGATTTGGGCCGGGTTTTTCCCATGCTCCTGGGCGTGCTGTTCGGCTCCGTCAGCTTCTCCGGCAGCCTCGTCGCCTTCGGCAAGCTGCAAGGGTTGATCTCCGAAAAACCCTGGCGCTGGCCGTGGCAAAAAACCGGCAACGCCCTCCTGCTCGCGGTCATCCTCGCCTCCTCCGCGGCGGCGGCGGCGAGTCAAAACGAAATTTGGATCCTGCTGCCGGCGGCGGGCGCCTTGTTGCTGGGCGTGGCGCAAGTGTTGCCCATCGGCGGCGCGGACATGCCGGTTGTCATCTCCGTGCTCAATTCCTGCACCGGCCTGGCTGCCGCCGTGACCGGTTTCTCCATGCATAACATGTCGATGATCATCGCGGGCACCTTGGTCGGCGCGGCCGGTTCATTGTTGACAGTGCTCATGTGCCAGGCCATGAACCGCTCCCTGGCCAGGGTCATTTTCGGCTCGTTTGGATTGGCCCCCGAAGGCGCCGCCGCCGCTCCAGGCGATCAAGCCATGCGCGAGATCGGCGCCGCCGAATGCGCCATCATGATGGGCTACGCCCGCAAAGTGATCATCGTTCCCGGCTACGGCTTGGCCGTCGCGCAAGGCCAGCACCTGGTTCATGATTTGGACGAGGCGCTGGAGAAACGGGGCGTTGAAGTCAAATACGCCGTTCACCCCGTCGCCGGCCGCATGCCCGGCCACATNNTACGGCATGCCGATCCTCAACGCGGACAAGGCCAAAAATGTGGTGGTCATCAAGCGCGGCCGCGGCGCTGGTTTCGCGGGCATCGAGAACGGCCTCTTCTACAACCCCAAAACCCGGATGCTTTTCGGCG
>PLIU01000296.1 GCA_003140095.1 Verrucomicrobiales bacterium | reverse complement strand
ATGGCCGACTTCTTCGGGATCGAACAATAACTGGCGTCGTATTGCGATCTTGCGGTTTATTCGATCAGTTTTGCCTGTGCCCATGCCAGAATCCTTCGCCTTCGTTAACTTCGTTAACTTTTGTCAAATCCTTATTGGGAGAGCACCACCCGGTAAAACCGTTATTCGGGAGGGGCGAGCGCCGCGAGACCCTAAACTCAACTCCCCGCGCCAAGCCAGCACGTTCATCTCTCTTGGTGAATCCTCACTGCAGGAGCACCAGCCGGTAAAACCGTTGCGGGCCGTTCGTGATGGAGTCGGTGGTGGTGAGCGTCGGCCCGGTGGCGGTGACGGGGCTGCTCAGGTTAACCCAATCGCTTGAACTCAAATCAGAATTGTATTGTAACTGATACGTCCCTCCAGCTTCTGTGCTCCAAGATAGACTCAACGCGTTGTTGGTTAGGGTCACGGCCTGGAACTCCGGGAGCATGGCCAGCGGGAAAACGGTGAAGCCGCGAAATTGTTATTGGCTCAAGCGGAAAAACAAATTCCCGGCCGACGGTGTGATCATGTAATAATTATTCGTCCCGTCATTGGAAATGGCGCCGTGTTCCCTGTCAATTATGGTTTGGTCACTTTGCGAACGCGGCTGTTGGAGCAGTCGGCAATGAACACGTTGCCCGAGGCGTCCACAGCCAGCCCTTCCGGCAAACTCAGGTCAGCGTTCAAGGCTGGACCTCCGTCGCCCGAAAAACCGTAATTGCTATTGCCCGCCACAGTGGTAATGATGCCGTTGGTGGTCACTTCGCGAATGCGATAGTTGCCCTCGTCCGCGATGAATAAGTTGCCGGAGGAGTCCACCGCCACCGCGTAAGGAGTTTTCAATTCCGCGTGGGTTGCCTGGCCGCCGTCGCCGGAATGACCGGCTGTGCCATTGCCGGCTACGGTGGTGATGATGCTGTCTGTCACTTTTCGGATGCGGTTGTTGTAAGTGTCCGCAATGAACAAGTTGCCCGAGGAATCCACTGCCACGGCTTGCGGGCTGGCCAACTCGGCGCTGGTCGCTCGACCGCCGTCGCCGGAATACCCATATGTGCCGTTGCCGGCAATTGTGGTGATGATGCCGTTGGTGGTCACTTCGCGAATGCGATAGTTGCCTGTGTCCGCAATGAACACGTCGCCCAAATTGTCCACCGCCACGCCCCACGGATAATTCAAGCTGGTATTGGTGGCTGCGCGGCCGTCGCCGGCATATCCGGAGGAGCCATTGCCTGCCGCGGTCGTGATCACGCCGTTGGTGCTAACTTTGCGGATGCGGGAGTTGGAGGTGTCGGCGATGAACACGTTGCCGAATCCGTCCACGGCCACGCCGCCACTTGGATCGTTCAAGGCGGCATTGGTGGCTGGGCCTTCATCGCCGGAAAAGCTGCCAATAAAACCACTGCCGCCGTTGCCCGCCACAGTGGTAATGATGCCGTTGGTATCCACTTTGCGGACTCGCTCGTTGGAGGTGTCCACAATGAACAGGTTGCCGGCAGTGTCCATCGCCAAACCAGTAGGAGAGTCTAGCGTGGCATTGGTGGCCGGGCCGCCGTCGCCCGAATAACCCCCCTCGCCGTCGCCCAGGACCGAGGTAATGATGCCATTGGTGCTGACTTTGCGGATGTGCTCGTCGTAAGTGTCCCCGATGAAGAGGTTCCCCGAGGCGTCCACCGCAACTCCGCCCTGGGGGTTAGCCAACGCGGCACTCGTGGCAGGGCCGCCGTCGCCAGAAAAACCGAAATTGCCGTTGCCCGCCACCGTCGAGATAATGCCATTGGTGTTAACTTTACGGATGCGGCCATTGAAGGCATCTTCGATGTAGAAGTTGCCGGATGCGTCCACCGCGACGTCAGTAGGATAGTTCAGTTCAGCAGCGGTGGCCCGGCCGCCGTCTCCGGAGTAACCCGCCGTGCCATTGCCCGCCACCGTGGTAATGATGCCGTTGGTGCTGACTTCGCGGATGCGGTTGTTGCCCAAGTCGGCGATGAACACGTTGCCGGAGGCGTCCACAGTCACCCCTTTCGGCGCATACAGGTCAGCGTTCAAGGCTGGACCGCCGTCGCCCGAAAAACCGAAATTGCCATTGCCCGCCACAGTGGTAATGATGCCATTGGCGCTCAACTTGCGGATGCGGGAGTTGTAAAAGTCCGCAATGTACACATTGCCGCCCGCGTCCACCGCCACACCGCAAGGGTAGTTCAAGCTGGCCGTGGTGGCTGCGCCGCCGTCGCCGGCATATCCGAAGGAGCCATTGCCTGCCACGGTCGTGATCACGCCGTTGGTGCTGACTTTCCGGATGCGGTTGTTGGCGGTGTCGGGGATGAAGAGGTTGCCAGAGGCGTCCACCGCCACGTTGCCATTCGGAGAATTCAAGCTCGCATTGGTCGCCGGGCCGCCGTCTCCTGAAAATCCGGCCCTGCCATTGCCGACCGTGCTCAGGATGCCGTTGGAGCTAAGTTCGCGGATGACGTTATTGTAGGAATCACTAATGAAGAGATCGCCCGAGGCGTCCACCGCTATGCCGAAAGGCTCCGCCAGATTGGTCGTGCCCGGCCCGCCTCCGGCGAAGGTCGTAATTATGTCGTTGGTCAGAATCGATCGGAAAAGCTGCGCCCGGTAAAACCGGCTTGAGAAATTCGCGGCCGAGGCGTCCACGAACAGCGCGGTTCCATTGGTGGCGGCAGCAACATTTGTCAGCGTCAGCCAGTTCGGAGCGTTCAAATTCGAACTGGCTGCAACGACATAGGACAACCCAGCCGGCCCCGCCAGCGCCACCTGCATCGTTCCGGCGGCCAGCGGGGCGATGCTTAACGAGCCAGAGGTGACATCGACTCCAATGGCATAAGTCCGGCCCTGGTTCCCGAAGGAATCGGGGATATACTCGTAATTGGCGTTGGTGTCGCCGTGAAGTCCCACGGAGAATTGCGACCCCGGACCGCGCGGCGGCGTGGCCGTAAGGTAACCGGGATAGGCCGAATCCTCGTAAGTGGCGTCGCTGTTGAGGGTGTCGTTGCCATTGGTCGCGTAGTACGGTCCGATGCCCGCGAAGGCGAGCAGGTCCCCGGCATTTACCAGGAAACCTGAAGCAGGCAGCGTTTGCAGGGCCGGGTTCGTTGCCGACCCGGAAAAACTTTCCGAAGCGACGACGCGAAAAGTTTGCTCATTGGTCTTAGGACCGGCCGCAACGGGCGAGAGCGCATACAAGGTAAAATTGTAATTCTGTCCATAGAACTCCACATCCGCGACCACCCGGCCGGGCAAGGTGGTTCCCGGCGAAGCGGCGGCTAGGGGACTGGTGGGGCTGTACTCTCCAAGAATGACGAGCGGCGGCGGGCCACCCGGTCCGCCGTTGGTGGACAGGCTGTTGCCGATGTAAGCAGATTGAGCGTGAGTGATGATGCCCACCGCCGAAAATGTGGCAGTGGCCAGGAGTGTTAACATTTTTGTTTTCATTTTGTCGTTGGTATTGAGTTTTTTATTGCGGCCGGAGGCGGTAGAAACGGGCGGGATAGATTGCCCAATTGGGATCGCTGAAAAGGGACGTGCCGTTGGTGTTCAGGACGTTGGTGGCGATGGGCGTCCAGACTGGATTGGAGAGGTCCGTGGACGCCTCGACGACAACAGGGACATTGGTGGCCCATGAGATCGTGAACCCGAATTGGTTGGCTTGCACACCAGAACTGCCGTTGAGCAAGAGCGGATACGGCAGCGTCCATAGCGCCGTCGGCACGCCGGTGTTGGTGGTGAATTCGGCCCAACCTGTCGTTCCCGGCAAATAATATGCGCTCACAGCTTCCTCGGGGCCATCCAGAATCCAGACAAACACGCTTGAATCAGCGTGGGGAGCGTTGCCCAGGAAATAGGCGGCGCTTAGGGGGCAGTTATTGAACGCGTACGGCCCGATACTGGTGACGCCGTCGCCTATGGTGACGTTGGTGAGCGGGCATTGCTCGAATGCACCGCCTCCGATGCTGGTGACGCTGTTAGGAATCGTCACGTTGGTCACCGAGCACTGAGCGAACGCACCGGCTCCGATGCTGGTGACGCCGTTGTCAATCGTGATGTTGGTCAGACCGACACATTGATAGAACGCAATGTATCCGATGCTGGTGACGCTTTCAGGGATTGTGACGCTGGTCAGGTTGTGGCAGTATGCGAACGCGTTGGTTCCTATGTCGGTCACCGGCAGGTCATCGATGGTACTCGGAATGGTTAGGACGCTGTTTGTCCCGGTGTAACCGGTGATGGTGATTGTGCCGTTGTTGATTGTGTAGGTGAATTGGGCTTGGACAGAAGTGGCCAGGCCAAAAAACAAAAGCGCACCGGCCAAAAACAGGGATTTTGAACAGAAGTTTTCATGGACTGCGTCCTCCACCAAGGGTGAAAACGAGATTGGGGTAGATGGAAGTGTGCTATTAGGCGGAGTTGCGGTTTTGGCTTTATTGGGGCGGCGCGGCAGCGCCGGCCCTACCGGAGAGGGGTTTTCACAGAAGCTAACGAAGTTAACGAGGGGTTGATCTTCGTGACCTTTGACTTCGGCGATCTCAGTCGAGTCGTTGCCTTCCGTGGTGACGACTTGCTCTTTTCTGAATGAAGGTAATGTGAAATATGTCAAGTTCATAAATTGCCTTTCTGCATGTTAGTTGATTGTGAGTCTGGAACTGTTTTCTCCGCGGCTTCGATCTCTTCCCAGGAGGGCGCCCGCCATAGGTAAAGCTCGTTCTGCCAGTTGCGGCAGCCGACCAGGCTGCCGTCGGCGGAAAATTGCGGGGACTCGAACCTGTAGCCTGCGGCGGGCAGCCGGACCAACTCCCTCCCGCTACGGAGATCCCACAACGTCAGGGCCTCAGGACCATCGCTCGCGGTCAACAGTCGGGAGCCGTCTGGGGAAAAACTTAACCCCCAAATCGGAAGCTGGTGGTGACCGACCGTCGTCACCGGACGGCGTGAGTCGCTCTCCCAAATCTGCGCCAAGCCATCCGAGCTTGCCAAAGCGAACAGCGCTCCGTCGGGGGAGAAGTTCGCGTCCATGAACCTACCCGATCCTAGATTGGTTAAACTGCAGATTTGGCCGGTGGCGACCTCCCTCAGCCAAGCCTCATCGCCATTGACGCTAACATTGAGCAAGTATTTGCCACGCGAAGACAAGGCCAGCAGCAGCCCTGGTTGGCGCCACGGAAGGACCTTGGGCCACGACCTTACCATCTGAAACGTATCCAAATTCCACTCTTGAACCGAGTCGCTTAGTTGGTCGTAAAGAATCACCAATTTGCTGGCGGGCGCGAAACTGTGCGCGCCCAGCCAGCCACGGACCGCACGCGGCGGAGCGGCGGTTTGCCTCGATAAAGCCCAAATCCGCACCGCGCCGTCTCGTTCCGTTACCAGCAACCCTCCATCGTCGGAGAACTCGGTTTGCTCACGACCGCGCGAGAGGGCGCCGCCAAGATCCAACAATGGCCTAGTCACTTGGAAATCGGGCCCCTCTCGCCGTGTGACGCCGCCGCGGGTATCGATCGTTAAGAGTGACTGGCCGTCGGAAGCAAACTCCCAATCAAAAACACCCGTGAGATGCACGGGCGACTGGTCCGGTTGCGCCGGCTTCGCATCCCAGGCGTAAACCGCGCCGTCCGAGCTGCCACTGAGCAGCGTTTTTCCATCGGCGCTCAAGGCGAGCGCATTGACTTGGCCAACCTGGCCACGCAGCAGCCGGCCCAGGGAGCGCGGCTCGGTTGGGTTGCTGACATCCCAAAAATGCAGCGTCCCATCCGCGCCGGCGGAAGCCAGGGATTTGCCGTCGGGCAATAACGTCAGGATGTCCACCTCGCCGTGTTGCAGCGGCATAGGCCCGGCCATCGGCTTTCCAGAGTTGGCATCCCACACCCGGAGGACCGAGGGCGATCCCTCGGCAGTCATCAAATTCGTTCCGTCTCTCGTAAAGGCATGAGTCAAAAAGTCCCCGTGTTCCGTGGGCCTGCTCCAGCGCAATTTCCCTGTCAATAGGTCAATCACTTGCAGCCTATCGCCTCCGACGGCTGCGAGCCGAAAGGCGGGATCAATGGACATGAAGCGACAGGGATTAGATACCGAAGTCTCATACTCCCACAGCGGGGTCAGCTCCGGGACCCGTAGCAGCAGCAGTTCCCCGTCCGAACTTCCCTGGTGGTTCATGACGAGGACGAGCAGGCTGGAACCATCTGGAGAAAAGGCCACCCCGCCGCAAAAACTGCGCAAAGGGAGTTCCACCAGGCTTTGGCGGGTTTCCACGTTCCATAAGTGGAGGGTCGCTTCCACGTTTGTCGCCGTGTATCTTGAGCTACAATACGCCAATAGCGGCGCCGTGGGTGAGAAGGCAACGTTTACATCCGTGCCGCGGCGCGGCGGGATGTTTGTCACCAGCCGCACGGTTGTCCGATCCAGGAATTTCAGGATGTTTACCGCAGTCAGGTGGCTGTTTTGACCGACCGCCAACCATTTTCCGTCGCGCGAAACCGCCAAGTCCGTGACCATGTTCGTGGCCTGCCAGATTTTAGCCAGCGCATCATTGGTACATTGCTGCCAGAGGTACCGCCATTCCCAGCCGCGCAAGTCCTTGTCAGATTTGGATTGAGGCCTGTGCCGGTATAAGAGCTCGCGCGCGCGGCCAAAATTGTTGGCGGAGATGGACTGCTGCGCCAGGAGCATATCCGACGCGTAGGCCTCGGCTTGAGCTTGCTCGCGCAAACGAGCTTCGTCCCGCTCGGCAGTCTGAGCTTCTTCACGCAATCGAGTTTGCTCTTGTTGGGCCGCGACTGCCTGGCGCAGAGCCGCTTCCTTGGCATCGCGCTCTCTGGAGGCTCGCACCGCCTGCCAGGCCGCCAGGGCCATGCCCACCAGCAGGGCCAGCGCCACCATTGCTCCCGCCGCAAAAGCCAGCTTGTTGCGCCGAACCAGCTTTTGTAACCGATAGAGTTGACTCGGCGGCCGGGCCACGACCGGTTCGTTTTCCAGATGCCGCTTGAGATCGGCGGCCAGACAATTGGCCGTTTCGTAACGGCGAGTGCGGTCCTTCTCCAGGCACTTCATGACGATCCAGTCAAGGTCGCCCGCAACTGCTTGACTGGCTCGGCGATTCCTAGCCAAGATGCCAAAACGTTTTCCTTCGTTTCCTTTGTTACCTTCTGTTAACTCGGTGTCCCCGCGATTCCGGTCCACGATGCTGCGCTGCTCTCCTGTCAGCGTGCTCAGGCGCGTGGAAGGGCGTTCGGGTTCCTCTTCCAGGATGATCCGCTGCATCTCCTGGTAGCTCGCGCTACGCAACCGCTTCTCCGGGAAAGGCGTCGTCCCGGTCAACAATTCGTAGAGCAGCACTCCCAGTCCGTAGATGTCGCTGCGCGTATCCACATCCAGGCGGCTCATCTCGGCCTGCTCCGGGCTCATGTAGGCGGGCGTGCCGATCATCGTCGCGTAATTGGTGAAGACGGTCTTCTCGGTCAGCTTCTGCTGCGTGGCTTTAGCCACGCCGAAATCGATCACCATGGGCACGGGCATGCCCGCATTCAGAGTAACCAGGATGTTGGTGGGCTTGAGGTCCCGGTGAATGATCCCTTTTTGGTGCGCGCTTTGGATGGCTTGGCAGACCTGAATGAAAAGCTTGATGCGCTCCTCGGCCGGAAGGCGGTTCTTGTCGCAAAACTCAGTGATGGGGACGCCCTGAACCAGTTCCATCACGAAGTAAGGCCGTCCGGTGTCGGTCGCCCCGCCGTCGAGCACTTTGGCGATGTTGNNGCCTCGAAGCGGGCCACGACCTGCGTGGTGTCCATCCCCAGCTTGATGATCTTAAGGGCCACGCGGCGGCGGACCGGTTCCCCCTGCTCGGCCATATAGACCACGCCCATGCCGCCTTCGCCGATCTTTTCCAACAGCTTATAGCGACCGATCACCGTGCCCGCCTGCTCGTCCACGCCCGTGCTTGCCTGGGCCGAGGCAATGCGAGCGGCGGGCGCGAGCACGTTCCTCGCGAAAACTGCATTCCGGCCAAAGAACGCATCGGCCTCCGTAACGGTCCCAAGCATCCGTTCGATCCTCTGGCGCATTTCCGGTTTGCCCTCGCAGGCAAGATCCAGATACTGCCGCAACTTCCCCGCGTCGGCGAATTGCCGCGCGGCGTTGAAGATGACCTCTTCGTTTGGGTCCAATTCGTTCATGATCGGTCAGCAACCAGCGTCGTTCTATTGAAGAGTACGCCAATTCGCGCTCAAACCCGACACGTCCCACAACAGTTTTTATTCCCGGGGTGATTTTTTTATATGCTCGAACAGCCACGCCTTGGCATAGCGCCAATACCGCTCAACCGTCCGGGGAGAAATGTGAAGCAGTTCCGCCGTCTCCGTTTCGTCCAGTCCGACAAAAAACCGCAATTTGACCACTTCCGCCTTCTCCGGCGCGAGCACGGCCAATTCATCGAGAGCCGAGTTAATCTGCAGAAGCCGTTCGTCATCAGTCGGCATGGGGATTTCAACGGCGTCCAGATCAACGCGCTCGCATTCTCCTCCATGGCGCGCGCGAAGTTTTCTCCGGGCGCGTTCGATGAGAACGTGGCGCATGGCCTGGGCGGCGGCGGCGAAAAAATGTCTGCGGTTCTCCCATCGTGGCATCTGTCCGGCAGTCAACCTCAACCACGCTTCGTGAACCAGCGCCGTGGCTTGGAGAGTGTGGCCCGCGGGTTGTTGCGCCATCTTGACCGCGGCCAGGCGGCGCAACTCCTCGTAAACCAGCGGCAGCAGTTCCTCCGCAGCGGCGACATCGCCATGCGCCACGGCTTCGAGAATGTGCGTGACGTCGCTCACGGCAAGAATGGTGCCAGGGATTTCCCATGTTTGCAACGCAAAGCGGCAAGTCTTGAGCTCTTTTAAATATTGCCTCACACATGAAATTGCTTCTTATTGGTGTGCCAAAATGACGCTTGGAGTGTTGTTGATTTGGAAAAACAATTATGGCTGCTGCTAAATCCAGTTTCGTGGATCGTGTCCTCGGTCGGATCGGCCGCTTGGATGCCGAAGGGTTGCAAACGGTCGTCCAACGCCTGGCGCGGGAGCGCCGTTTCCTGGAAACTCTCTTTAATGCCATCGAGGATGGCGTGGTGGTGGTGGATGAACATGGCCGGGTGATCTATTTTAACCAGGCCGTCACGCGGTTGCTCAATTGGAACCCGGAACAAGTGGAGGGACGCCCGATCACGGAATTGCTGCCGGAACTGGATTGGCAGAGCCTCAGCGCGCCCGGCCCCAACGGACGCCAAAGGGCGACCCATTATGAGTTTGAAGTCTCCTATCCACGCGCGCGTTTTCTCCGCGTGTACGCCGCCCCCTTGGACGGAGAGATGCAGGGCGGCGCCGGCATGGCGCTGATTTTGCACGATGCGACCGAAGCGCGGCAACAAACCTTTGAGGCGATCGAAAGCGAACGAATTCATTCCTTGACGCTCTTGGCGGCCAGCGTGGCGCATGAGATCGGCAATCCGCTCAACGCGCTGAACATTCATTTGCAATTATTGACCAAGGAAGCCAGAAAACTGCGCCACACCGCGGTCAGCGCCCCGGCGCGGCGCTTCGCCCGCCGGGAGCCGAAGGCGGAGGCCGAGGTGGAGGAAATCGCGCGCAAGCTGGAGCATTACACGGAGGTGGCCAAGGGCGAAATCACGCGCCTGGACTACATCGTCACCCAGTTTTTGCAGGCGATCCGGCCTTCGCCCTCGCAATTGGCGCCCGGTTCGCTCAACGACGTGGCGCACGAAACGCTGGCGTTGCTGCGGCCGGAATTGGAGAACCGCGGATTGCGTATAAAGGAGAACCTGGCGCGGCATCTGCCGCTGGCGCCGCTGGATGCCGGCCAGGTGAAGCAAGTGCTGGTCAACCTGATCAAAAACGCCATGCAGGCCATGACGCGCGGCGGAGTTTTAACCATCCAAACCGGCAGCGCCGGGGATGGCGTATGGGTGGATGTTTCTGACACTGGGGGCGGTATTGCGGAGGACAAAATCACTCACATTTTCGAGCCATTCTTCACCACCAAGAAAAAGGGAACGGGCCTGGGGTTGATGATCGTCCAACGCATCGTGCGCCAGCATGGCGGCCACATCGAGTTGGAGAGCCGGGTGGGCCAAGGCACCCGGTTCCGCATTCGATTGCCCCTCCAGGAGCGCCAGCCCAAATTGCTGGCGGCCACCAAGAACGAAACCCAAACCAATGAACTCCGAGACCAAACCCAAACCGACTCTGCTGATCGTCGATGACGAAAAACCGACGCGCGACGGGCTGCGGGCGGCGCTGGAGGATCATTACGATGTGTGGGTGGCCGAGGACGCCAAGGCGGCGGCGGCGCTATTGGAACAGGAGGACTTCGCCGTACTATTGACAGATTTCCGGCTGCCACAGGAGGACGGGATGAAACTCATCGCCCGGGCCAAGTCCCTCCCCAAGCCGCCGATTTGCATCCTCATGACCGCTTACGGCTCGGAGGAATTGGCGGTGGAGGCGATGAAGCGCGGGGCGGACGATTACATCGCCAAGGGCCGGTTGCAGATCGACGAATTGGAGTTGCGCATCGCCCGGGCCTTGCGGCAGCACCAACTTGAGGTGGAAAACGTTTCGCTCCGCCAGCAGTTGCAGAGCAAATTCGGCTTCGACAATATCGTGGGCGAATCGCCGGCCATGCGCGAGATTTTTGACACCGTGCGGCAAGTGGCCCCGGCCCGCACCTCGGTCTTGCTTCTGGGGGAAAGCGGCACCGGCAAGGAACTCATCGCCAAGGCGCTCCATCAACTCAGTCCACGCGCGCAGGGTCCGATGGTCACTGTGCATTGCGCGGCCCTTCCGGCCACCTTGCTGGAAAGCGAATTGTTCGGACACGAAAAAGGCGCCTTCACCGGCGCCCACGAAAAACGGATCGGACGCTTCGAACAGGCCCAAGGCGGGACACTTTTTCTGGACGAGATCGGGGAGATTGACGCCACAGTGCAGGTCAAGTTGCTTCGTTTCCTGGGCGAACGCACTTTCGAGAGGGTCGGCTCCAACAAGACGCTCACAGCCGATGTGCGCTTGATCGCGGCCACCAACAAGGACCTGGAAGAACAGGTTAAGGCGGGAAAATTCCGCGAGGACCTCTATTTCCGCCTGGCGGTGGTGCCGATCGTGCTGCCGCCGCTGCGGCAACGGGCCGGGGACATTCCGTTGCTGGCCAAGGCGTTTCTGAAGGAATTTGCCCTCGAGAATGGTAAAAGTGTGAACGATTTCACCCCGGAAGCGCTCGAAGCGTTAATGAATTACGCCTGGCCGGGCAACGTGCGCGAACTGCGTACCGCCATCGAACACGCCGTGGTGCTGACAAGAGGAGAAAAAATCGGGCTGCGCGATTTGCCTCCGGCCCTGCGCGCCGCCGCTCCCGGCGGTGGCCCGGCCCGCTTGCTGGGGCAACCGGATTTGACGGTGGCCCAGGCGGAGAAGCACTTGATTCTGCGGGCGCTTAAGGAATGCGCGGGCAACCGGACCGAGGCGGCCCGGAAACTTGGCATGAGCCGGCGCACCTTGCATCGCAAATTGCACCTCTACCAGTTGGAGGGCGTCTAAGTGACGCTGCAGGAGTGGATTTACCATTGGGAGGAAGGGACTGGCGCCAAACTGCTCAAGGTGGCGGCAGCCATCCTGGCCTTTGTCGCGCTGGCCGCATTGTTTGACGCCCTGGCCTATGAGAGCTTTTCCAGCGAAGAAGCGATGGAGACGGCGCAATTGGCCCGCAATCTGGCGCGGGGCAATGGATATACAACGCAATCGATTCGTCCGCTATCGATCTATTTATTGCGGCAGCAGGCGCCGCCGGGGCAGGCGGCCGGGGTTCCGCTCCAGCCGATGCCGGATTTAAGCACACCGCCAGCGTATCCGGTCTTATTGGCTGGGTTGATGGCGGTGTTGCCGTTCAATTTCGCCGCCAGCCAATTCTGGTATTTCGCGCCGGAACGATGGATCGCCGTTTTCAATCAGGTTTTGTTCTTCGTGGCGGTGCTCCTGTTGTTTTGCATTGCCCGGCGGTTGTTTGACTTGAGAGTGGCGTGGCTCTCGGCCGTGCTTTTTACCGTGTCAAATCTGTTTTGGAAGTTCACCGTCTCCGGGTTGTCCACTTTGTGGCTGATGGTGGTCTTCTTGGCGGCGGTGCTGTGTTTGGTCCGCCTGCAGGAGCGGGAGCAGGCCAGGCGCGCCGGTTTCGGCTCGGCGGCCCTGGCCGCCTTGGCGGGCGTGGGCGTGGGGGTGGGCGCACTGAGCCGTTACGCCTTTATTTGGATGATCATTCCCGTGCTGCTGTTCATCGGCTGGGTTGCCCCGCGCGGCCGGGCCAGGCTGTGCGCGGTCGCGGGGGCGGCCTTTCTGCTGCTATTGGGGCCGTGGATCGCGCGCAATCTTGTCCTCAGCGGCACTTGCTTTGGCACAGCCAGTTACGCGATCTTGGGGGAAGCGCATCCTTTTGAAGAGGACACTCTGGAACGTTCCTTCGATCCGCAGAGTGGCCTTCGGCGGATGGGGCCGTTGGACGTAGTGGATAAATTTGTTTCCAACGCGCGGGAGATGTGGCTCAATGAATTGCCCCGACTGGGAGGCAATTGGGTGTCGGCCTTCTTCCTGGCCGGGCTGCTCATGCCTTTTCGCAATCCCGCCCTGGGCCGGATGCGGATTTTCCTGTTGTGCTCGATGGCACTCCTCTTTGTGGTGCAGGCCGCGGGACAGACTCATCTGAGCAGCGATTCGCCTGAAATCAATTCCGAGAATCTTCTGGTCTTGCTGGCGCCACTGGTCTTTGTCTATGGGGTGGCCTTCTTTTATACCTTGCTGGATCAATTGCAACTGGGGACGGCGGAAGCCCGCGGCGCGGTCGTTGCTCTTTTTGTCCTAGTTGCTTCCGCCCCGTTAGTGATGTCCTTGCTGGTCGGCCACCCCCCGGCGCCCCATACGCCCTATTCGCCGCTGGGCATTCAAAGGGTCGCGCAGTTCATGCGGCCTCAGGAGTTCATGGTCAGCGACATACCCGCGGCCGTCGCCTGGTACGGAGACCGCCAATGCGGCTGGCTGCCGCTGGACGACGAGCGGGAGTTTTATCAATTCAACAGTTTGAAACCCATCAAGGCAGTCTATTTGACCCAGCGCACGACCAATTCCCGGTTCTTGTCCCAAATGATGCTCAATCCAAAGAGCTGGGGCCATTTCGTGGTCGAATGCGAGGGGCACGGAGAGGTGCCGACCGGCTTTCCGCTCACCAACGCCCCCTTGTTTCTCCTGCCCGACCAGATGCTGCTCAGCGATCAGGCCCGATGGCGCATGCCTCCTCCCAACCCGTGAAAAAAAAACGTTCAAAAAAAAGGTAAAATTTTCTTTTGACAAAATGGCCAATTATCCGTAGAACTCGTTATCGTTGAACTAAACTCTGTTGATACGGCGGTGGTATGAGGGACAAGTATAAAACTATCTTATGAATAAAGTTATTGCTACTGTTGGACTGGCGGCTTTGAGCGCGGCGTCCGTGCAAGCCCAATACGCTCCCAGTTTAACTCCTTTGGAAACATCCAAGCCTTGGTCCATTTCGGCCACGTTGCGGGGATTTTACGACGACAACTATTTGACTCTCCCCAAGAATTACTTCGTAGGATATTCTGCCACGGGAACGCCTATTTATACGCACCCCTTGAGCAGTTGGGGCGCCGAGGTCATTCCGTCGGCTACCGTGTATCATTCGGCTGAGGACACAATTGTTTCGGCCAGCTATCTGTATGACTTGCGGTGGGAGGAGAACCGCAGCCAGACCGACCAGACACATGAGTTCAATGGCCGCCTGGAGCATGAGTTCAGCGAGCGGTATAAACTCTCGGTCTCTGACTCCTTTGTCGTTGCGCAGGAGCCAACTGTTATTGACCCGAGCGTCATCTCGTCCCCGTTGTTGCACGAGGGCAATAACGTGCGCAATACCGGTGCCGTCGATTTTACCGACTCGCTCACCAAGACCCTCGATCTGCATGTGGGATATGCCAATACGGTGTATCATTACCAGGAGACTGAAGGAGAGGTCATTGGCTGGCCGTTCTCGCCTGCGGCGGCGTTTCCTGTTCAGGCCCAGCCAAGTTATTCCGCTGACTTGGACCGCATGGAACAGTTGGCGAAGCTGGATTTGCATTGGAAGATCACCGACGATACCACGGGCATTTTGGGCTACCAATATGGCCATACCGCTTACACCAGTCCTGAGTACATCATTTATCCGTCGGGCATATACGCCACCCGTTTTTACGAACCGCCCCTCGCGCCCGGAGTGGGCAACGCCGGTTATACCAGCGACAGCCGCAATTCTGATTCGCATTTCGGCTTTGTCGGCGTGGATGAGAGTTTTACCCCGGAGTTGACGGCCTCGCTGCGTGTTGGTGCGGAATACTTGGATTATTACAATTTCCACACCAGCAGGGTGTCGCCTTACGCTGACGCCAACTTAACCGACCAATACCTGCCCAATTGTTCGGCTCAGGTTGGCGTCAAAGAAATTCACAATTCGACGGACGTGGTCGGCTCGGCGGGGACGACCCCGGTGCTTGATGAGCAATCGACGGCCATTTATGCTTCCGACACCCACAAGTTGACGGACCGTTTGACCGCCAGCGTGATGGGACAAGCCCAATTGTCCACTTTCGTCGGCGGCGGCGCTGGATACAACGGCCGGTCGGAACAGTTTTACGTCGTGCAAGCCAATCTCGCCTACCACTGGAATCCGTGGCTGCTGACCGAAGCCGGCTACAACTATGACAAGCTGAATTCGGAGTTGCAGAACCGCGCCTACACGCGCGACTTCGTCTATCTGGGCGTGCGCGCAACATATTGATCAAAAATAAAATTGACCTTTCGCAAAGAAAGCTGGAACGTATGCGACGTACGATCTAGCTTTTTTTTTATAATATATGGACTCCGTAACGACAAACGAGGCGCCTGAGATTAAGCTGCATTTTCTGGATTATTGGCGCGTCATCCGCCTGCGCCGAAGTCTGATTCTGGTGGTTTTCCTTCTCTGCGTGATGACCAGCACGCTTCTGACCATCTGGCTGCCCAAGCAATACTCCAGCATGGTGCAGATTGAAGTGCAAAAGGACGACCCGGAAGTGGCCATCGCGGAGGCTCATCAACCGATGGTCAGCACTGACCCGTACTTCCTGACCACCCAGTTTAAAATCATCGAATCCTACCGCATTCTCACCAATGTCATTGCCAACTTGCATCTGGACGAGAAACTGGCCCATCAAAACGGCAGCACGACACCTTGGAGCATTGATGAGACTTTTGATTTTCTGTCGCATCGGATTTCGGTCGAGCAGACGCGCATGACCAGCTTGATCGAGATTTCCGTGCGAAACCAGACCCCGGAAACGGCCGCCCTTATTGCCAATGGAGTGGCCGATTCTTACAAGCAATTCCGCTTGGAGCAATGGAGGAATAGCCGAGGACGGGGCATCGATGCACTGGCCGAGAAACAGCGCAGCATGACCAACGAGTTGCAGGAGGCCCAAAACAAATTGGACGACTTGCGCAATCAATTGGAGATCGTCGATATGTACGATCAAAGCGTTATATCCCTCGACCTTCTTTCCAAGCGATTGGAGGATTGGGACCATCAGCGAGTCTTGGCGGAAGCCGATTACTTGGAATACAGCAATGTTCTCTTCAATCTTCATGCTCTGTCCACCAATCAATTGGGGGGAGCGCTACCCACTGCCAATCCCCATCAAACCGACCCCGAATTGAATGACTTGGCCGCCAACCTGCGCTACGCCAAGGAAAAAATGGTGGAGGTCAAACAAAGCTATGGCCCAGACATGCCGGTTTATAAGTCGGTCAAAAAGCAACTCGAGGATTGCGAGGCCTCTTACCAGAACAAGATTGACGCCGTGATGGCCGGCATCGACACTCGTGTGAAAGAAGACGAAGGGTTTCTGCAGCTTATCCAGCAGGAGGAGCAGAAGATTACCGACGAGAAAAACCTGCAGGCCAAAAAAGACCGGCCGTATTACAACGCCAAAGCCGACGTCGAACTTCAACGGCATAATTCCGACCAGTTGGCAACCCTGCTCATCCGCGAAATGGCGGAGCTAGGCCAGCCTAATGATAACGTAGTCATTGTTTGCAATCCAGCCAGGCCCGACAAAATTCCCGTCTGGCCCAAAACTATGCTCATTATTCCTTTGGGTGTCATTGTTGGCTTGATGGTTGGCCTGGGCTTGGCCTTCTTCATTGAGTATTTGGATACCAGCGTCAAAACGATTGACGACGTCGAGCGTTCCTTGCAGGCTCCCGTCTTGGGCGTCATCCCGCAGAACGTTGGACTTATCCTCGATGAGGGGGCGGAAAGCCCGCATGCCGAAGCCTACCGTGTTCTCCGCACCAATCTCTTGTTCTCGCGCAAAAACGAAAGTTGGAACACCGTTTCCGTCCTGAGCGGTGGCGCCGGTGAAGGCAAATCCACTACCTTGTTCAACTTGGCCACCGTCTTCGCCCAAAACGGCCAGCGCATCCTGGTGGTCGATTCGGACTTGCGCCGTCCCACGCTGCACAAGGTGCTGCACGTCTCCAACACAGTTGGATTGACCGACTTTCTGCTCAAACAGCGGTCGCTGGAAGAGGTAATCCAAAAGACCAAAGTACCGACGCTCGATTTCATGGCCAGCGGCAAACTGCCCAGCAGTTCCATGAGCATCCTCGGTTCGGCCCAGATGAAGGAGACCATCCAGGAACTCAAGCGCCGTTACGAATTCATTTTCTTTGATTCTCCTCCCCTGCTGGGCGTCAGCGACGCCTCCATCCTGGCCAGCGAAATGGACATGGTGCTCCAAGTCATCCAGTACCGCCGCTATCCACAGCCGATGACTCTGCGGGCCAAGCAGATGATTCTCAAAGTGGGCGGCAACCTCATCGGCATCGTGCTCAACAACATCAACATGAGCCAGGACGAAAACTACTATTACTACAGCGGTTATTACGAATATCAGTCTCATGCGAAGGACGAGAGCGGCGTCCAAGTCAGCGATCCCAGCAAAACGGCCAACGTCGAAATCAAGCCGAAGTACTGATGGCCGTCGTGTTCCGGCTGTGATTATGAGACTGTTGCGTCAAGATATGTGTCGATATGCATTCGTTCTGTGCGCACTGGCCTTGGGGGTCATGCTGGCAGCTTGCGGGAGCACCTCACCGCCCGATCCCCAAGCCAAGAAACTTTCCCCTGAAGAGGTCGAAAGCATGTTGCGCAAGTATCCTTTGCGGATTGGGGACAAGGTGAAAGTGGAGCTTTCCGGCATTCCCGACAAAATGGACCCCATGGAGCGGGACATCAAAGAGGATGGAACTATTAACCTGCCTTTTATCGACAACATTCAGGCGGCTGGCAAGTCGCCCAGTCAGTTGGAAAAGGACATCACCGACGCTTACTCGCCGACAAAGTATGTCCATATTAACGTCGCCGTCACGCCGACGGCCCGCTTTTTCTATGTCATGGGCCAGATTAATAATACCTCTGGCGGACGCTACCCATACACCGGCCCGATCACTGTCCTACAGGCCATCGCGACGGCTGGGGATTTCAACGCTTTTGCCGACAGGAGGCACGTTCAAATCACGCGTAGTATTGATGGAGATATTAAAATCGTCAATTGCAGAAAAGCCATCAAGCGCCCGGAACTGGATCTCCGAGTTTATCCCGGCGATAAAATCTTTGTGCCACGCCGATCCTTCTAGCCGTGGTCCAGCTTCAACTTCTGACCGGAAATCGAATCGGCACTGTTTTTCGCGCCGTTCATTTTCCCATCCGGGCCGGGCGCGCGCCTGAGTTGGATTTGCGCCTGGACGATCCCGGCGTCTGGCAGTACCATTTTCTGATCGACTGGCGTGCCGAGGGCTTAGTCCTGGAAGCGGAATCGGAGGCCTTGCTCAGCGTCAACTCCACCCCGGTGCAACGCGCCCTTCTCCGCAATGGCGATATCATCACTTTGGGCGCGTTGAAAATCCGCTTCAGCCTCAGTCCAGTGCGCCAATCCTCCCTGGCACCGCGCGAGTGGCTGACCTGGATTGCCCTCGGCGGCCTTTGCCTGGGCCAAATTGCGCTGATCTATGGGTTGATCCGCTAAGGCCCCTAAAATTCTCAGTGCCGGAAATGGCGCGTCCCCGTGAACGCCATCGCCATCCCGCGCTCATCCGCTGCCGCGATGACTTCCGCGTCCCGCACCGAGCCGCCCGGTTGAATGGCTGCGGTCGCCCCGGCCTCGGCAGCCACGGCCAAGCCGTCGGCAAAGGGGAAAAAGGCGTCGCTACACACCGCGCTGCCCGACAGTGAAATCCCGGCCGTTCGCGCCTTTTCCACGGCCAGCCGGCAGGCGTCCAGCCGGCTCATCTGCCCCGCGCCGATGCCCAGTGTACGGTCGGCTGCGGCGAACACGATGGCATTGGACTTGACATGTTTGACGATCCGCCAGCCGAACACCATCGCCTGCCGCTCCGCTTCCGTGGGCGGCCGTTTGGCGGCCAGTCGCCAGCCGGCTGCATCCGTGGCCTTCACATCCGGCTCCTGCGCCAGCAGCGAGCCGGCTCCCACGCTCCGCAGTTCCAGCGCCGAATTGCCGCATGGCCGGAGCGCCTTGATAAGCCGCAGGTTCTTTTTCTTTTGCAGCAGCCCCAACGCCTCGGGCGTGAAATCCGGTGCCACAATGACTTCGCTGAAAATATCCGCCACCGCTTCGGCGCAGCTCAAATCCAGCGGCCGGTTGGCGGCGATGACGCCGCCAAAGGGGGCCTGCCGGTCGGTGGCCAGCGCCTTTTCCCACGCTTCCCGCAGCGTCGCGCCCTGGGCCGCGCCGCAAGGATTAGTATGTTTGAGAATGGCCAGCGTCGGCGGCCCGTCCGCGAATTCAGCCGCCAACGCCGCCGCCGCTGTCAAATCGAGAATATTGTTGTAGGAAAGCTCCTTGCCGTGCAGTTGCTGGAAATAATCGTCAAATCGTCCATAGAGCGCCGCCCTCTGGTGGGGATTTTCCCCGTAACGTAGCTCGCGCGCCTGGGTCAGGTCCACGCGCAACGCCGCCGGCCACGGTTGGCCATGCGCGGGAGGCGCGGGCAGGCCCGCGGCGTCCGGCGTTTGGGCCATTCCGAACGTTTTTGCCAGATAGGCGGCTATCTGTCCGTCGTATGCAGCCATGTTGGCGAATACTTTCACCGCCAGCCGGCGCCGCGATTCCGGCGTGGTGTCGCCCGTGGCCAGAAGCTGTCCGGCCACCTCCGCGTAATCCATCGGGTCCATCACCACCGTCACGCTCTGATGATTCTTGGCTCCGCTGCGCAGCATTGCCGGCCCGCCGATATCGATGTGTTCGATCGCCGCCTCCAGCGTCGCTCCCGCCCGCGCCACTGTCTGCGCGAAGGGATAGAGATTGACCACTACCAGGTCGATCGGTTTAATGCCGTGTTTGCGCGCGGCCGCCTCATGCTTGGCGTCGCCGCGCACAAAGAGCAAGCCGCCGTGGATTTTGGGATGCAACGTCTTGACCCGTCCGTCCAGCATTTCGGGCCACTCGGTGTAGGCGCTCAGATCGCTGACCATGACGCCGTATTCGCGCAGCACCTTGGCGGTGCCGCCGGTGGAGATGATTTCGACGCCGGCGGCCGCGAGGGCCTGGGCAAAAGGAATCAAGCCCGTCTTATCAAAGACGGAAAGCAGAGCGCGTTGGATTTTGGCCATATCAAGCGGGGGTAAATCTCGCAGAAGCCGTCGCGGAGTCAACCTGATTTGCATTCTTGCGTGCGTGAAGGGAGCATCTTGGAAGATTTCCGCTTAACCGCATCCGAGTAGTACGGCAGGAGGATTTCAACGCAAAGGCGCTAAGGCGCAAAGACGCAAAGAGGATTTCGGTGTTCATGCTTTGGCCGGGTCTTTGCTTTGCGTCTTTGGGCCTTGGCGCCTTTGCGTTGAATCCGGTCCCAACCGGGTCACGGATCCATTACGCCTTGCTGGCCGGTCATTCGGGAATCGCCGCGCTGGCGCCCCAAGTCTTGTTGGGTTCAGGCCCCATTTGGAAGGCAATGGTCCCGCCTTCCCGGACGAGGCGCGCGGGCAGGAAGGGGGAATCCCAGTGGCGTCCGTTTAGCTTGACAGATTGGATGTAGATGTTTTTCTCGGACAAATTCGCGGCGGTCATGGTGAATTTCTTTCCGTTGGACATCCGCATGACGGCTTTGGGCAGGCCGGGACTGCCGATCACATAATAATCACTGCCCGGACAAACGGGGTAGAATCCCAGCACAGTAAAAATATACCAGGCGGACATCTGGCCGCAATCGTCGTTGCCGCTGAGGGAATCGGGCTTGTTGCCGTATTG
>PLIU01000371.1 GCA_003140095.1 Verrucomicrobiales bacterium | reverse complement strand
ATCACCGTCCACATGCCGATGACCGAGGAGACCAAAGGGATGGTCAACGCCGCCGCTTTCGCCAAAATGAAACGCGGGGCGCGCATCCTCAATTGCGCCCGCGGCGGCATCATCAATGAGGCCGATTTGCACGCTGCCATCCAGAGCGGCCAAATCGGCGGCGCCGCGCTGGACGTTTATGAGACCGAACCGCCTCCCGCCGATTTTCCTCTGCGTGCGCTGCCGCAAGTGGTGATGACTCCGCACCTGGGCGCCAGCACGGAGGAGGCGCAGGAAAATGTCGGCATCGAGGTAGCCGAGGCGATCATCGACTATCTATTGAGCGGCGCGGTGCGCAACGCGGTCAACCTGCCCAACCTGGACGCGCAGACGTTCGCGGTGGTCAAACCGTTTTTGTATCTCGGCGACAAATTGGGCCGTCTGGCGGCGCAGTTGGCGCCCAAGCGCAACGACCGCATCGAAGTCACTTACGGCGGCAAAGCCCAGCAATGGCCCACCGACCCGATCACGCGTTCGGTGCTCAAAGGGTTCCTCGAAATGGCCGGCGGCAAGGAAGTCAACCAGGTCAACGTCCTGGCGCTGGCCGCCGCGCTGGGCTTGGAGGTCAAGGAAATCAAATCGAGCGAAGAAACCGATTTTAATGAATGGCTGCACGTGGCTGTTTACGCGGGCGGGGAAAAAATCTCCGTGGGGGGCAGCGTTTTCGGCGCGCGGAACCAGCCGCGCATTGTCCGGCTCAACAGCCAGCCGGTGGAGATTGTGCCCGAAGGGGTGTTATTCTTGATGAATAATAAAGACCGGCCCGGCATCGTGGGCTATATTGGGACCTTGATGGGCCAGCACAACGTCAATATCGCCAGCATGAGCCTGGGCCGGGACAAAGCCGGCGGCCGGGCGCTGACGGTATTGAATTTGGACAGCGTGCCCCCGCCGGCGCTGATGGAAGAAATCCAGAGAGACCCCGACATCAGCCATGCGCGGGTCGTCAAACTATAAGACGGTACAGTCAACAAAATAGATCATGAAGCCACTGCTCACATTGCCGGCTTGGACGGCCATCCTGGCTTGCGCGGCGCTCCAATTTTCGGCCGCCGTCCGCGCGGAGACGCCCGACAAATCAGCGGCGCTGTTCAAGGATCCTATCGTGGCCACGGGCAAGAATTTTGAAATCAAGCGCAGCCAAGTCGATGAGGCCTACATCGATTACAATGCCGCGTTGGTGGCCAGCGGCCGCGCCATTGCGGACCCGGATCGGGCGCTGGTCCGCTCCAAAGTGCTGGAACACATGATCATCAGCAAAATCCTGCTGCAAAAAGCGACGGAGGAGGACAAGACCAAGATCGCCAAGCTGGTGGAGGACGAGATCACGCAAGCACGGACCAACGCGCCCAGCCCGGAGGCATTTGAGCAGCAGCTCAAAGCCACAGGGATGACGCTGGCGCAAGTGCGCGACCAGGCGACGGAGAAACAATTGTTCCAGCGCATCCTGCTGCGCGAAGCCACCAACGGGATCGTCATAGCGGAGGATGAAGTCACGAAGTATTATCAGGACAATCCGGACCAATTCAAAATACCCGAGCGAGTGCGAGTGCAGCACATTCTGGTTTTGACGATGGATCCCGCGACGCGACAAGCGTTGCCGCTGGAGAAGAAGATGGAAAAGCTCAAACTGGCCAATGAATTGAAAGCGCGGGCGGATAAGGGAGAGGACTTTGTGGCGTTGGTCAAACAGTACACGGACGATCCCGGCTCCAAAGACAAAGGGGGTGAATACATTTTTGGCCGAGGCCAACAAGGCATAGCGCTCGAGTTTGAAGACGCCGCTTTTTCCATGAAGACCAACCAAATCAGCGATCCTGTGGAAACACGGTTCGGCTACTACATCGTCAGGCTGCTGGAAAAGCTTCCCGTCTCGACGGAGGATTTTGCCAAGGCCGCACCGTTGATCCGCGATCACTTGGTCGAGCGAACGGCGGAAAAAGGGCTGCCGGCCTACTTCGAGAAACTCAAGGCTGGCGCCGACGTGAAAATTCTGGACGAAGACGGCGCGAAGCCGGATACCGCCCCGAGCGGGCCCGCGGCGAAGTAACTCGGCTTTTCAAACTTGCCGCATGGATCGGTTCCCGGCGCGGCCGAATTGTTGGTTGACTGGGCGAGCGGGACAGAGCAAGCTCAGGTCATGGCACGAAAGCTTCGAGAACTGTCCCATCCGGCGGACGGACGTTTGCGAGAGTGTTGAAATCTCATGCCGCCAAAACCGATGACCAATCCATTGGCCAACCGAACTGAGGCAAGTGTTGGCGCGCCGACCGCGGTCAGGAGCCGGCGGCAGGCGCTGTGGCCGCGCAACCGGCGCCACGCGTTGATGGCGGCGGTGTTGTTATGGACCGTGCCGATGTTGGTCATTGCGGCGATGGTCATCCATGATCCGTTGAAGCACACCGTCACCTTGGGCAGCTATCATCTCTCGGCAGAGAATTGGTGGGCGGGGCGGAACCTGTATGTCGGCCCAGCCGGCATGAACTATCTGCCGCACTTCGCCGTGTTATACAGCCCATTTCATTTTCTGCCGCTCAGGTGGAGCGAAATACTCTGGCGATTCTGCGCGGCGGCAGCTCTGGCGGGCGGCCTTTGGCTCCTGGCGCGCGAACTGTTCGGTTCGGAATCGGAACGTCCGTTTTTGTGGGCGACGATTTTGGCCATGCCGCTCTGCCTGGGCGCGCTGCGCAATGGCAATGCGAACGCGATTTTCGGAGGCGTTACTCTCCTGGCAGTGGTGGCGACGCTTCAGCAGCGATGGTGGCTGGCGTTGGGATGGATGGTGTTGGCGACGGCTCTCAAACCTTTGGGCGTCGTCCTGCTCTTGCTGGCGTCGATTTATTACGCGCCGGTGGCGCGCCGGTTGCCGGCGGCGCTTTTGGGGCTGGCCATTTTCCCGTTTTGCTTCGGCAGCCCGGATTATGTTTTGGCGCAATATCGGGAAGCCTGGCGCAATCTGCACGCCTGCGCGGCAGTGAGCGAAGACCGCTTTGCCGACTTCAATGGCATTTTGCGGACGTGGGGAGCGCCGCTTGATCCTGGTCCATCTACGATCGTCCGCGTGCTCTCGGGGGGCGCCACGGCGATCGTCTGGCTGTGGGGCGCGCGACGCTTGAACCCGGCGATGCGCTGCCTCTGGTTATATGCGCTGGCGACAGCTTATTTGATGTTGTTCAATCCGATGAACGAAGCCAACAGTTACGTGATTCTCGCGCCGGCCCTCGGCGCTTGGGGAGCGTGGTTTTTGTTCAGCGATGGATCGGGCGGGCGGCAGTTCGGATGGGGCATAATGATGATGGCGCTGTCCATGGGCTTGCTGCCAAATATGCTGCGGCCTTTCTTCGGCAATTATTTCGCATTGTTTTGGCTTCCATGCATGACACTCCTCTTTCTCGCCGCACTGATCCACTTCATCGCCCGGGCCGGCGGTGGAAAACCTTGCCCGCAACCGGCGGCCAAACCATGAACGCGCTGCCCACCACGACTATGCGGTCTAACGGCAACGGCTCCACTGCGGCGTCGGCGTCCGCGGTCACCGACGCTGCCCTGGACCTCTCCATTATCGTGCCGCTGTTGAATGAAGAAGAGAGCCTCGTTCCACTCTACGATCAATTGATCGCCGTGCTCTCCCGGCTGGGCAAAACTTTTGAAATCATTTTTGTCAACGACGGAAGCTCGGACGGCTCCTACACTGTGCTGTGCCGCCTGGCGGACGCCGACCCGAAAGTCAAAGTGATCAATCTGCGGCGAAATTTTGGGCAAACGGCCGCCATGTCGGCGGGATTTGACCACGCGCGGGGCCAGATCATCATCCCCATGGACGCGGACTTGCAAAATGATCCGATCGATATCCCGCTGCTTTTGGAAAAGCTGGCCGAGGGCTACGATGTCGCCAGCGGCTGGCGCAAAGAGCGAAAGGACAAGGAGGTCATGCGCATCTACACTTCCCGCCTGGCCAACTGGCTGATCGGCCGGTTGACAGGCGTCAAATTGCACGATGCCGGCTGCTCGCTCAAAGCTTATCGCGCCGAGATTTTGCGGGGCACGCGATTATACGGCGAGATGCACCGATTTATTCCCGCCCTGGCCAACTTGATGGGAGCCAGGATTTGCGAAGTTCCCGTCACCCATCACCCGCGCGAATTCGGCCAGAGCAAGTATGGATTCAAGCGCATCTTGAAGGTGTTGCTGGACTTGATCACGGTGAAATTTCTGGCTGATTTTTCCACCAAGCCGTTTTACGTGTTTGGCGGGATTGGCCTCACGCTCTTCACGCTGGCCACGCTGGCTGGAGCGGAAACGCTCTGGGAGCGCTATACCTACCATACCTTTGTTCACAATAATCCGGTTATTTTTATCGCCGTTTTTCTCGGCACTCTGGGCGTGAATTTTATCGTCATGGGATTGCTGGCCGAACTGATTGTCCGCACTTACCACGAGTCGCGAGGCAAGCCGACTTACCACATTCGAGATTTGAAGAACTTCTAGCCATGTGCGGCATCACCGGCATTGCCGATCTCAGCGGTCCAGTGCGCCCTGAGGTTCTCCTGCGCATGACCCGCACGCTGCGACATCGCGGTCCCGACGAGGAGAGTATTCATATTCCCGCTCCCGCGGCCGGAGGCGCCGCCGTCGGCTTGGGTTTTCGGCGCCTGGCCATCATCGATCTGATCGGCGGACGGCAACCGATGTGCAACGAAGACGGCACCATCTGGATCGTTTGCAACGGCGAAATCTATAACCACGCTGACTTGCGCCTGGAGCTGGAGGCCAAGGGACACACCTTTCGCACGCACTGCGATATTGAGGCGTTGCTGCATCTGTACGAAGAACACGGCCCGGACTGCCTGACCAAGGTCAACGGCATGTTCGCCCTGGCGATTTGGGATGCCCAAAACCAAACGCTTTTTCTCGCGCGCGATCGCATGGGCAAAAAGCCACTCTACTACCGCCACACGCCCGCGCAATTGATTTTTGGCTCGGAAGTCAAGGCGCTGCTCATGCATCCCGACTGCCCGCGGGAGCTGGACTCCCGAAGCTTGAGCAAGTATCTCGCCTACGAGTATGTCCCCTCGCCTCACTGCATCTTCAAAGGCATCCATAAGCTTCCGGCCGGATATTGGTTGACTTGGAAAGAGGGACAGACGCGCCTGAGCCGTTACTGGGACCTCAAATTCTCCAGCGGCCCGGACAGCCGCTCCGAAAACGAAATTGCCGAGGAGCTGCGGGAGCGTCTCAAGAAAGCGGTGCGCCTGCGACTCATCAGTGATGTCCCGCTTGGAGTTTTCTTGAGCGGCGGCATCGATTCCAGTTCCGTCGTGGCCATGATGGCGGAATTGATGCCGCCCGGCCAGATCAAAACGTTCGCCATCGGCTTTGAGGACAAATCGTTTGATGAGTCCGGGCACGCGCGCCGCGTGGCCGGCTTCTTCGGGACGGATCACCGCGAGCAAATTCTGCAAAGCAGAACGTTGCTGGAAATGCTGCCCGAGGTGGCGTCGTTTTTGGACGAGCCGCTGGCCGACGCTTCGATCATCCCCACTTATCTTCTTTCCAAATTCACCCGGCAGCATGTCACCGTCGCCCTGGGCGGGGATGGCGGCGACGAACTTTTCGCCGGCTACCCGACGTTTCAAGCGCATCGAATGGCCGGCTTCTACAAAGTCCCGCGCGTCCTCCATGAACGAATGATCCAGCCGCTGGCGGAACGCCTGCCGGTGTCGGGCGACAATTTTAGTTTTGACTTCAAGGTGAAACGATTCCTGCGCGGCCTGGGCCGCCGCCCGGAAATCCGCGATCAATTCTGGCTAGGCTCCTTCACCCCCGCCGAACAGCGCGCCCTGCTGCATGGACCCGCGCCCGAAATCGACGCCTATGAAGATGTGGAGGAGGCGGAAAGAAACTGCGGCACCCAGAACAGCATGGAGCGTTTGATTTATCTCTACTGCAAATTTTATTTGCAGGATTGCATTCTGACCAAGGTGGACCGCGCCAGCATGGCCTGTTCCCTTGAGGCGCGAGCGCCCTTCCTGGACTACACCTTCGTCGAATTCGCCAATGCGATTCCTTTTCGCCTCAAGCTTAAAGGCCTGACCACCAAATACATTTTAAAAAAGGCGATGCAAGACAAGCTGCCGCGTGAAATTCTTGGGCGGGGCAAGAAAGGCTTCGGCATTCCCGTGGCCAAATGGTTTCGGCATGATTTGCGCGAACTGCTGCTCGATTACCTCTCCGAGTCGCGCATCCGCCGGCAAGGCATCTTCAATCCCGCTGAAGTCACACGCCTTGTGGACGAGCACTTGCGCGGAACCAAAGACAACCGGAAACAACTATGGACGCTGTTTATCTTCGAATTATGGGCTGAGCATTATTATGTGTCGCCCGCGCGCAGGATGCGGTTACCGTGACCGTATAGGCCGTCCGCTCGCGCTGCCCAAATCTCACTCTGACGTATAAATGAACTCGTGAACAAATGGGCGAAGTCGCGAACAATGAATACACCTGGCGAACAAATCCTCCCAAATGGCCTGCCACACGCAATGTGTGTCGATAACACACCAAAGGTTGGCGTTTTGGCCTCAGGCGTGATACCATTGAGTTCGCAGACCATGAAATCGTTCGCTTCATGTTTTATTTTTGCGGCCGTTGCTGAAGCGTTGACCTACCGTGCGGCCGCGCGCGAGTATTCGCCGGTCATACTTGCCTTTCTTGCTGTAGTTTGGGGTTTCGGTTCACTCGTTCTCGCATGGTTCGAACCTCGACCACGATTTGTTTATTTTGGCTCCGTTGCCCTGTCGACGCCCTGTATTTCGTATTCGATGCTTGAGTACGGCCTTTTGGAGATGGGGGGATTCCTGCATCCACTTTGCGCTGGAGTGTATGCATTGCCATTTCACTATTTGTTCAAACGTAGTCGCGCCCGCAGGCAGCAGCCCTTTATATGAATCTTCAATTCTTAAGTGCTTTTTGCTCCTTTGTGGCCATCTCAAATGCTCTTTTTTAGGTTCAGCAACGCCCGCACGGAGCCGGAACCAAATTGCCGTTTACTTCCGTCCGAATACCTGCAACGGGAAATGTCTGACTTCCTCCGGCGAAAATAAAAGCTCGTCGAGATTTCGAAAAGACCCATCCTCCGCCAACTCATGCGCGATCTCGCTTCCGCGGCGAACGACAATCAAATTGGCCCCGCTGCTCCTGAAATCTGCCGCGTGCGGTGACAGTTCGTCGCCGAGCCAGGGCTGGCCGAGAAAGAAGGCCGCGTAAAGCCCGGTCCGACCGCTCTCGAACCAGCCGCTGCCCGCCAGAGGAGCCGCCAGGCCAGCCCGCCTTATCCTGTACGCCAGAAAATGCCCGCACTGACCGGCCAAGCGTGTTTGGCCGGAGTAAAAGGCGCACCGCAAAAGAGCGGGCAGCAACAAGGATGCGGCCAGCAAAAGCGCGGCGTAGCGCTGCCTTCGCGGCTGCCAATAAGACCAGTTCCGCAAGAGCAGCGCGGCTCCGCCGACGAACAACAGCGGCGCCGCCGCGTAAAAATAGCGCAATTCCTCCACCATCAGATAATTGGGCAAATAGACGATGCCCAGGGCCGCCACCGGCCAGAGGAACCAAATGCGGTTGGCGCCATCGTCTGGATGGGTGCGGAATTTCACGCGCTTGACCAGCGCGACCGCGGCCAGGATTGGGAACACCACACAGATGCGGGTGAGAATATATACGACAACCGGAGTATTGCGCGCCATGATTCCGATCTGGTGCGCGGCGTTCCGCCAATTTTTCCATGGGGACCAATCCGGGTAAGGCAGTGGCGGATCCTCCCATATCGTAATTTTTCCGGGTTCCGGTTGGCGAAATCCCTCATCGAGCAGATCCGCGTTCATGGTCGCCGACGGTCCCACCAGCGCATGATTGTAGCTGGCGCTGGTGGCGATGGTTAGTTTCCCGTAATGCCAGGATAACACCGCCGCCCAAAGGCCAGCCACCAGGACGAGGCCGGCCAGAGTCAGGCCGGCGTTGCGCGCGATGTCCGAATGCGCCTGCGGGTTTTTCCGCCACCACAAGACAGCCATTCCCAGACAGGTCAGAATTCCCAGAGGCAACGCGACGGCTTTGACCAAATAAGCCAGCCCCCATAATGCACCGCTGCCGAACGCGGTTGCAGGCCGGAGATACCACGCGCTGTCAACCATTTCGGCAAACGCGAAAAGAACGACGCCGGCCAGCAGCAAATCCGGCGTGATCCATTCCACCGACCACAGGATCGAGAGCACGGCCATCGTCCACAAACCCAAATAAAACAATCCATCAAGTTTTGCCCCGCAAAATATCCGCCGGCAGCCCAATAAGAAAATTATGGCTGACAACGCCATGACCGCGCGCGCGGCGGCAAGCGGCGGAACGCCCGCCCACAAAAACGGGGCCACCAACCAGGAAAGCACCGGGCCCCAGTGGCCCGAAATGGCCAGGCCGGTCCGCCCCTGCACGTAGTGGGAGGCAATCTGCAAGTAGGCCACCGCATCCGGGTTGAGTGCCGCCCGGAACATCCATGCCGCCACTATCAGCCCGGCGATCTGAAAGGTAAACACGCCAGCTACATGTATCAATGAGGGGGGACGGCTTCCTACGACTTGTTTATTCATCCTATTCCGCCAAGGGCTGCTTCAATTGCTGGAGCATGTATTGTTCGCTCTCGGTCCATAGACTTTGCTTCAGGACCTGGCTCACGACTTGAGCAGTGGCGGCGTCGTTCGCGGTGTGGCGAACGGCCTGCACCCAGCGATAGGCAATTTCGTAGCGGTCAGGATCGCAGGCGGATGCTTGTTGGAGCAGCGGCAAGGCTTGGCGCCAATCCTCGCGACGGACAAATTCGTTGGCCTCGTGGAAAAGTTTTTGCGCTTCGGCCTGCACTTGGCGGCGCGGTTTGCGTTTGGCTGCGATGGCGGTGGTGACAGCCTGGTGCATCCGGGCAATGGGCCGGAACAGGCCTTTCTTGGCCGGCGCGCCGCCCGGGCGGTCGCTGGCCAGGACGGCTTCCCAGCACATTTCGGCATTGCCCCAATCTTCGCCCGCCAGTTTAAGCCAGCGGCGGTCGCGGTGCAAGGTTGCCTCAACTTTAAAGGCGCCGGGCGGGATTGCTTTGTGGAGCGGTGGGTCTTCGCCAGCCATCTGGAAGAGGACCAGTTCATGGCGGATCTGGATGCGCCGAGCGCCGGCAACCAGCGGTTTGGGCGGGTCGGGATGATGTTCTTCCAACAACGCGAGGAATTCCATCACCACCAATTGCTGCTCGACGCTTTGACTCAGCTCGATCAAACTCAGGAGCGTGGCCACGGCCTCATCCCAGCCGCCCAGGTGGTTGAGGAGTTTGGCTTTGAGGAGCAACGCTTCGTAGGTGGGTTTGTGCTTTTTGAGAAGTTCGTCCAACTCGGTCAGGGCCGGGTGGAACTGGTCTTTGTCGATCAAACGTCGGATGGGCTTGAGGGCGATTTCTTCCTCGCCGGAAGTCCAATCCTGCGGGTCCAGGAGGTTGGACAGACCCGCCCCACAGAGGTAGGCAACGTTCGGCGCCAGCAACAAAGCCAGCAAACCCAGCAGTGCCACGAAGAAAACAAGTCCCGCCATACCTCCGGCGCCGGACGGTTCGTTTTTATCCGGCAGAAAATAGACGCACAAGACCATGGCGGCGGGGACCAGGATAAGCTGGGAGAGGCGCATGAAGCGCAATTCCGGCGCCCGGCTGATGAAGTGAGCGATCAGCACCCCGGCGCCGGCCGCCAGCAGGTAAGCGAAAATCGAGTGCATGGGCCGGAGCGGTTATAGCAATTCCGCTGGAAATGTCAGCGGTTAAAATATTTCAACTTTTTCCCTTGACGTTACTACCGTAGTAGTATTACCTCGGTAATGTCATGGCCAAATCCAAAGTCTATCGGCTCGGCGATCTGCAACTGCGCATCATGCAAATCCTCTGGCAGCGCGCCGAGGCGGCGGTGGTGGAGGTCCATCAGGCGCTGGCCGGGGAAGGCGATTGGGCTTACACGACCATCGCCACCATGTTGCGCAAAATGGAGGCGCGCGGCCTGGTCCGTCACCGCCTGCACGAGCGGAAATTCCTCTATCGTCCGGGTGTCCAGGCCGAGGAGGTGACGCGCAAGATTTCGACCCATTTCATCGACCGCCTTTTTGAAGGCAGCCTGGCGGACATGATCGCGCACTTGTTGACGACGCGGCAAATTAGCCGTGAGGAACTGACTCGGTTGAAAGCGCTTATTGCAGAAAGGAAGAAAAAGTTATGAGTTTCCCGAATTTCACCTTTTGGTCGCATCTGCTGGCCACCGTCAGCATCGAGGTTTGCTGCCTGGCGGCGCTCGGTTTCGTGGCGCAAAGCTTTTTTCGTTCCGCGGTTTGGCAACGGGCGGTCAGGCAAATGACCGTGATTTGCCTGCTGCTGCTGCCGGCGTCGGAGTGGACTGGATTTGGCCGTGGCGCGGCAGGTTTTCTCTTTGGCCAAAAGCCGGCGGCCGAGAGTGCGCCGGCCTCCGGCTTCACGGCAGTCAAATCAGTGGCTGCGGGTGAACTGGTGGCGGCGAACTTGAAGCCTCCACCGGCGGCGGCGCGGCCGGCGGTGTGGTGGCCGGGATGGGTTTGGCTGGCAGGGGTGGTCCTCGTTTTGGGGCGCATGGCGGCGGCCCAAGTTCTCTTGTTGGCCTTGCGGTTGCGGCGTGAAAAGATCGTGACCCAATCATTGCGACAACGGGTCGTGGAGGTCGCGAGATCAGTCGGCCTGCGGCGAAGAGTTAGTTTGTTGCGGATGCCGGAGACGATCAGTCCAATGGCGTTCGGGATATTGCGGCCCAGCATCGGATTGCCCCCTGAATTCGAGGCTAAATTGAGCGCGACGGAACAGGAGGCGGTGCTGGCGCACGAGTTGGCGCATTTGGCGGCGATGGATCCGCTGTGGTTCCTGCTGGCCGATTTCGCGAGCGCATGGCTGTGGTGGCATCCGCTGCCGTGGTGGGTGCGGCGCTCGTTGCACGGCGCGGCCGAACTGGCGGCGGACGAGGCGACAGTGATGGTGCCCGATGGCCCCGGCGCGCTGGCAAATTGCCTGGTCAATCTGGGCAAGGAAATGACGGCGGCGCGCGGATGGAGTTGGGTCGGAATCAACGGCGGCTTCCGATCGAAATTGGGCCAGCGAGTGGAGCGGCTGATGCAAATGTCCGGCGGTGTAAAGCGCCCGTGGGCGGGATGGGCCATCACGGCGGCAAAACTTGCGGCGACGATTCTCATTGTTCCCACGATCGTGCTGTTATTTGGCTCGTTCCAATCGGCCCATGTGCAAAAGGAGGAAACTTTGCGGGGCCAGTTGCGGAAATCGTGGAATAGCTCTCCCGGCGCGCGGCTCATGCCCCCAGCGTCGGATAATATAGCGAACCAGAAGGTGGACTCCGCTACCTTGGTTGAGAAGGCCAAACTCCTATACGAAAAGGACAAATTGCTCGTGCTGGCGGCGTTGGACGATGAGGCGAAGCTGAAGGTGGACATCGCTACCTGGGTTCGGAACGCCAAGTTCCTCTACCACATGGGAAAATATGACGATGCGGAAGCGGTTTTGGGGGCGGTGATGAATAAGGACCCTGCCAACCGATCGGCGGCATATTACCTGGATTTGATCAAGGAGGCCCGCTACATGGATCGCGCCCGCCGTCGCGCCGCTGATGTCAAAAGAAGCGTTGGAATTGCCGAGTGGGGCTGGGACTATACTTCATCCACCAACCGGAGCAGCCATTCGATGCCTTATCCGATCTGGAACACCAACCTGGTCTATACCACCAAGGGACGACAGCATATTATTTCCAAGCTAAACAACATCATGCTCGATGAAGTGTCCTTTGATTTGCCGCTGAAGGACGTTTTGCTGAAGCTGAGAAAAGAATCCCAAAAGCATGACCCGGATGGTGTGGGCATCAACTTCATGATCCAGAATGTGCCAGGCCCAACGCCAGGGGCGCAAAAGGACATTGGGACTGATGTGAGGATCAAGCTTTCACCGCCCTTGCAAAAACTCCGCATGGCGGATGTTCTGGATGCCATCACCAAGGTCGCCGACTCACCGATCCGCTATATGGTCGAGGATTACGCGGTGGTTTTTTCACCCAAGCCGCTCGAAGCGGAGTCGTTGTATACAAAAAGTTTCAGGGTGGATCCAAATACGTTCTCGCAAGGCCTTCAAAACGTCACCGGCGTCAGGCTCAACTTGGGCGCCCAAGCCGCCGCTGGCGGTGCCACGATTCCCCAAGTCACGATCGGGTTTGACACCCAGCAAGGCGGCATCCAAGCATCGCAAACCGGTGCGGGTGGCGGTCAGAATGGCTTGAGCTACGTGACCCGAACCAATAGCACCATAGAGGCTCATCAGTTGGTCGCGGCTTACTTTGCCGCCAATGGAGTGATCTTGGACCCTCCCAAGAGCGTCTTTTTCAATGACCGGTTGGGGGAGATACTGGTGCGCGCCTCCCTGGACGATTTGGACAAGATCCAGCAGTCGATTGAGCTGCTCAACCAGACGCCGCCGCAGGTAACCATTGAGGCGCAATTTATCGAGGTGGACGAGGCCGCGCTGCAAGGGCTTGCGCTTGACTGGAACAAGCCGGCGCAAGAATTCACCGGAACAATGACCGCCGCGCAGTTTCGCTCGGCGCTGACCGCAATCGAGCAGCACACCAGCGCGGATGTTCTGTCCACGCCGAGAGTCACGACCGAAAGCGGCAGACAGGCGCACCTCGGTTCCTCGAACGGGGACGAGGGCGTGACGCTCGATGTCCTCCCCGTCGTCAAGCCGGACGGATACTTTATTCAAATCACGGCGAGTCCGGCCATCACCGTGGGCCACCAGACCTGGCAGGTCAAAGCTTCCGGCCAAGTTCTTGACAGCCAAACAATGGTGATAGGCGGAGTGGTGACCAATCAACTTTCCGGACCAAAAAAAGTGGGAGTGGTTTTTGTCACGCCCACAATCATCGATCCGGCGGGAAATCGGGTGCATACGGACGATGATCTTGCAAAGCCACGGAAGTCTGGCGATCAGGTGCAATGACCGCGAGCGGGTCCAACCCGCGCAAAGGCGAGGTTCCATAAGATTCCAGCTTGTCAGGGACGTTAGTTTGGTTGATGGTCTTTCTGGACGGACCAAAGCCAAGCCAATGAAAAAAGCGCCCGACAAAGGGTTTTCGCTAATCTTTGACCTCGCCATCCTGGGCGGGGGCAGCGCGGGCTACGCGGCGGCGCGCACGGCCGCGACGGCGGGTCTGAAAACGGTTGTCATCGAAGGCGGCAAGCAGGTGGGCGGATGCTGCATTCTGCGCGGTTGCATGCCCAGCAAGGCGCTCCTCTATGCCGCCGAGGTCCTCCACCTGGCGCGCTCCGCCAAGACTTGGGGACTCAAGATTCCAAAGGCGGGCTTCGATTTCAAAGCCGTCATGGCCCGCAAAAAAGCCGTCGTCGCCGATTTCGCCCGGGACCGCGCACAAAGCTTGACCGCCGGAAAATTTGCGTTCCTGCGCGCGCGCGCGAGCTTTGTCGATCCGCACACGGTCGCATTGACGCATGTCATCGGGAGCGCGCCCAAAACAGTCAAGTCGAGATACTTCGTCCTTGGCACAGGTTCCGTGATCTCCCCTACGACGCTGCCGGGATTGCGAGAAACAGGATTTCTCACCAGCGATGACGCCCTGTCCTTGCGCAAGCTGCCGCGCTCGGTGATCGTTTTGGGCGGAGGGCCGGTGGCGGTCGAATTGGCGCAGTTTCTGGCGCGGTTCGATGTTGAAGTCACGCTGCTCCAGCGCGGCGAGCAGTTGTTGCGCGAGTTCGACACGGACGCCGCCGCTGTGGTGGAAAAAGTGTTGCAACGCGACGGCATCCGCGTTTGGACGGGCGCCGACCTCATCGAGGCCTTCCGCCAGGGACGCCGCAAGGGAGTGGCCTTCCAGCAAGGCGGCCAAACCAGGCGGGTCCTGGCGGAGGAAATTCTCTTCGCGCTGGGTCGCGTCGCGGCGACCGCTGGGCTGAATTTGGAAAAAGCCGGCGTCGAGACCGCTGGCGGCCGCATCGTCACCAACGCCGAAATGCAAACCAGCGCGCCCCATATCTACGCGGCGGGCGATTGCACGGGGCCGCATCAGATCGTCCACATCGCGGTGGAGCAGGGCGAGATCGCGGCGCACAACATCGCGCATCCCTCGGCCAAACGGAGCATCGATTACCGGCTGCTGTCCAGCATCGTTTTCACCGATCCGCAAGCAGCCATGGTGGGATTGACCGAAAAGGCGGCGCGCCAGCGGAACATTCCCTTCCGGGCCGCCAGCCATCCGTTCCCCGATCACGGCAAGTCCCTGATCATGAATGCGAAGGACGGCTTTGTCAAATTGCTGGCCGATCCGGTTTCAGGGGAAATTCTGGGCGGCGCGTGTATCGGGCCGGTCGGCGGCGAACTCATTCACGAAATCATTGCCGCCATGCACCATCGGATGACCGCGCGCGAACTGGCCCTGCTGCCGCACTATCATCCGACACTGGCGGAAATCTGGACCTACCCGGCCGCGGAGTTGGCCGGGATGTGAATGGGTTGCGTTTTTGGTAACTTTCCAGGTGCGGGCCCGGCGAGAAGAAACGGCCTCGTTTTGCAGCCGTTTTGTCTTGCCTCAACCATAGAATACCTCAGAATGTTTCAACGATGAGAGGGACCCTCCGCAGCCTTTTAGCTTTGTTGCTCTTGGCCGCAGCGGCAGCGGTCCAAGCGCAATCCTTTGGATTGGGCGATGGTTATTTTTACAGTATCAATGCCAGCAATGCGGACACCATCACCATCATCGGTTACAACGGGCCTGGAGGGGCTGTCAGCATTCCAACCAATATCAATGGTCTGACGGTCAACAGCATCGGCAGTGGCGGGAAGAATGAGGTGTTCGCAGGCACCGGAGCGACCGTCGTCGTGATTCCCGGCAGCGTCAACAGCATTGGAGCGGAGGCGTTCAAGGGCTGCGCCAGCCTCACCAGCGTCATCACTGCCGGCAGCGTCACCAATCTCGGGGAAGATGCCTTCGCGGACTGCACCAACCTGACCAGTGTCTATTTCAACAGCAACCCTCCCAGCGCGGATGCGAGCGTGTTCAACTCCGACACCAACGCGACGGTCTATTATTTGGCGGGCACGACCAACTGGAGTGCCACTTTTGCCGGTTTGCCGGCCGTAATGTCAACGGCGCCAGACCAATTCAGTTACACGACCAATGCCGGCACCATCACCATTACCGGTTTCTCCGGTGGCAGCGTGGTTATCATTCCAGACGCGATCAACGGATTGCTGGTCGCCAGCATTGGGACAAACACGATCTATGACGGTATCGGCGACACCAACGGCTCCGGCGACACCAGTCTTACCATTCCTTACAGCGTCACCAACATCGGGGAGGAGGCGTTTGTTAATTGGCGGCACCTGACCAGCGTCTCCATTCCCGGTAGCGTCGCCATCATGGGAAACGATGCGTTTTATTTCTGTCCTCTGGGCAGCGCCACGATCGCCAACGGCGTCACCAGCATCGGAGATGGTGCGTTCCAAGACTGTCTCAACCTGACCAACGTCACGATTCCAGACAGCGTCA
>PLIU01000441.1 GCA_003140095.1 Verrucomicrobiales bacterium | reverse complement strand
TCTTCCACGATGGAAACTTGAATCGGCATAAATCAGTCGTCAGTTCCTGGCATGATGTGAATACGAGCCAGCGCAAGCTTGGATACGCACGTACTTGGTACGGTTGCATTGGACGGAAGTCAAGCGCCAATCCCAAAAAAATCTGCCAGCGCGGCCAGGCGCCTGAGGAGAAAACAGACGGCTGTTCAGGGCGCCGGCACATCCAACCCCCCAGGGCTGCACTTCTTCAGAGCGAGGGCGGTTTGGCCAGCGGCACCGTCAGGCCCACCACCGTGCCGCCGTGCGGTCCTGGCCCAATGGAAAACCGGCCGCCAATGTCTTCCATGCGTTTGCGCATGTTACGCATCCCATTTCTTGACTCCGCCGCCTTTTCCTTCAGGCCGGCAGGGCCGCGGCCGTTGTCCTGAATTTCCAGGGTGAAGCCTTGGGCCTCCAGACGCAGGCGGAGGGCGGCCTCGGTGGCGCCGGAATGTTTGACGATGTTGGTGACCGCTTCCTTGGCGGCCAGGAACACGTTGTGGCGGGTCTCCGGGGAGATGGCCGTTTTGGGCAGTTGCGCCGGCGCGTCCAGGCGGTAGCGCAGGCCCGCCACCGCCAGGTAGTCCTGGGCCTGTTTGCAAATATAATTGACTAGTCCGTCCAGCGTGTCGTTGGAGGGGTTGACGGTCCAGACAATTTCGTCCAGGGCGTGGGTGGTTTCGCGGGCCGTTTGGGAGATCTGCCGGGCGTGGCCCCGGGCTTCGCGCGGGTCGTCCTTGTCCGCCTCCACCATTTCGCCCAGCAGGGCTAATTGCGTCAGGCTGGCCCCGACCTGGTCGTGAATGTCGCGCGCGATTCGGGCGCGCTCCTTTTCCAGCGCCTGTTGCTGGCGCAAGCCAGCCAGCTGGCGTTGCAACTTCTGTGTCGAGATGAAATAGACGACGGCGGCGACCAAGCCCAAAAGCACGCCAGCGGCCAGGGCGCGGAAGGAGGCTGTTTGCCAGAAATAAGGCAGCACAGTCACGGCCAGACTGGCGCCAGTTCGATTCCAAACGCCGTCTTCATTGCAGGCCTGGACCTGAAAGAGGTAGAGGCCGGGCCGCAGGGCCTCGTAACGCGCAAAGCGCCGGGCGCCGGCTTCTTCCCACTGGCCGGTGCGTCCGACCCGCAAAGAGAGTTGATAACGGAAACGGGCGCGATCGGCCGCGCCAAGGTTGAGGCTGGTGTAGTGAATTTCCAATCGCTCCTGGCCTGCGGGCAGCGTGACGGCCGTTGGCGGCGCGGCGTTGGGCCCGTTGGTGTTTTGCTCCTGGTCTTCCACCAGCACTTGCTCGATCACCACCGGTGGCGGGATGGTGTTGGAATGGATATTGGCCGGGTTGGCATAGACAACCCCGGCGTGGGTCGGAAACCAGAGCGTGCCGTCGCTGGACCGGCCAGCCGCGGGCTGGGAGCCGAAGGTGCATTCGGCTGAGGGCAGTCCGTCCCGCTTGTCGTAGCCACGACAGAAGACGTTGGAAATCGTGCCGGCGGCTAAATCATTGAGGTCTTTCTTGCGCACGCGCATCAAGCCTGCATTGGAACCGATCCACAAACAGCCTTCGTCGTCCTCGATCAGATAATCAATACTATTTGCGATGAGCCCGTTTTGCGTCCAGTAATGCGTCGCCTTTCCGTCCCGGAACCGGATCAATCCGTTGCCCATGGTCCCGATCCAGAGCACGTCCTGGCCATCGACGTACAAGGAGGAAATATTGTCGCTGGGAAAATCCACGCTGGGTCGGAAGGGGGTGAAATGCCCATGGTGCAGCCGGTTCAGGCCGCCCAATTCGGTGCCGATCCAAAGATCGCCTTCGTGGTCTTCGGCGATGGCATGGACGTTATTGGCAGAAAGGCCCGCCGCTGTGGTCAACATCTGCACTTGCGATCCGTCCCAATGGCCCAGGCCGCGATCGGTCCCGACCCATAACTCATTGCTGTGATCGGCGAAGAGAACGGACATATCCGGCTTAAGGTCAATATCCATGGCCGGCTGAAAATCCATGGCCGGCTGAAAAAGGCCGTTCTCAAGACGCCACAATCCGGCTCCGTATCCGACGGGTCGCGCGAGAGCCCAAACTTCTTGATGGTGGTCCACCAGAATGGCGGTCGGATTGATTTGGCTGAGCAGATCGTGAAACGAGTGGACGGACCGCAGGAGACCGTGCTTCCAATAACTGAAATCCTTGCTCTTGACGCTCATCCAAATTCCGCCGTGGTCGTCTGGACTGAACGATTGGGCAACCCCTCCGTCCTCCAACACTTTGAAGACCTTGGGCCGCACCCGGTTCAGACCGCCGCCCTCCAACCCGACCCAGAGATTGCCGTCCGCATCAGCTTGCATGGCATAGACGGAGTCACCGGACAAGCCGTTGGTGGCACGAATCCGGGCAAAGTGACCTTGCGCGTCGAACCAGAAAACGCCCTGCCCGGCTGGCCCGCCCGTGCCCACAATGAGATGGCCCTCACTGTCCTCACATGCCGCCTTGACGGCGCCCAAGCCGGTCCACGGATAAGGACCGAAGTCGCTTTCGACCCGCGTGCCGAAGTATTTGCGGATGACGCCGTCAGCCAGGCACCAATAACCGCCGGTCCGGCTGGCCAACAACAAATCCAATTTCACCACCTCGGGGCCGCTGGCCACCGGCAACGGCGCCTCGGACCGGACCACCGCCGGATCCAGACCTAGGATTTTGTTTCCGACACCGATCCAGACCTTACCAGCCTTGTCCGCGATGACCGAATGCCCCGCGCCCCAACCCGTGTTGCTGACCTTAAGTTGGCCGTCGGCGTAGCGGCCCAAATGCCCGTCCTCGGTCAACAACCATACGGCGCCGGTGGAGTCTTCGCAGACCGAAACCAGGTGCCCTCTGCGCCCTCCTCTTCCGATGTCCAAAGGCTCGACGCGTCCTTGCGTGATGAGGGCCGCGCCGGCGGTGTCGGTGCCGACCCAAAGGTTGCTGCGGCTGTCCTCGAACAGACGGACGATTTTGATGCTCGGCAGCCTTGGTGTGTTGCTCTCATCGAAGACGGTGAATCGAACTCCGTCAAATCGAACTATGCCGTTGAGGGTTCCAAGCCAGAGATAGCCGTCATGCGTCTGCGTCAGGGCCAGCACCGAGTCATCCGGGAGCAATCCCTGGCCGGCGGGCCAAGGATCGATGCTGAAGCGGGCATCCGCCAATTGGGCGCTGGCCCGGCATGGGGCGGCCAGCAGCACCGCTAAAAGCGCGGCGGCGCCCAAAAGCCCGTGCAGGTGTTTGCGCATGAGCCAAAGCATTATCCCAGTCAACGATGCAACAATGGCGATGCGCCTTGGGTTTCCTCTTCTATACCTTTGAACGGGACGCCCAATTGTTGGCTGAACCAGCCGGCAAAGGCGCTGGCTTTTGCCTCCGTCCAGCCCCAATTCAGCAAGGGCAGAAACTGCCGCTCCGCGTTGGGCGCGGCGCAGTCCAGGGCGGGCACGTAACTGAAATGCTGACCGCTGGGGCTGTGGCTGACGCGCCGATGCATCGAAACGGCCACAATCTCGCACCGAGGCACGCGCCACGGCTCTTTGCGCCCGCCGGCTGGGGGCAGAAGTAAAGTTTGCGACGGCTCATGGATGCGCAGATCGTAGCGGCCGGAGTGGTGTCGTTGGGCCGTCCACAAGAACGCCGCCATGCCGGCCGCCACGACCAAAATCAGGACGGCAGACATCAAGCGCAAACTCGGCTCAAACCCGGCGGCAAACACAATCGCCATGGCGGCGGCGATGGCGGCCACCGCCAGCCCAAAAAAGCCCGCCGCCAACGGAGAGAAGCAGGCCAGCCGCACCCGCGTTTCGCCCTCGTGCTGGAAGATTCGGACCCCACCGGCGGGGGCTACACCGTTGCGCCGGCGCCCGGACCGGAAGGCGGCGACCCAGACCATGAAGGTGGCGACATTCAGCGGCATGGCGAAAAGCGCCAGCAAGAGGTCGCACCCATTGAGGCCCGGCGCGAGCAACGCATCCGCCGGGTTGGCCGGATTGTAATAGACCGTTCGCGTGGAGCCGGGCGGGAACGCTCTGGTCACGGACTTATAATTAAAGGCCCCGTTGCGGTCATCATACCGGTAACGAAGCCCGGTATAATCCAGGCCGTTGACGCTGTAGCTGTAACCAACATCCAGACCGCGCCGGCGGAACGCCCCTCGGCCCAATTGGCTGCGCATGATTTCCCCCTCCGTCGTGTCATAGCCGCGCGCCAGGACTTGCCGCACCGATGAGTCCAACACGACATAGTCGCCGATGACCAGCCAGCCGGTCCAGATGGCCAGCAAGAGCAGCGGATAAGGAAAGGCGAACATTCGCACGCCGGCAATATGCCTCCGAAAACGAGTTTTGACAAACGCAAAACCGAACACCCGGAAATACTCGGAAATACCCATCAATGCCCAACATGTCGGCATATCATGGCAAAATGCCTTCACCAAACCTCTCCTCTTGCTCCGTCCTTAAAAAATCCGATTATGTCGAAATACCTGTAGTGCCCAGTAACACCAATTTTTTAAATAATAGAACCTAATCATTATTTAAACAATAAATGAAAATAAATCTTAACCTTTTGGGTTCGTTGGCGCTGACCGATAGGGGTAGGAGACCCGTCCCCTCCCTCCAAACCGGACGGGCGGATTTCCCGCATCCGGCTTTCCAGTCAGTGGGTTCATCTATGGAAGTTGTTTATGCTTGAACCCTTAAGCAACCAGATTGGGAATTGGGGTCCCGTTCCGCGGGCCAGACCTGCTGAATCTGTCTCAGATTTTGCCGGTCATTCCGAGGTCCGATGGCCGAACCAAAGGCGGTTCTTCTCGGAGGCAGGAGGAGGGGTTTTCGAATTCTCCTTGACCACGGCGATCATCTCATCCATCCCCTCCTTAATTTCGTTGACTTGCGGATGCACTTCCTTGATGAGATCATGCTCGATCGTGGATAACTTCTCGATGCGCTTGCCCTGCTCGCGAAGTTGATCCAAAAGAGAATTCTGTTTGAGGGAAAGCCGGCGCATCCACCAAAAACAAACGCCCCAGCAAACAGTCCCGGCTAAATTCATCCAGAAGGAGAGATTGTTTCTATTCATTGTCAATCATTCTGTTAACGGGGGCAAACGGGCCCGGGGCGAAACACCTGCAACGCTTTGGGTCTCAGACGATAGTCAACTGAACGCTGCTCTCGATGATGCCCGTGCCGATGGCGTAGCGGGTGAGACCGGCGGTGTCATGGATGTCCAGTTTCTGCATGAGATGCTCGCGATGTTTCTCGACGGTCTTGAGGCCGATGCCGAGTTCGGCCGCTGTTTCCTTGTTGGCCTTGCCTTCGGCGATCAACTGGAGCACTTCCATTTCACGCGAAGTCAGATGGACATCTTTCTTCGGAAGCAGGCCGGTGCGGTTAAGCGGTTGCGCCTGGAGACGATCGAGGCGCCTGGCCACGGAGGAACTGAAAAACGTTTTTCCCTTTTGAACTTCGCGAATGGCCCGGCAGACGTCGTGAGCGGAGGTTTGTTTGAGCAGAAATCCCACCGCGCCGGAGGCGGCCGCGCTTTTGACATACGCGTCGTCGCTGTGCGCGGAGAGGATAAGCACTTTGGTGCTGGGGACCGCTTTGAGAAGCTGGCGGGTGGCCTCCAAACCATTGAGCAAGGGCATCGCAATGTCCATTAACACTACGGCCGGACGAAGTTTTTCGACCAGCACCACCGCTTGGCGCCCGTCTTGGGCTTCCCCGGCTACTTCGAGGTCATCTTCGAGTTCGAGCATCTTGCGAAATCCCTCGCGCACAATTGTATGGTCTTCGGCCAGCAGAACAGTGATTCGTTTCATAGATTTTCAAATTGGGTTAAAGCGGGCTTGATCAAGGTCTTCGCTAATCTCCCCGGCGCAAGCTGGCCGAGTGGTATGTGGGCGGTGATGGTGGTGCCTTTGCCCGCCGCGGATTCGACGCCCAAATTTCCGCCGACCATTTCCAGTCGTTCCCTCATCCCGAGCAATCCCAGGCGTTTGTGGCCGTTGCCGTGCAAAACGCGTTCCACCTGAAAGGATCTGCCGTCATCCTTGATTTTCATGCAAACGGCGGTCGGCAGCTTTTCGATGCTCACGTCCACGCGGCTGGCTTCGGCATGGCGGGCGACATTGGTCAGCGCTTCCTGGGCGACGCGAAAGAGGACCGTCCGCCGGCCCGTGTCCACTTGTTCCACGGCCGCAAAGGCAGTCAAATGAGTGCGGACGCCACTATGGGCGGAAAAGCTTTTCAAGAAGGAATGCAGGGCGGGAATCAGCCCCAGGTCGTCCAACACCGCCGGCCGCAATTCCAGGGCGAAGCGATGGACAATGTTGACCGATTTTTCCACCAGCCGTTGGGTGAGGGCGATACTGCGGTCAAGGCCGTTCTTGTTCAGCGCGGCCTCCTTTTTCAGGGTCGCCAGCCGGATGTTGATGCCCGTTAGAGTCTGGGCGATGACATCGTGAAGTTCTCGGCTGATTTTTTTTCGCTCCTCCTCCTGCGCCAGGAGGACCTGGCGGGACAATTGCCGCGATTGCTCTTGCAGGCGATCGGATTGTGCCAACAACCGGCTGTAGTGATGCTCCTTTTTCTTGAGCGCCTCCTCCGCCGCCTTACGCTGGGCGATTTCCTGATGCAACTCCAGGTTTGAGGCGGCCAGTTCCACCGCGCGCAGGCTCAACGTCTCAATCGCTTTTTTCAAATGGTCGGTAGCCTCCTGGGTGTTATGGTTCGTTTTCTCCATCGGGGAGATGGCCGCCGCAAAGAAAACGCCCGCCCGCTTGATAAGCGCGGCGCGTTTGCCGGCCCGGCAGGCGGGCAACAATTCAGTGACCAAGGTTTGCTCGTGAAGCTTAGCCAAGTCCAGGGTTTGCAGTCCGTCGGCCAGGACCTGATTCCGCAGTCCTCGCGCCAACTTCAGGCTGGCCAGGTGGCCATGCTGCAAGTGCGCTCGCAACGCCGACCGATAGCGTCGTGACAAAATGAAGAGACTGCGTTTCATGCCTTTCTAAGTTGACGAGCGACCCGCCGGGCGGATCGGGCTGACTTTACCACCAGCCGCTGCGTGCTGGCAAGCTCGTTCTTGAGTCCCCTGGTGTTATTCCGGGCCTCTTGTTTCAAGGAGAGGAGCCGGAGGTTAATGCCCAGCAGAGACTGGGCGATCTCATTTTGGAGCTCGAGACTGATCTTCTTTCGGTCTTCCTCCTGCGACGCCAGGACCCGGTGGGTCAATTGCCGCAGACCTTCCTGCAGCTGCAGGGACTCCCTGAGCAACCTGGCATAGTGTTCCCCGCTGCTTTTGAGGGCGGCTTCCACCCTCTTGCGCTGGAAGATGCCGCGTTGCAACTGACGGTTGGTGGCGGCCAGTTCCAGCGTGCGTCGATGCAGCGTCTGGTTGAGCCGGTTCAATTCCATTTTACTTTGGCGCGCGGCGTGATGCGTCTCCACGATCGGGGTCATGACCTCGGCAAAAAAAACTTTCGCCCGCTTGTTGATCCCGTTCTTGCTGAAGGATAAGTCCAGTGTGGCGACTGCTTGCTCGTGAATCCGGGCCAGTTCCAGTGTTTCCAGCCCGAGCACGACTGCCTGGCGTCCCAGTCGCAACGCCGGCTGCAAGCGCGCGCACGGACCCTGGTGCAGATGCTTTCGCAACGCCGTCACATATCGTTGTGACAACCTAATTAATTTTTGTTTCATTCAGTCATGCCGAATTTAGCGGACTCTCCGGGGCGCTTGGTCTGGCAAATTCGCGCCGCCACTCCAAAATAAGCATCATGCTATTGGCTCAATTTGTATATGGGGTATATACCCCATTGCAAAGAGGCGGGCCCGCGCTTAGCGTACTCTCTTTGATGAGCGCATCCCAAAGAGAAACGGAGCGTCTGCGCCCGCGCATTCTTCTTTACGACGAAAGCGCCGGGCGCCAGGAGTTGGAGGAAGAGATCGCGAAGATTCATCGCAACGAGCGTTGCGTGCAACGCGCGGAGGGGCTGATGGCCGTCTTGTCGATGCTCGCTGTGGCTGGCTTGGTCTATCCATCGATTTTGCTGGAGAACTTTCCCTATAACGCGCCGCCGTTGATCATGCATCTTATTTACGCTCTGGGTGCGGGAACACTGATCAGCCTTCTGGCCTTTGCAGGCCTGGGAATGGTCTATCGCAAAAAGCTGGACCGGCGGGAGGAGGCATGTCGTCAGGCGGCCGCCAGGCTCTTGGAGGCCCACCCAGGCCAGCCGGACACAACGCCTTTGCAATTCATGCCAGACAGCGGCGTCGGCGTCAGGAATGATGGCGCCACGCACGGTGCGGGCGGAGTCAACGGTTCTCCGTTAAAGACGGAATCAAGCGCCACGGGCTGAAGCGCCGCGGGCGCATCCTGGCCACAGCGCGCCGGAACCGGATCAAGGCCAGCCAACCCCGGGTGTGTGCGGCACTGTGTTTGTTTGATATACCCCGGACGCGGAGTAGGGTTTCACCCCATAGGCAAGGACAACACTGAAGCCTAGTGTGTCGCTTGCCTGCGCAACAGACAAACAAAAGCGCGGAAATAAAGGAGCCTATATGACAAATAAAAACAATGCAGTCGTGGCGATCTACAAATCCCACGCGAAGCCGAAGCCGCCGTCAAGGAACTAGAGGGACTTGGACTAGTTTGACGCCAAAGCAGAGATGAAAAGCAAACAAATGAACATCAACAAAGAAAATATTGCTATGAAACAAACATCTGAAAACAGGGGCCATACCCGTAAAATGCGCATCCATTGTCTCCCACGGCCTGTCGCCGTTGTGAAAAACACATCCCTAGCCATTACCTTTTTGACCATCGCTGCCTTTGCGGTGGGCTGCAAGCCAGCGGAGGAGAATTCCACTCCCCAGCAGCAGCTTGACAAGGTCAAAACCGAAACGAAAACAGACGCGCGGGAGATGAAAAACTACGCCTTCGCACAAAAGGCAGACTTCGTGGCCAAAATGCAGGCCGAGTTGGACGCTCTTAATAAGAATATAGACGCGCTCTCGGTCAAAATCGAAAAATCCAGCGATGCGGTCAAAGCGGAGGCTAAACCCAAACTCCAGGCCTTGCGCGACCAGGCGGCGCAAATGAACAAAAAAATGGATGAGGCCAAAAACGCGACTGAGTCCAGCTGGGACAGTGTCAAAGCCAGTTCCGCAAAAACCTACGACGCCTTGGCGGCCGATTTCCAGCAGGCCCGTCAATGGGTGAGCGATAAAATCGCGCCTTAAGGCAAACCGGCCGTTCCAGCGGGAGCACTGCCTTGTTCGCGCTGCCAAATTCTCCTGCCCCACGCTTGGTTCTGGGAGAGCGCCCTAATTCATCCGGGCAAGGTTATGCCCCGTCGATGTCGATTTGCTTTAATTGCCAAAGTTATCAATCTAAACTCGGCTTGTAAGCATTCTAAATGTGACTGGGTAGTACACCTAATGGCATGAAGGCCGCGTTTAACTTAAACTTACTCAAGTGCGGGCCGTGGGCTGGCACAACTTTATTAGTCAGTTAACTCAAATTTATCGCTCTAATGAAAAGCACATCTGCCAGTACGAACAAAAATTTCAAGGCCCGGGGATTGATCATTGGCCTTGCAGTGGCCGTGATGTCCCCGCATCCGAACGCCAAGGCGCAACAGGCGCCGGTCAACCTCTTATCGAACAGTCGCTTCGCGATTCTGGCGGCTACTGAGATCACGGACGTCCCTGCGTCTGCCATTACGGGAGATGTTGGATTGAGTCCGGCGGCCAGGTCTTATATCAGCGGACTAACGGCGCCACAAGTGGCCGGATCCATATATGCGGCAAGTGACGGAGGCGCTATTGCCATCATGTTGACACAGGCTCAAGACGATTTGACCACCGCATTCAATAGCGCGGCTGGACGAACACCTGTGCCGACGGGGCCCTTTTTGAATCCCGGCAGTGGAAATTTAGGCGGTCTGAACCTCACCAATGGTCTTTACAAATTCACGAGCGGCGCATTGCTATCGGGATCCGACCTCACGCTCACGGGCAGCGCCACCAATGTCTGGATATTTCAGATCGCGACTACACTCCAGGTGGACAATGGCGTGAAGGTCATCCTTGCCGGGGGCGCTCAAGCCGCCAATATTTTTTGGCAGGTCGGCACATCGGCCGCGCTTGGCACGACCACAGTTTTCGAAGGAAATATCCTGGCCCATGACGCCATCACGTTTGCCACCGGCGCCACGCTGAACGGCAGAGCGCTGGCGCAGACGGCGGTTACCTTGGAATCCACTACCATCACCATTCCAAACCAGGTGCCGGCGCCGCCCATCTTCAGCGCCGCTTCCCGCGCGAGCGACGGCACGGTGACGCTGGTCATCGACAACACGCCGAACTTCGCCCTCACTGTGGAAACCTCCACCAACCTGTTGAATTGGACCCCTCTCTCCACGACGACCCCGACCGCCAGCCCGTACACGTTGATCGACAACACGGCATCGAATCTGAACGTCCGCTATTACCGGGCCTTCTATCCTTGATGCATTTTCCAAGGTAGGGTTACACCCCATAGATGTAATTGCGCGCATCCTTTAACTTGGTCGGGTAAGGGAAACTAACAGTGGTTTAAAAGCAAACTGAAAGAAAGATTATATGTTATATACAATTGCGGTAGTATTGATAGTTATGTGGCTGCTCGGTATGGTTACCGGCTACACCATGGGTGCGTTCATTCACATCCTGCTGGTCGTTGCGGTCATCATGATATTGGTCAGCCTTATCTCCGGTCGCAGGGCAGTCTAAGTCACTGTCAACCGAAGCCGGAGAACTCAAGATTCGACATGAATACCAAATCGATAGTTGCGGTCATTTTGATCACGCTCGGCATCGTCGTGCTCGCTTACTCGGGCATCAGCTTTACGACGCCGGGCAAGCCGGTCGATTTCCTCGGCTTGCACATGGAGACCACCCACAGCCACTTCATCCCGCCGGTCGCCGGCGCGCTGGCTCTGGTGGGCGGGATCGTCTTGCTGGTTGTCAAACCCAGGCAGGTCTGAGGCGGGGAGTGGCAACGAATGCATAAACCCGAGGCCATCGTGAAACCCGGCACTCCGAAAAACTTTCGGCGATTGGAATCTCATGAATTAGTGAGTCTGGGTGACTATGTCGCGGATGAGCACCGAGGGCTTGAACCGTGGGAAGGGCCGAGTGGGTTCCGGGCCGACGCCTTTATCAAAGCGATGTACCGGCGGGTGCAAAGACGTTCGACGGGGACCAAACACTAAAGTGATCGGCCAATGGATACACTAAAGAGGATTTGGCTGACGATCAGCCAAATGGCCAAGCGAGCTTGGCTGCTTCCCCACACTGTCGCCCATGCCCTCCACCTACGGCGTCGGCAGATTGTGCTCAGCGAACACGAAATGGAGCGGCTCGACCGGATTCGCAACCCGTCGAAGTATCTGGGAAAATGATTGGATTTTCTCGCGATGGCTATTCCTTGCTCAGCGCCTTGCCGACTGCCTCCGCGATGGCTTCGCCGCGCAGTCCATGCATCATGATTTGGCCTTTCGGTCCGATGAGGAAAATCGACGGGATGCCGTCCACGCCATATATCTCCGTGACCTTTGAATCGGACCACTTGCCCAAAAAGCCCTGAATCCATTTGAGGTCATTCTTGCGCGCGAATTCCTTCGGGGCGTCTGGATCGTTGTCCAGGCTCAAGCTGATCATGGCGAAGCGATCGTTGGCGCCAAACGATTTGTAGGTCGCTTTCAAGAACGGTGTTTCCCCCACGCACGGCCCGCACCACGTGGCCCAGAAATCCAGCAGCACGTATTTCCCGCGAAAATCGGCCAGGCGCAGCGGTTCGCCATCGAGCGTCCTGACTTCGAACGGTGGCGCCATGTCGCCAAGGTGCGGTACTTTTTTGACGCCCAGCTCCAGGTCGCCCAAATCCATCGTCGTATTGGTTTTGTCGGCGCCTGGGACATTAATGTTGGCAGACATCTCGGCAATGGGATCGCCGCCTTGTGCCGGCGTTTGGCGCAGGTTGACTTTCAATTGGTAAGAGCCATCCGGCACGTCGGCAATTGTAAAAGCGCCATCGTTGCCCAGCTCCACTTCATAAGAACGATGGGCCCGCTGCCATACATTTCCTTCCGCCGTTTCAAGGAACCGCTCGAATTCTTTGTGTTGTGCCGCGGGATCTGTCTCAGCCAAGGGCGGCGGTGGCACGATGGTGGAGAGATAAATCTGCTGGTCGGCCCAAGGAATTTTCTCCGTGTAACCGCTGACGAGGAAGCGCCCTTTCAAACGATAAAGCCGGCCCGACGCCGAGGGATCCGAGGCCAGGGCGAAGTCCAGCCGCAAATCGCCGTCGCCGACCGTTTTCATGGTGGAAGCCTCCGCGCGGTGTCCCGGCGAAGCGACACTGATGACGTAGGCTCTGGAGGCTGAAGTGACGGAGACGGCAAAATGCCCGCCGGCGTTGGTGAAGTTCTGTTGCGCATGGGTCATGCCCGGGCCGTTGTATTGCTTGACATGCACGGTGAACTGACCCAGCGGCGCTTTGGAAGCAAGATCGGTCACGCAACCGTCAATCATAGTTTTGTCGCCATCCAGCGCCGGGCGCAACGTGACGAGGCGGTCTTGGCCGTCGGCCCCCAGGCTGGGTTCCGTGCGCGGATGATAACCGGAGGCGGAAAAGCAGTACGGATGTTCCCCCTCCGGGGCCGAATCCCAGGCGAACCGCCCCTCGCTGTCGGTGGCGGCGCTCCACTCGTATTCCATCGGTCCCAGTTCCAGGCGGTCCATTTGCACGCTGGCGCCGGCGATGGGTTTGCCGGCCGGGTCCACGACACGGCCTTGAAAGACTTTGCCGGGGGCCATTTCGATTTTGAGTTCCGGCATGGCATTACTCAAGTTCAGCAACCGAGTTTGTCCGGCCAAGGCCTTGGCCTGAATAGTCAAATACATTTCACCAGGCTTCAGGTTGATGATTTTGAACTGGCCGTTGCTGTCCGTGGTCAGCGCCGCCGCCGGGTTGCGCCACTCGTGGTTGCGCGTTATGGAGGCATCGACCACGGGTTTGCCTGCCGCATCGACCACGCGCCCCGACAGTTCGATGCCGTGCCCCAGGGTCATGGCCGCTGTGCCCGCCAGGAAATCCGCCTTGGGCAGGAGAGTGACGGAACTGTCGTCGGTCTTCGCTCCTTCGCAGGCAAAAGTTGCGGTGACGTATTCCGCCTGGAGGACGCGGAAGGTCAGGGTCTCGCAATCCCGCGGCGCCTCGTCAAAGTGCCATTTGCCTTCGGCATCGGTGCGCTCGGCGTGGTAATTGGGTGCGACAACGCTGCGCACGCGGTCTCCGATGCCGGCCGGAGGGGGACCGGACAAAATGACGCGCGCAGCCGGCACCGGCTCGCCGTTCTCGTTCTTGACTAGGCCGCCAATGGAAACGCCCTTCTCCAGCTTGGCCGTGAAATTGGCGGGGATATCTTCGACCTTGTCCTGCTGCTCCTTGGACCAGGTGATGTACTGGCCGACGTAGCCGTCCTTGCTCAGGGTGATGCGATAAGAAAAGTTTTCCGACCCTGGTTTAGGCAGGGGAATCATGCAGACGCCGGATGGATCGGTCGGCTCGGCGTGGACCCAGGCGCGCACTTTGACCCCGGGCACCGGCTGGCCAGATTCGACATCGACCACCTGCAAGCGCACTTGTGGAACGTTGGTTTGGGCCGGCGCCGTCCAGGCCAGCGGCACAAGGCAAGCGAGGGCGGTCGCTCCCGCCAGAAAACCGCGGCGCGCGCCTGCGGCGAAAAGTTTGGTCGCCAAGTCAGACATAGAAGCACTATCCACCTAAAACTGTAACCTTAACCGGGCGAGAAGGGAAGTTATTTTGGGGTTAGCTTAACGGCGCGTTTTCCGCCGGTTTGTTCTTGGCGTTTAGCGTTGATGGGCGGCTGGCGGCAACGCGTCAACGTTTCCACCAGCTTTTGGCCTGGGGCTGCTGGCTGGTTTCCTGGAATTGCTGCACCAGCAAATGACTGCGCGCTTCCTCCAGGGCCATCTGCATTTCTTCGTAGTCCTTGAAACGGTCGCCCGGCTGCTTGGCCATCGCGCGCACAATGGCATTGCTTGTCAACTCGGTGATCTCCGGCACGACCTGGTTGGGCGGCGTCAACGGCGTATGGACGTGCGCCGCCAGAATGTCATTGACCGTCGGCGCCTCGAAGGGTGCGCGTCCCGTCAAGGCGTGATAGAGCGTGCCGCCCAGGCTGTACATATCGGAGTGGAAATCCTCCCCTTTGCGTTCAATTTTCTCCGGGGCGACGTAATAAATCGTGCCCCAAATGTGCTCTTCGTAGGCATCGTCCACCTCGGCGGCTCGGACCAGGCCGAAGTCAATGAGCTTGGGTTCGCCATCGGTATTGTAAAGTATATTGCCCGGCTTGAGGTCGCGATGGAGCAAGTTGTGCCGCAAGGCGGCGCCGAGGGCGGAGGCCATTTTGGAGCCGACATCCAGCACGTCCCGCTCCGGCACCCTGCCCTGCTGCTCAATGCGGCTGTCGAGGCTGCCGCTGTTGGCCAGTTCCATCACCAGGTAGGGTTGGCCGTTGAACTCGTCGAAGCTGTAAATATGAATAATGTTGGTGTGGTTGAGGGAGGCCCCGGCCTGCGCCTCGCGATAGAAGCCCTGCATGACCTGGGGGTCGGCCGCCATTTCCAGCTTCATCATTTTCAAGGCGACTTCCCGCTGCAATTTGGTGTCCTGCGCCGTATAGACCGTGCCCATGCCGCCGGAGGCGATGATGGTGCGGAGTTCGAAGTTGCGCAGCATGACCGGAAGCATGAGCGGATGCCCGCATTTCTTGCACTCCTGGGTGGCAAATGGCGCCAAATCGCCCGAAATAAACGTCTTGGCTTTGCAACGCCCGCACGCGACCATTTTTAATGGCTTGCTGGCTCCCATGGCTTCGTCGCTCACGATCCCATTTTACCACCAATCATTAGCCCGGCAAGTCTCGTTGCTCCCGATCTGCGGGAATTTACCACACGTCGCGGCCAACCAGGCTGTCAAAATGGCTCCAATGACCGCGCAAACGGCCGTAAGTGTAAGTTTCCAGAACCATTAGATGTAGATTATGCCCGGCGCCCGCGGCTGTCCATATTGGACACTTCACGCACAAACTCCTAGTTACAAATTAGTTACAGTTTAAAATGGGTCAGGACAGTTCGCGTTTTCAGAAAATATAAATAAAATCTACTAAATCTATTGACATAATAGAGATTAGGTCTATTATTCTCTTGTTTTTAGGAGTCGACAATATGCAAAAAGACATCGAGCAGAGCGATGGGCAGGAGCGAGAGACGGATTTGCCGGAGTGGCTGGAGTTGGTTCGGCGACAAGTCAGTTCGCTCAAATTTGGAACAGTGCAGATTATTGTTCACGATGCGCGCGTCACCCAGGTTGAACGGGTCGAGAGAGTGCGTCTGGATCGTCCCAATTCTGGCGCAACGCGATGAAGCAGGTTGTCCACCGCGCGCCGCCCTCCGGCGCGGCAAGAGGATTTGCCGACCGCGCAAGCGGAGGCTCCCCACCCATCCGAAACTCACCAAGTCCGACCGGGCCGCCGGAGGTTCCTTGAAGAGAAACCCCAAGAACGCCGAGCCGCGTCCTGAAACAGCGGGGCCATCGCCCCGATTGCGGGTAGTTCCAACTCCCGAATCTGCCGCTTGCCTGGGGGCAGGCAAGGCGCTGCTCAACGCGAAGGCGGTCTTATGGATTGTCCTACCCGTATGAAAGAACCCAAATTTGTCAAATATATCATTGCCGGCCTCGCGCTGGCCGGTTTCAACTCGTCCTCGCGCGCGCAAACCACCGAAGTGTTTTTCGTTGGCGCCAACGCCAGCCAGAACGTCCTCTATGCCTGCGCCAGCAATCTCCTCAGCGGCGTCACCGTGAATATTTCCACGACCAACAGCACCGTGCGGGATTACTCCGGTACCATTGCCAGCCTGGGTAATGTCATCATCCACTTCTCGCTGTTGGGCGGCATCGAGGGACTGCAAGACCTGGCCAATCAAAACACCGAAACGACCTTCAGCGGGTCGAATTTGACGCCGACGGTTGCCGTTTCCAGCGCGTCGCCGGGAGCGGTGGGGCTGAGTGCGGCCCCGTTCACCATTCTTGGGCCGACCTTGGTGGTGCCCTACGCGTTCATAAAGGGATCTGGTTTGTCGTCAGTGAGCAACCTGACCCAGCGGCAGGCTGCGTACTTGGAAGGGGCCGCAGGCACAAACTCAGCCGGCGCGCTGCCGATTTCTTTCTTTGGCGGCACAAGCACCGACCCCATTTATCTGGTGGCCCGCAATACTGCCTCCGCCGTGCGGACGGAAATAGATGCGAATATCGAATTTACAGGCACGATTTCGACGTGGACGACCAACTCCCTGGGTCAGCCGATTCCCGATCCTGCCGGAGGCCAGAGTTCCGGCTCCAGCATCCGGTCACTCTTAAAGGTTATCACCAATGGCATCGGCACAGTGGCGGCTTCCGACATCAGCACCTTCCCCACCCTCTCCTACGAAGGAGTGCCGTACTCGATCACCAACGTGGAGAACGGGAGTTATCCGCTGTGGGGTTACGAGAACTACTACATTATCGGCAGCGGCGGCAATGGCGCCCCCTCCCCCGCGCAATATCAAGTCATCACCAACCTGTTTTCGGCGGTGACCAACGCGAATTTCCAGACCAACTCGACGGTCTTTGTTGGCAATTTTGCCCCGTTGAGCGGGCTCCAGGTGACGCGGAGCACGGATGGCGGCCCGATTACTCTGATCAACTATTAACCGGACCAACGTTCCATCATCACGAACAAACCACTATGCGAACGACTAGAATTCTCCACGCGGCGGCGCTTCTATCCCTGTTGCTGGCGGCCCCTCTGGCGCGGGCCTGGAGTTACCAGGATGGCGACGTATTGCTCATCTTTCGGGAAAACGGCTTCGACGACGTCGAGTTTGACTTGGGGAACATTTCCCAGTTTCTCAACCAACCCAACGGCACCACCATCACGGTCGGCGGATGGGATCCGGCTCCGGTCCTCAACACATTTGGCACGGATTTGACCGGCGTGAGCGTGATTCTGCTGGCCACGACGAGCAAGACCAACAGCAGTTTAAGCTCATGGGTAAGCGGACCCGAACCCGACACGACCGCCTATAGCGTCTCTCCGACAGCGTGGCAATCCTCGCTCTATTCAACCATAAACTCCCTGGGCACGCGACCGGTCACTTACGAAATTCTCACCGTCACTTCGCCCACCTATCCGCTTAGTCCCGGCGGCGCGTTGCCCAGTCCGGACACCAACGCGTACGTGTTTGACCCCACCGCCGCGTATCAGATTGCCTCCTACGACTGGATCGTCTCCGGCGGCATAAGCCTGGGCAACGCGACTTACCCCAACACGGTTTATGTGGCCTCGTTGGGTGGAAAGTCGCCGTTCATTGTGGAGTCCATCATTCCCGCCAGCTTCGATTTCTGGCAAGTCCAGCCCAGCACGGCGGTGCCTGCGCCGGCCGACAGCTATGTGGGCCAATTCAACATCACCACCAACGGCACGCTGACCTTCGTGGCCGGTCCGCCGCCGTCCAGCATTGTGGGCATCGCGCAAACGGGAAACGTAAGCGACGTTTCCTATACGACCATCGTCGGTGGCCAATACTGGCTGGTATCCACCAACACGCTGGGGGCGCCGGTTTCCCAGTGGCCAGTGGTCAGCGGGCCGATCCCAGGAGACGGACGGGACGATTCACTCACGTACACCAATTCCAGCACGGCCGGATTCTACCAAGTTGTTCGATCACCATAAAGGCGGCCAGGGGATCATTGGCCGCCACTCGTCGAGAGGACAACCACAACGAATGAAGCGATGGATATTGTTTTTGACCACCCTTTTGGTTTGGGCCGATCCTGCCGTCCATCTTGCCGCGCAACCCGCGAACGCCGGTGCCACCAATGGCCCGGCGTTCGCCGTGCGCGCGTACGAGGTCGCGGGCAACACCGTCCTCCCACAAAAAATGATTGACGATGTGTTGACCAACTACATTGGACCGTCCGTCGATGTCGCGCGTTTGCGGAAGGGATTGGGCGAACTGCAACTGCTCTACCGCAACCTTGGTTTTGCCACCGTCAGCGTCACGCTGCCTCAGCAGCGCCTGACCAACGGCGTCGTCCGGGTGCAGATCATCGAGGGCAAGCTCCACGCCATCACCATCACGGGCAATCGTTATTTCAGCACGAACAACGTGCGGCGCGCGTTGCCGAGCCTGCGCACCAACGTCCTCCTCAATACCCGCTGGCTGCAGCCGGAGTTGGACCAGGCCAACGCCAACGCGGACCGGCAGATTTATCCTGTCATCGCTCCCGGTCCGGAGCCGGGCACGAGCGACTTGACGCTGCAAGTCAAAGACCGGCTGCCCTTGCACTGGCACTTCGACCTGGACGACAAAGCGACTCCCGGCACGCCGCTGCTGCGCATGGATAACGCGGTCCAATACAACAATCTCTGGCAATACGAACATCAGATCGGCCTGGAATACGACTTCTCGCCCACCGCCATGAAAACCGAGAGCTACGAGCCGCGGTTCTTTGACCAGCCCGCCGTGGCCAGCTACAGCGCCTTCTACCGCGCTCCCTTCGGCAGCGGCCAAAGCCTGCGCGAACTCTACGATCAAATGCCGGTGACCTTTGGCTACGACCAAGTCACGCATCAATTCAACCTGCCGCCTCCCACAGGCAGACCGGAATTGATCGTCTATGCTTCCCGGTCGGCCATCGAGATACCAACACGCTACGGGCCGCTGAGGGTCATCACCAACACCGTGCTGGAGGACATCAGCCAGCAATCGGCCGAGCGGGATTTGACCTTCGATGACAACCTTGGGTTGAAGGTGACCCTGCCGTTGCGGGACTTTGCGGGCATCCATTCCTCCTTTAACGCCGGGGTCGATTTCAAGTCGTATGAAACGCGCTCCTTCAGCACCAATCTCACGTATGCGTCGCTTTTCGCGCTGAACAGCGCTGGCAATCGCGTCCTGGTCACCAACCAGACCGTCGCCCTGGGGGCCAACAGCGGCCTGGGAGTACAGTACATGCCGCTTTCGCTGGGTTGGTCGGCCTCGCGCCCAGACCGATTCGGCAGCACGAGTTTCACTTTCGAGGGAAATCTGTTTCTGGCCGCGCTGGCGTCGGACCGGAAGGATTTCCAGGCGCTGGCGGATTCGGAAGCGGCGGGCGGAAATTACGGCACCCTCCGGGCAGGCTTGACGCGAGAGCAGGATTTGGGCGCGCAATGGTCGCTGCTGGTGCGCGCCGGAGCGCAGTGGGCCAGCGCGCCGCTCATCAGCAACGAGCAATTCCCCCTCGGCGGCACGGGCGCCGTGCGCGGGTACCGCGAAGGTGAAACCTACGGCGACACCGGCTGGCACGGGCAGATGGATGTGCGCGCCCCGCCGGTCAACGTCGGGTATTTTCCTTATCAGCACGAACAGGTGCCGGCGGAATTGCGCGCCTCGTGGTTTGTGGACGCCGGCCAGGCGTGGCTGCGGGATCCCTCCACGGGGGCGTTCAACGAAGTGGGCACGGGGCCAGGAGTATATTTGACAGCATCCCGGCGTTTTGAGGCCCGGCTGACGCTGGGCTGCGCCCTGCGCAATGGACAACTGACGCACGCCGGGGGCCTCAACGGCTACTTCAGCGTAGGCTTCCAGTTCTGATTTTCATGGAATTTCGACATCAAACTCCTTCGCTCGCCTTCTGGGCCGCATGGCTGTGCTGCGCCGGTCTGGGCGGGCCGCTACGAGGCAATCCGTCGGGTCTGACGGTGCTTTCCGGCTCGGCCACGGCCAACGCGGCCGGATCGCAACTCAACATCACCGTCAGCTCGTCGGCCATTCTCAATTGGAGCAGCTTCAATATCCTGTCCGGCCAAACAACTTCGTTTCTTCAACCCTCGGCCAATTCGATTGTTCTCAACGAAATCGGCGGCGCCAATCCGTCGAAAATATGGGGCACTCTCACCGCCAACGGCACCGTCATCCTGGCCAACGCGAACGGATTTTACTTTGGCCCCAATTCGATGATCAAGGTCGGCGGTGATTTTATCGCCACCACCACCCCGCTGCCGCCGGATTTTGGCATAGGCTCAAGCTGGACCTTCACCGGCATGCCGCCGCTGGCCAGCATTGTCAATTATGGGCAGATTGCCGCCGGCAGCGGCCACGGGCTTTTCCTCATCGCCGAGCAGATCAACAACCAAGGCAGTTTGAGCGCGCCGGGCGGGCAAATCGGCCTCTATGCCGGAGAAAACGTGTTGTTGAGCGAACGCCCCGATGGCCGTGGCCTCAGCGCCAATGTGCAAATCCCGGCCGGGTCGGTCGATAACCATGGCAAGATCACGGCCAACGCCGGGGAGATCGCCCTGGACGCGCAAGTAGTCAACCAGAATGGAATCATCCAGGCCGATTCGGTGCGAAACCAAGACGGCGTGATCTCGTTGGTGGCCTCGGACCAATTGAACCTGGGTGGCGGCTCGCAAATCCTGGCCCGGGGCGATGACTCTCCTGGCGGCAGTCCCGGCGGCAGCGTGACGCTGCGGTCTGGCAATACGTTCAGCGACAGCATCGGAAGTCAAATTACCACCACCGGCGGCGCGCAAGGCGGCAACGGAGGCAACGTTGAAGTCAGCGCGCCGAACATCTTGTCCTTGAATTCGAGTATGAGCGCCGCGGCGGAAGCGGGTTGGTTGGGCGGCCAATTGCTGTTGGACCCTGGCAGCATCACCCTTTCCACCTCCGGCTCCGGCAGCGCCGGCAACGGCTCAGTGGCTTACAATAACGGCTCCGGCAACCTCACGTTGAACGTTAACACCGCCTTCGCCAACATGAATTTCTCCCAGATCACCCTCCAGGCGACCGGCGACATAACGCTGGCGGCGAGCACAGTCTGGAATTTGAGCGCCAGCACCGCGGAAAACACCGGCCGGCTGCTCTTGCAAGCGGGGGGCGACATCGTTTTCGGCAATAATTCGGAGATTCTGGACGCTAATAATTGGTCGGTGAATCTCCAGGCTGGCGTGAGTTTCCCCGGCGGCACGGTGCAATCGGGCACGGGGAACATTTACCTCAACGGCGGCAGCGGCGGAACACAAGGCGGAACCGTTCAGACGGCCGCAGGCTCCATTACCATGACCGCCGGCGAAAGCATCGAGGTTGGCAGCGGCGCCATTCGCACGACCGGCGGCGGCGGTATTAATTTGACCGCGCTGGCCGGGGACATCAACGCGGGCACGGGCAATGGCGGTTACGTCTTTTCGCTTTCGGGCTACAGCGTCAGTCCGACCGTGGGCGGCATCGCCACCGCTGCTGGCGGCGACGTCACCCTGACCGCCGGAGACGACATCATCAGCACACCAACAGCAACCACCGATCAGGCGCCGGGCGCCTCGGGCGCTTACGGGAGCCAGCCGGGCGACGTCACGCTCACGGCGGGCAACGAGGTCCTGGGAAACTTCACCGTGGCCAACGGCACCGGCACGATTCTGGCCGGAGCCTCGGTGCAGAACGGACAGCCGCCGCAAGTTCTCAATGCCAACGCCAGCATCGGCACTTCCAGCCGGGCGGTCAGCCTCAGTTTGATCGAGGGCTCCTGGAACGTCTGGTCGGGCGGCGATATTTACATCAGTGAAGTGCGCAATCCCAACGGCACCTTCAACAGCAGCCAGCTCGGTGTGCCCAACGGGCAATTCACCGGCAATATCGGCGATCCCACCGTGCCGTCGAGCACCTCGTTCCTGTTCGACTATGCGGCCAACGCGGCGGCGAATTTTTGGGCGGGCGACGGCATCACTCTGACAGGGGCGAACCTGCCGCGGGTGGCGGGCGAAAACGAGCAAATGCCGCCGGTCTATCCGCCGATTCTCACCTTGAACGCCGGGGCGGGAGGCATTACAGTCAACAATACGATTATTCTTTATCCCTCCAGCCAGGGCGGGCTGCAAATCACCACGCGCGACGGCGGCGATTTGTCCGGCACGCAACAGCAAACCACCCTCACAGGCATTGTCATGTCCGACAGCGGTCTGCCGGGATATGCCAGCTTCCTGGGCGGCAACGCTCTGACGCCTCTTTACAAGGAAAATCCCAACCCGGTCACGTTGAATATTTCCGGAGACATCGATTCCTTCGGCCTGACGGTGCCGACCTTCGCGCACGTCAGCGTTACGGGCAACACTTACAATTTTGGATTCCTCGGACAAAACGTCTCGCCGCTGCAAACGACCTTCATCAACGTCGGCGGGAGCATCACTTACCGCGGGGACCAGACCAGCGTATCGTTGACCGACCCGCTGCCGGCGGCCATGCTCAATGGCACGCTCAGCGGCGACCCCGCCGTCACCGGTTTGCTCAGTTACAACGCGGCCACCGGCACGCTGACTTTTATCGGCCAGATGACCGCGGCCCAGTTGAGCTATCTGCTCAACCCAACGGAGGTTGTCCTCAACTTGCTCGGCCAGCCCGAGTTAAATTCAGCCGGGAACCCGGTGACCAAGCCATTGACACTTGATGCCACACAACAAGCGGCCATTCAGTCGTTGTACACCGCGAGCCAGAACGCGACTTTGGGCGACCAGGGTCTGGCGCTGGCTGGCCCGGGCCAATTCAATATCACCGCCTCTTCCATGGACTTGGGCATTTCCGGCGGCATTTCCGTTCTCGCGCCCAATTCAGCCCTGGCAGCCATATCCCCTTACGGAGCCAACCTAGATATCAGCGTTGCCGGCAATTTGGATATGACCGCGACGAAAATCGCCAACGACGGCCTGCTGGGTAATATCGTGTTGACGTCCGGCGGCGCTCTGGACATTGGCGGCGAATTCACACCCTACGGTGATCCCAACGCGCCCAAAGGAATCTTTACCACCAGCGGCGGCAGCATTTCCGTCAGCGCCCAGGGCGATGTGAACATCGACGGCTCGCGCATCGCCGCCTACGACGGCGGGAGCGTCACCGTTTTTTCCCAGACTGGCGACATCAATGCCGGGACAGGTGGATCGGGCTACGTCACTTTGACCGCCGAGCAACTGGACCCGACGACGGGGCAGTTGATCACCATTCCGGCCACCATTCCCGGTAGCGGCATTCTGGCCACGACGCTGGCCGGCTCCGACGCCCAACTGGGCAACATCACCGTCAACGCGCCGGAGGGCAGCATCAATGCCAGCCTCGGCGGCATCATTCAGCTCGCGTTCAACGGCGCGAATTCGCGCAATAATTACATCGACCTCACCGCCGGCCAAAACATCAACGCCACCGGTTCCGGGGTCATCGGCAGCAACATCCGGCTCAACGCCGGGGGCAATATCACGGGCGTGGTGGTGGGCAGCCAAAGCGTGAACATCGTCTCGCAACAAAATGTCGCCGTCACCGTCTTCAGCAGTGGCAATGTGGGAATCACCGCCTCGGGAACGGTCTCCGGCTCCGTCATCGGCGGCGGCAGCGTCAACGTCAGCGGCGATTCAATCACCGCGTCGCTGGTTTCCAGTTCGGTCACCACTTCGGGCGACGCCACTGGCGCGACCACGGGGGTCCCCCAATCCAATGTGGCTCACGACAACGCCCCCGTAATGGAGGACACGGCCACCAATGTCACGCGTCTGGCCCAACAAGCCATTGGAGACGACAAGAAAGAAAAACCCATCGCGCTGAGTCAAAAGACCGGGCGTGTGACTGTCATTTTACCCGGCCAAAAGTAAAGCCACAAAATCCCATGACCACCATCGCTATTCATCCGCTCTTCGCCGCCGAGGCGCTTCAGTTTGCCTTCCAAAAGGCCACCACGGAGGGAAAGATCACCGTCGGCGCGCTCTTCGTCCTGTCGTTTTTCAGTTGGACGATCATCATCACCAAGTTCCGCCAACTCTGGATCGCGCGCCGGGCGGCCAGGAAATTCTTCACCGCCTACGGCGCCACGCGCGATCCGCTGGACATCAAACGCAAAGGCGGCGCGTTCGGCGGCGCGCCGGCTTATCAACTCTACATCCGTGGCGCGGAGGAACTGGATTATCACCTCCAACACAATCCGGTCACTGTCAAAGGCCAGGTGCGCGTCAGCGCCGCGTCGTTCGAAGCGGTGAAGGTGACCCTGGAGGAAGCTGCCGCCGCCCAAGCCATGGCTCTGGAAAAAGGAATGATCGTGTTGTCCACGGCCGTGGCGGGCGGACCGTTCATAGGCTTGCTCGGCACCGTGTGGGGCGTGATGGACACCTTTGCCGGCATCGCCCGGGCCAATTCCGCTACGCTCACCGCCATGGCTCCCGGCGTGGCTGGCGCGCTCATCGCGACGGTCGTCGGCCTGCTGGTCGCCATCCCCGCCATGTTCGCCTACAACTTCATGGTCACGAGCATCCGCGCCATCACGCAGGAATTGGATGGTTTCGCCACCCGCTACGCCACTCAAATCGAGCACACCTATGTGGATAATCGCGACATCGAGGACAAGATCGCCGGGGCCTTGCGCCGCGCCGGGCAGTCAGAGGAGTCGGAAAACGTGGTGGTTTCATGAAGAAGTGCTCCCATTCGGCCCACCGAACGCTTTCGGAGTTGAACATCACTCCGCTGCTGGATTTGGCGTTCGTGCTGTTGGTTATCTTCATCATCACGACCACGCCTATCGTCAATGACCTGAGCCTTGCCTTGCCGAACGCCTCCCGGCATCAGAAGGACCCGCCTCGCAAGGCCAACTACATTACCGTCGAAGCCAGTGGGTTGATGTTTCTGAACAAACAGGCAGTCAAGCCGGCTGATTTGCAAGGGGCGCTGGCCGCATTGCGCATGGATGACCCCGACCTGAGCGTCATCGTGCGCGGCGATGCCAAAACCAAGTACAAACAAATCCGCGCCGTGCTGGACGCCTGCCAGCAAGCCAACGTGGCCAAGGTCGATCTGGCCACCGAACCCGCGGACACCAAATAAAAAGGAGACCCTGTTTGTGATCCCGCAGACCCAACCCAACCAGGAAGGCAATTCGACAAAGGTGAATCTCATTATTTCGTTCACCTTCCACGCGGCTATCGTTTTGACGCTGGCCTTCTTTGCCGCCCGCGAAGGGCTTTTGGGCAGACAATTGAGGAAAATCACCGTCGAAATGGTGCGGGAGAAGCCGCCGGAAAAGCCCAAGGAACCCGAGAAGCCCCGCCAAGAACCGCCCAAACCCGAGCCGCCCAAAGTGGCCCAGACGCCCAAAGTCCAGCCGCCAAAGGAAGAACCGGTTCAAGCGCAGGCGCCCCCGCCCGCGACGGTGGCGGTCGCCGCGCCGGTCATCGCGCCGCCACCGGCCGAACTGCCCGCCTTTGCCTTTGACGGCGGCAAAACCGTGCAAACCGCTTCCGATCCCGTGCAACTCTACAAAGGCTTCGTCGAGTATGCCTTGCGCTCGAAGTGGAATCGCCCGCTCGACCTGGAGGACGCCGGTTTTGTGGCCGAGGTCGAAGTGAGAGTGGATCGCAACGGAGAGCTCAGCGATCCCGTTTGGAAGAAAAGTTCCGGCAATGCGCGCTGGGACACTTCGGTGCGCGCGGCCATTGCGCAAACCCCGGCCCTGGATCGCCCGCCGCCGGCCAGCTTTCCGGCGCGGGTGTTAATTCGTTTTGACGTGCAGGAGTCCACCGAACCCCTCAGCCAATGATTTTGTGAAGAAAGCCACCCATTCCCCTCACAGCACGCTCAACGAGCTGAACATCACGCCGCTGCTCGATCTGGCCTTTGTGCTCCTGGTCATTTTCATCATCACCACCCCGCAGATGATGAACAATCTCGAAATGGCGTTGCCGTCCGCAAAACCTCCCTCGATGACCTCGCCCCAGCCGCAGATCAACCGGATCGTAGTCAGCGACAACGGGCGCGTCACGCTTAACGACGAACCCCTCGAACCCGCCGCGCTCAAGGAAAAACTGCGCCGCCTCAAGGCAGAGAACCCGGAATTTTCGGTCGTCGTCAAGGGAGCAGACGAAGTGGAATATCAACACGTCGTCAATGTGCTGGATATACTACAACAATTGGACATCACCAAAGTCGGCCTGGCCACCGCTTGGGCGCCGGTGAGTCCGATTCCCAGTCCGATTCCCTCACCCAAGTGAGTTGGTCCACCTTCCCAACGACCAATTCAAAAACTGGCGGATCGGTTTCCTTGCAGGTGCAGGCAGTGACGCCATCCGCATATTCTTGTAACATTTTCCGGGATTTGCTTAGGAGGAAGGTATATGAGTGAAACCGAAGCAAGCCAGAGTATGGAAAACAAATATCCGAACTGCGGAGGGCCGCTGCCATCAGGCGTGCTGGCGAAGCTTTGCCCTGCCTGCCTGTTCAAACAGGGCGCGGTAAGCGATACTGGCACGCAGCCGGAAGCCGCTCCGTTTCAGCCGCCGGGCGTCGAGGAGGTGGCCCGGCTTTTTCCACAACTCGAACTCCTTGCGTTCATCGGCAAAGGCGGCATGGGCGCGGTTTACAAAGCGCGCCAGCCGGCACTGGATCGCATCGTCGCGTTGAAGATTCTTCCGCCGCAGGCAGCGGGCGGCCCGGGCTTTGTCGAGCGATTCAATCGCGAAGCGCGCGCGCTGGCCAAGCTGACACATCCCAACATCGTAGCCGTCCACGAATTTGGCCAGGTGAACGGGCTGCCGTTCTTTATCATGGAATTCGTGGATGGGCTGAATCTGCGGCAGTTGGAGCAGGCGGGCCAACTTTCTCCGCGCCAGGCGCTTCAGATTGTTCCCCAAATTTGCGAGGCGCTTCAGTTCGCCCATGACGAAGGCATCGTGCATCGTGACATCAAGCCGGAAAATATTCTGGTGGACAAAAAAGGCCGGGTGAAGATCGCCGATTTCGGCATCGCCAAAATTTTGGGCGGCAGGCCGGACGTTGCCAGCACGGAAACCAAAGGCGCCATCGGCACTCCTCATTACATGGCGCCGGAGCAAATGGAGAAACCAGCGACGGTGGATCATCGCGCGGACATTTTTTCTTTGGGGGTGGTGTTCTATGAAATGCTGACGGGGGAATTGCCACTGGGGAGGTTTGCCCCGCCTTCGTCCCGCAAAGTGGAGGTGGACGTGCGCTTGGACGACGTGGTGCTCCGTGCTCTCGAAAAGGATCCGGAACGCCGATACCAGCACGTCAGCCAGGTGAAGACGGCGGTGGACACCATCGCCAGCACCGTGCCTCCTCCGCCGCCTCCGAGTGGCGAGGCGCTGGCGCGGGAGATTCTGGCGCATGGCAGCGATCTGGACATCGTTAGTTGCCTGCGCCGCGGCTGGGCGCTGGTGCGGGGAGATTTCTGGCCCATTATCGGCATCAGCGCGCTGATCAGCATGCTGTGGGCAGTCGCGAATTCGTCCGGAGCCATTTTTTCAGCGGGAAACGGAACGACCACAGCAGGAGGATCATTGCTTGGCCTCCTGCTAAGCGGTCCTCTCATGGGCGGATTGAGTTTGTTTTTCCTGAAAAAGATCCGTGGAGAGACAACAACTGTCGAGACGGCTTTCTCCGGTTTCAGCAATCGCTTTCTCCAGCTCTTCCTGGCTTCCTTCGTGTCCCTCGTGCTGGTTGGGCTGGGGTTCATCTGCCTGATATTGCCGGGCATTTATCTGTCGGTGGCCTGGATATTCACCCTGCCGCTGGTCATTGATAAAGGGCTCGATTTCTGGTCAGCAATGGAACTGAGTCGCAAGATCGTTTCCAAACATTGGTGGAAATTCTTCGGCTTCGTCATCATTTTACTGTTGCTCAAAATGGCAGGAATAGTGGTTTTTATCATTGGGTTTTTTATCGTCGCGCCCATCGCAAAGGCCTCGCTGATGTATGCTTATCAAGACTTCTTCGGGGCGGTGGCGCGGACGGCGAATCCGGCGCCGGCTGGTTTCGGCCCGTCTGGCACCGAGGTGCGTCTGGTCGTCCCGGTCAAGCCGCCTCCTTCCGGCAGCAGCGTCTGGAAGTGGCTGGCGCCGGTGATTGGCTGCGCAGCCTTGCTGCTGCTGAGCGCGGCGATTATCATTTCCATTGTGGTTGCAAAGCACCTGGGCCGAGAAACCGCAGCACCGCAAGCCGAAGCAAGTGCAATCCAGGATCCTGCGGTTTCCGGTGAAACAGGCGCGACTTCGCGGGAAACGCTCACCGAGCGATTGGAGGCGGCCTCCGTGATAACCGATGCCACGGCCAGAAATAGATCTTCAGCCGCAGTGAGTATCGATGCAGCCAAGGCGGGCGAAGTGGACCTTGTCAAAGATTCGCTCCGGCAGATCTCCAACCTCACGGATCGAGTCCAGGCCGCGCATGAAGCGGTCCGCCTGCTGGCCAAGCGCGGCCTGAGAAAGCAAGCTATAGAAATTGCAAAAACCATTGAGGATGTTAACATACGTAATCAGGCTTTATCAGAATTGGCCCAGTAAAGGTGTGGCCGCATGAAACGAGCGTTTTGAGTTCTGAAAATCCAACTCAGCTGGCCAACGCGACCGGCGACGTTTTCGCCACGACGCGCTGGACGGTCGTGCTTGCCGCCGGGCACCGCGACGCGCCGCAGGCGGAAGTGGCCCTGGAGGAATTGTGCCGCGCTTATTGGTATCCGCTTTACGCCTACATTCGCCGGCAGGGTCATTCGCGCGAGGATGCCGAGGACCTCACCCAGGCCTTCTTCGCCCGCTTGCTGGAAAAGGATTTCCTTGGTTCGGTGAACCAAAGCAAAGGTCGGTTCCGCTCGTTCCTTCTGGCCTCCCTCAAACATTTTCTGTCCAATCAGCGCGACCGTGCCCGCGCGCAAAAACGCGGCGGCGGACAAAACCATTTGCCGCTGGACTTCTCCGACGCGGAAAGTCGTGTCGGTTTCCAGCCTGCGGATGAGCAGACGCCTGAAAAGGCTTTTGAAAAACGATGGGCTTTAACCTTGCTGGATCAAACCCTTGGACGGTTGCGCCGGGAATATTCCGAGCGGGGCAAGGAAGCGTTATTCGAGCAGTTGAAAATGACCCTGACTGAGGGGCGCGGCGGCGTGGCTTACGCCGAAGTGTCTGTCACATTGGGAATAAGCGAAGCGGCGGTCAAAATGGCTGTTCTCCGGCTACGCCAGCGTTATCGCGAGGTTTTGCGGTTGGAAATCGCCGAAACGGTCGCCGAGGAATCCGAGGTGGAGGCCGAACTACGGGAGGTCTTCCGTGCCCTTAGCCATTGACTGGTTAAATCACTGTTACCTTGGCCGAAAATTTCTTCTGTATGGGGTGAAGAGACAAATGAAAGGCTGAAATATGGACACCATGCCAATCTGCAAACAATGCCAGCAGCCGCTGCCGGAGAAAGCCCCGGAAGGGCTTTGCCCAGCTTGCCTGGCCAAAGTCGCTCTGGGCACTGAACCGGCGGCTCCGCGCGCCACCATTAACGTCAACCCACTTGCCGATTCCCCGCCGGGAACCCGCGTTCCGCCGGACGTGTCCCAACTGGCGGCACAATTCCCACAATTGGAAATCATTGAATTGCTGGGCATGGGTGGCATGGGCATGGTGTATAAGGCGCTCCAGCCTCGGGTGGACCGGTTGGTGGCGCTGAAAATCCTGCCGGTGGAATCGAACCGTGGCCCTGCCTTCGCGGAACGATTCCAGCGGGAAGCCAAAGCCCTCGCCAAGCTCAATCATCCCGGCATCGTCACCTTTTACGATTTCGGCCAGACCAGCGAGTATTACTACTTCATCATGGAGTATGTGGATGGAATGAACCTTCGGCATCTGCTCCACAATCAACCTCTGGAGCCGCGCCAGGCGCTGGCGTTGGTCACACAGATTTGCACCGCCCTCCAATTCGCCCACGACGAAGGAGTGGTTCATCGCGACATTAAGCCCGAGAACATTCTTCTAAACAAAAAGGGCCAGGTAAAAATCGCCGATTTCGGCCTGGCTAAATTGCTAGGCGCCGCGCCGGACACGGCCTTGACCATGTCACAAGCGGCGATGGGCACCTTGAACTACATGGCGCCCGAGCAGCGCCAGAACGCCCAAGCCGTGGATCACCGCGCGGACATTTACTCCCTGGGCGTGGTTTTCTACGAGATGCTCACCGGCGAAGTGCCCATGGGCCGATTCGAGCCGCCCTCGAAAAGGGTGCAAGTCGATGTGCGATTGGACGAGGTTGTCTTGCGCGCCTTGGAACGCGAACCCGCGCGGCGTTATCAACAGGCCAGCGAGGTTAAAAGCAGCGTGGAAACGATCACTTCCACGACGCCGGCGACCCCAGCGGCTCCGGGCTCGAACCCCGAGCCCACGTTTGCCCGGACGGTCCTCAAAGCAATGATCGTCCCTGTTTTCCTCTGCTTGGCACTGTGGTTTGTCGCCCCTTACTTGGCTTACCTCTTTGGTCTGGCTCTCCTCCTCGTCGGGATTTCGATTTCGCTTCTTGGCTGGCGCTACAAAATGGCCAGTCAGGGGCTTCGGTGGGGGCAGCTACCGCCTGCGGTGCGCCACCGGGGCAACTGGCGTCTGGCTGCGGTGACCGCTCCATGCGTCGCCACCTTCCTTGTTGGGATGGCGGCTTTCCCCTCTCGCAGGACGGAGTGGCGGGAAGAGTGGTTTTACCCGAAATCCCACTTGTACGAAAAAATCGGCTTGGCCGGCAATATCTCCAGTTACCATATGCCGGCCTGGAACACAAACTCCCTCGCGGCGTCCGGGACGATGGCCTTAAAAATCTACCGCAAGGATTTTCCCACGGCGATGCTGACCTTCACCTTGCCCGGCTTGCGCGTCGAAAATGATTCTCGCGACCCCGGCCAGTACGGCCAGGCCTTGAGCGTGCTGAATTTTGACAGGTTGAACAACTGGCTCCATGACAGCGCCGGATTGGACGTCGCCCAACCCCAAGTGCAGGCGGAAGCCCGGCAACTGATGGAACTGTTCGTGTCTTGCCACGGCGCGGCGCCTGCCTCGTGGGAGCAATTGACCGCCAAGTCGGTCGCAGGCCTGCGCAATTTCAAAGCCGGCGGTTCAAACTCGGGCGCTGTTGCCGAATTCGGAGGAGGCGGTCCGCTCCTTCTCGCTGTCGTCGTCGTTCCGGGGGTCTGCCTCTGTATTTTCTATTTGCTCGCCTTTCCGATGTATAAGCGCACCTTTGCCGAGGCGCGCGCTGAAATCGAAGCCGGCCGTTGGACGCCGCCACAGGTCTTGCTGTTCCGAATCCCCAGCGTCTTCTGGGTCTTGTTGGCGCTTGGATTCATAACCGTGGCATTCGCAGTCGTGGGCCAGTTCCAGTTCAAAGCAGGCGCCTTAGCCGGGATGCTGCCGGGCATAGGCATCCTGGTGATCATCCTCCTTAAACTCCATATGCGCCGGCAACTTCAACAATATTGGAGCGGGCAAATTCAACAAGCGCGGGCAAAGGGTCTGTGGCCGCAGTTGGGCGAGCTTCCGACTCTCGAATACGTCAAACGCCTGGCCCAAGCGGGAGAGAAGAATCTGGCCATCAAGCTGTATCACCAGGTTCACGACGTATCGTGCCAGGATGCCAGAGCGGCCGTGGAAAAACTGGCGAGCTGAAGCCCTGAAGGGCCTCTTACCTTTGAAGCAAATAGTTCAATTTAACGGCGCGGAAAACGACGCGATATTCCTTGCCGGGCTGACCTTCCTTCGGATTGGGAACAAGCACAAAATCATCCGTAATCACCGGATTCAAATCCGCGCCTTCCAGCACTTGCGCTGATTGAATGCGATGCGGCAGAAATTGCACGATGGGACGGCCGCCCCGCTGCGAACCGTTGGTGTTGATTGGCTCGAACGTTTTCGCGCCGCGATTTGGTTTGATTTCGAGCGTCCAGACGCCGTCTTTCTCGGTCAAGGTCTGGTCCCAGGCGGTCGGCATTTTGGCCATGCGCGCTTCCCAGGCCGGGTCGCCGTAAAACGCCACGGCATCGCGGTCGAAAAGAAGCCAGCGTCCGTCCTCCTCGGTCAACCCGGCGGCTTTGGCTTTGTTGCAGAGCACGATTTTGGCGCTCGTCTGCCCGTTCTCGTCCACCTCGGCGTTGACCAGTTCAGGAAAATAGGTCGCCAGACGATGGATGAGCGCGTGCTCGTTGGCGAAGAAGGCCTCCGTGAACGTGTAGCGTCCCGGTTGTTCCACAAAATAATCCAGGCAGCCCCAGCCGCCGTAACCGTAGGAAGTTGGCATGATGTAGCCGAGCATTTGCTTGACACCGGCGCTGTTCATGTAAGCCAGCGCCATCGCATCCGGTCCGTCAATGTGTCCCATCAGGCAATTGCCGATCGGCATGAAAACTTTGGCGTTGTCGGACTGAATCGGATGACGCTGCCCGGAAGTGTCCAGACCATAAAGCCGGCCGTTTTCACAACGGAACGAGCCGTTGCGATAAGCATAGCCAATCCGCCAATCGCGTTCGCTGGCGTGACCCGAGGTGATGAACAAGTCGGCGTGGTAATCAGTCAACAAATCGGCCAGAGCCTCGGTAGTGTCGTCAGGGCCTTGGCATTCCACCGGCGCGTGCCCCGGCTCCTTGCGCACCGTGCGATTCTTTTGCAACTCGGAATACCACACGCCTGCCTCGCACATATCAAGCGCGACCTCCGTGGCGGCGGCGGTTTTGCGGATGGTCAGCGGCTGGGTGTATTGCGCGATGCGCAACGCATTGGCCGCGTCGTAGCCGGTGAGAATGCCCCAGAAGCAATCCGTATAAGGATCGTCATCAAACCGCCGCGTCAGCCGGTGGACCTTGCCCACGAACTTCCGGCCCGCCTCCGTCGGCTGCGCGACGAAACAAACATAACGCGGAAATTGCCGGCGCAATTCGGGCAACGTGTCGTCCACGTCGTTGTCGAACGTGACCACGGTCGCGTTATGTTCTTTGACCAGCGCGTCCACGACTTTTTTCCACCCCGCGTCAGCGAGAGTATTTTTGGAAACAACGACAGCGTACTCCTGACTTTTATTCGCGCCCCAAGTTGGCGCCGCCATCGTTAGCAAGAGCAGGCCAAAGACGAAGCATGATTTGAAGATTTTCATGGCGCAGGACAGCATGCCATCACGTATAAAGACAGTCAAAGGATATGATCCCGAGCCAGAACCCAGCGACTTTCCAGCAGGATGAATTCCAGGATGAATTCCTACGCCGCTCGCGCGCACGCCCCGGCGTAATGGATGATCCTTTTTGACTTTTCATGCGTATTGGGGACCAAACTTTAGATTCTTGCTTTCTTTTTCTCTTCCAGGGCTGCTTGCTACCCCTCCAACGCGGCGCGGGTGCGGTTCACTAGGTCATTGTCGGCCCCGCCGGAGCCTTCGAGATTGAACACGCTCGCCGCCAGATACCGCTCGCGCAAACCCGGGCTGACGTGCTGATAATCCTCCAAGACTGCGGAACTGAACTTGTAGTCGTGCGGGTTGCTGCCTTTGAAAAATACCAGCCGCCGCGCCGTGCCGATGAATTCGTTCGGGGCGGGATTCGTCTTCAGCCAGGCCAGCGCCTTGCGCGCCGCCGCCAGCCGGTCCTGGCTGATCTCGGCGAAAATCTCCGGCAACGCGTCCGCTCCGGCAGCCTTGGGCGGCAGCGGCTCGAATTGATCCACGCGCACGCCGGTTTGCACGCTGCCGCGGAACAACGGCAGGAAGGCCGCGTTCTGGAGCAAAAGGAACCGGCGCGTCTCGTCGTTGGTCGTGTTTTGCCAGGCATAGTGCAGCGCGTTGGTGCTGGTCACGGCGTGCAAAGTTCCTATGCCGGGTTTGCGCATGAGCAGTTCACTCGCGCCGGCGAACAGCGCATCCCATACCGACTGCGCGGCAACACCGCGATTCAGCAACTCGACCACCTTGTCGCTGGCATCCCCGGCGGATCCTTCGCGCAGCGTGTCGAGCAGGGCCAGTGTGGCCTGGCCGTCAACGGCCCCGGCGCGCCAGTCCGGCCGGATTTGCTTCAAGCGCTCGAGATTGCGCCGGCCGGGCAGGTCAGGCTCCAGCGCGCTCCGCGCAGGGTTAGCAGACCCGTCGTGGTACAAGAGAGCGTAGGCCAGCGAGCGCAGCACCGGTTCAGCATGGCGCCATCCGATGCATTGGAGCGTCCGCCAACTGTTGGCAACGTAAATGGCCTTATGGCCGATGTCCCGGAAGTCGCGGGCGCCGTAGCGGCAAAACAACTCGAACACCTCCTGGGCGCTCGCCGACCGCGCCAGTGCGGTCACGGCCGCATCCGCCGCCTCTTCATCCCAGTTCTCCATCGCGTCGATAAAAGCTTGCCCGGCTTTTGCGCCGGAGGGCAGCCGCGCTTCGTCCGGAGCGCGCAAGTGCCAATCGCCCTTTTGCTCATTCTCCTTCTGCGAGGATTTGAAGTAATCCAGCGCCCAAAAAATCGGCAGCCAGCGCTCGCTGTCGGGCGCCGCGAGGCTGGCCAAATGGGCGGAGTTGAGCACCAGCACGGCATGAAATTTGAACCCGACCGGATGCGGCTCGATATCGCGAATTCCGGCCAGCAACACCGCCGCCAGCAAATCCCGATAGCTCAGCCCGTGTCGAATCCGAAACCCGACCTCTTCGAGCAACCGCTCGCGCGGCGTGTCTTCGAGAAGCCGGACCAGCGGTTCAATTTCCGGGCTGAACCGGACGCGGTTCGGCTCCAGCCCCGCTTCGGCGGCCGAGACTGGAGGCAGCGCCGAAACAATGTCCCAGCCGCCCAGCCCAAGCATGGCACCGGTGGCTGCGGCCGATTTTAGAAACTGCCTGCGTGTCGCGGTGGCTTTCATGTATTCCATTTTCATAACAGTTCGTTTTCAGTGGTCAAGCCAATAGAATCTGTTGCCGAGTTCGCTTTTGGCTGGGTGGGGCGACTGGTATGGCATGAAAGAAGATCAGCATCGGTTTCTGTCGCTTTTAGGGCAACTGCCGCCCGCTTGACTTCGGAACAAGCGGGGTGGGTGCTCAACTGCCAGCCGCACGATATTCCGGCGCTTGTTTCCTCCCGTCCGCTCAAGCCGCTAGGCAACCCGGCGCAGAATGGCGGCAAGTTTTTCTGCACGGCGGAGGTGTTGGAGCTTCTGAAAGACTGCTGATGGCTGGTGAAGATGACGAACACCATCATTCAGCACTGCCAACGGAAAAATTCCCGAAAGAAAGATCGTTCTGGCAATGGTTCACGAGAAGGTCATGAGGCTCTTCTTGAATCGTCTGCTGCCTCGAACAGATAAGAAACAGAATCAAATGTGTTAGGCAGGCTAAACAGAGGGGGATGGTGGGGTTGTGATATTATTAGTGTTCCGTCGGATTACCGCTTTAAACACGTTGCCATCTCTGTCATCTGCGAATTCAATCTCAGGATATGCCTTCACAGCCCGAACAATTCCAGTTCCGAGGCCGCGATACGGGATCACCTTGGTTGCGAATGAGGTCAGAATTGGATTGCGAATATTTGAGTTTCCGCTTCGTATGTTTGCAAGCGTAAGATTATTTGGCAAATGCCCTGGACTGATGATTACCACACGGTCATCAAACACAAAAATACGAATGGGTGCTGACACAAAATAATCCCTGTGGATCAAAGCATTTGCGAGAAGTTCCTCGAGAACAATTCTTGGTATCTCCACTTTCCCCGTAGAATTGACACCTTGGCCCATTTGTCCTTTGCGGAGATTACGAAGCAAAAAAGCTAGGGAATTTTCAAATTGCGTTTGAATGCGACCAAACATATCCTCGCTGTCAATGTAAGTCGAAGAATGAATTTCATTACCGGGATAACAAACGGCTTTTATGTGAAATACTGGAAGGAAAGCTTGCGGGTCTTTCGCAAATAGGAGGACCCCGGTTACTGTCAGGGTGTCGTCAATTAGAAGTCGCATATTTGACAGCACCTGTCTAAGCGACAGTCCCTGCTCGTCCAATTCCTGATCAAAGCGGAGCTTGAAGAACCACCGAAAGTAGTCGAGGTCAATGTCGGCCACAGAAGTTCTAGGAACTGGAATATCATCACCGTGGACGAGCAGCGCACTCTGAAACATGCGCTGCATTTCCTCACGCGAAGTCACCTTGCGCTTATCGCTACCGCTTTTCACCCAGATGGCCCCATTATTGTCCATATATGGCTTGCTGAGTCCGTCAGAAACGCTGACCACAATTACCACGCCGCCAGATACTGCAACGTTCTCTGTAAGCGGGTTGATCGGCGGTCGAACTGAGCTTGACGCAGTGTTGGCAATAAGCTGGTTTAGCCGTCCGATACTTGCCGCGTTATGTGCATTAATTGATCCGTCATCCGCGACACCGACGAAAATCTGCCCGCCTCCAGAGTTGGCAAAGGCAACCAACTCCGCAGCTAATGATGCTGGACTGGCGACATTTTCTTTGAATTGGTGGTGGCTGTCTTCGCCTCGTCCGACGATTTCTAGGAGTTCTGTCGGTTCCATTCCTGGTAAATCTCCTTTCGCCGTTGGAATGCTTCGCGTCCTCTCTGCATAATGCTGACAATCGCTTCCTGAAGTGCTGGCGAATCGATGCTCCCTACTTTGGTTTGGATTGAATCTTCGTCGTAAGCACACGCAATTATCTGTTCAGCATCGCCCAAGACCGGAATATTCGGATTGTGAGTTGCAAATATGAATTGCGTTGTCGATTTGAGCTTGCTGACTAATGCTCGTTTAAAATTGTAAACCATGCCCCAATTATGCACCTAATGGATCGAAAGGAAAGGTGCAATCTTGTCTTGGTGTGGTCTGTGCCTTCGAGTGGGAGATGCCCACTGCGCCGATGATCAAATTGTTCCAGTCGATGGAATTGCAAGTGGGGTTATTGATTGACTACCATTGGCATCGGAACAATCTTCGCCTCGTAAACTTCCAGCGAGGGAACGACCACCTTGGCCTTTTTGGAATAGGCTCGCGCAAAGGCTTTGGAACTGTGCCCAAGCGCCTGCTGCGCGAACCGCTCCGGCATTCCCACCGTCTTTGCCCTTTCCGCCCAGGCGTAACGGTAGCTGTGCATGGAAATGCCGGTGATTCCTACCGTCCTCAGCCGCTTGCTAAACATCTTGGCGCGGTGGCTCTCTTTGATCCGAGCAATGCGCGGGAACAACGGGCCAAACTTCGGCAGCGACTCCAACACGCTGGCAGCCTCCGCGCCGAATGCGATTACCACCTGCAAGCCGGTTTTACGCCGCTGGTAAGATACGGTTCGGTCTTTCCAGTCAAAAAGCTGATAATACGCCCGGAATTCCGGGTTGTGCTCGCGCTCGATGATCCTTTGGTGTTCATCGGCGGTGATTCTTCGAGCTATCTCAACACCGGGTCTGGTCGCGCCGCAATTGCAAATGGATGGCACCGGCGGCCCCGAGGGCGAAATTTTTCAGCCTTTGGGTAAGTCCGCGAGGATTGGGGTCTGTTCCGCCCGGATGAAAAGGAGCTTGCGCGTCTCCGATTATGTGGAACTGTAAGATTTGTAAGAGATGTTGTTCTTTGACATTTTGGGAACCAGGGCAAAACAAGGCTAAAGGATAAAGGATGAAGGCTAAAGCGGATGAAGCAGCTAGGCGATGTCGCAGCCGCTCAGTCAAACCCGATCAAACTGAATCAAACCGAATCAAACC
>PLIU01000492.1 GCA_003140095.1 Verrucomicrobiales bacterium | reverse complement strand
TCTAACGGACTTGTCAGTATATGCTCACCTGACCAGGGCCGGTGTGAGGGAGAGCCTTTCGTCCCAACTGAATGGTTCCGGGTAAATGCGGCGAATTTCGTGGCTTGGGGAGCATACGCGCCCCCGCGTGTCGCGCTCGGCGCCCCGCCGAGCGCTTCTTTCAACTCATATATTATTCCTATTAAATCATTCAGGCGCGGCGCGTGGTTGGTGTCCCGCCAGCCAACCGAACCGCCCGTGGAGGAGTCACCGTTTGGAGGCGCTTGGCTCACGGCGCAAATGTTTTCGGCCAGAGGCCGAAAACTGGCCACTAAACCCTGGCCACTTCGTCGCTGTCTTCATCTCGCCCCGCACTCTGCATTCTCCACTCCGCACTTTACACTGTTTTGATCTCTCGGCTTCCCACCGGCAGCTTTTTGCAGGCCACTAGCCCCTGGCCCCTTCTTCCTTGTCCTGCTCACGCCCCCGGATTGCCGTATTCGAATGGTATAGCGTCCGACATATAGCGATTTGAGATAATTCCATGCCGTGCTACTTTCTCAACCGTGAACGCAATCGAAATCAAAGAATCACGACTCGGACCTGGATTCCCGCAGGCAGAATTTGCGAGGGCACTGGGGGGAGGGTTCGTCGTAGCTTTCCAACGCCTCCGGGCTTTGGTTCCGCGTGCAGGACCCGGTGCGTCTCGCCTTCAAGACCCGCCAGAGTTTCACCTTGAACATCGGCCACATCATCAAGGAGGCGGAACCAGAATGAATACGATTATCCCGGCACGGCGCGGTGGCGATGGCGATCAAACGCTACCAAAACAAGCTGGCGCGAGACGCCGGCGAAGTGGATCTGATGAACAACATAATTGAGATAATTCAAATGTTAAATGCATGCTAAGATGTGACCCGAATGGCGGTTTATCGCGTCGGCAAAGGGACAACCGTCAACATTGCCAACCAAGTAGGCAAGCGTAAAAACTTGCAATCGCGTCGAAACTGAGCCTTTCCTGTCAGAAGGCTAACGAATTGCCCGTAAAGGACAGACAATATGGCTGAAACCGCAAAAATTGCCGAAATAGCAAACAAGGCGAGCAACGAGATTTTTTCTGTCTTCGGCTGGGAGCGCCGACCACCGAGAGACCGAAATTGGCCTTGCGTTACCGAACTGCACAAAAAGGATACCCACCCGTCAGACGTCGCGTTTTGTTACGACGATCCAGTCGACCATTCCACTGTTTTCTTTACGACCGATTTGAAAAGTTATGCAAAGCAGACGATTTCCCAGGACAAAATCAAGACCGCTTTACGAAGCCTTGCGATGAGCGCGGAGTGTGCTGCGAAAGCCAGCCACTGGCGAGACCTCTACGTAAATCCAGCTCAGAACTACCGCGTTCGCGGCTTGCTGTTCGTTTACAATCACGATGGCGAGTTTGACCTCAATTTTGGAACCTGGATAAAAGATGCGACATCAGCTTCGATAAAATTGCGACGACCTGTCAAAGTACATGTTCTTGGGCCTAAAGAAATCAGGTATCTGTTCACCATAGCGAACGACATAAAACGTGAGCGCGGAACAGACAGAAACCTGCCCGATGCAATTGATTGCAGCTTTTTTTACCCCGACCTCGTTCGTGTTCGCGTAAAATCAAACTATTGCAAGGCAGCGACCATTGAACTTTTGACCGGACCATGGCAAATCCTTCGATACGAAAATGCCGGTAAGGATGGCAGCCGTCATGGACATTATGTGTACTACGCCGGAGACGGCAGCCAGCCCGAAGAATTCAAGTATATCTTCGATTATTTATTTCGACATCAATTGATCCGACCGAAAGAAAATATTTCGATTAGAATGGCTCAAGGTTGTGATTCAGCCAAACTGAACTTTGAGCATGCAAAAGAGCAGTATATATTAGATTTTGTTCCTTACGTGCCTCGAGTCGATTTTGAACAGCGATTGAGCGTGATAACGTTCTCGCGAGTTGACACAGTTATCCAAAAATTCTGCGACTTGGACCTCGGATTGGAATAATATGCCTAAATTTTTGCCCTCAAAATACTACGCGGACGACAAAGATGTGCATGATATCTTGTCGTCACCTAAAATCTCACTAAAAATGCTTTTGGCCATCGCCCGACATCGAGGCATTTTTCTTTCAGAAGAAAGCCCCCGCGAGGAGGTCGTGCATTACATGTCAATGCTCCCGTTCAGTTGGCCCCAAATCCAAGAAGTAATGGGAGAAATTGAACGGGAAGATCGCGAGGAAAAATTGACGACATGCAAAATTGAAGCAAGCGCCCAACTTGACCAAGTGGAACAGGCCTTTCAGAAAATGCGCGAAATACGCGGCGAGGCCCTCAACGAAAACTACGACGTGACCCAGACAAAAGATGGGCAGTTGCTGGTCAAAGTTACTTACACGGAACCCGACCTACAAAAGGCTCGCCTCATTCAGAGGCGCCAAAAGGAGGCCGTTTTTGAAATAACGAAAAAGGGGGATGTTTTAGGCGTCCGACACACGCAGAACGACAAGACCAACGACATTTTAAACCAGATTATCGACTCACTGGTGGCTCCTGATGCTCCGCATAAGCCTGTCAGAAAAACCATTGAACTTTCGGGCGTCAACAACCACGAACACCGGACTCAGTTTTTTCTAAATGTGTTCAGAGGAATGGAGGGTTTTCAGCTCCGCGAGGTTAAAGATTTAAAGGTTGATCGACTCGACGAAATAGACACGGCTGACGTTTCCGACGAAGAGGATGAGCCAGAAACTGAAGCCTCCAGGGAGGTGCTTAAGGCGCTTGTTCGCAAAATTGCTCTATCAGGAGAAAATATTCTTATATCGCCACAATACCAACAAATGACGAAGGACGGCTTTTTTATAAGCAAAGCGGTCTGGACATCCATTGAGACTGTCGGGGCGGGCCGACTATTTGAATTTGAGGCGGAATTCAAGAATGCTACGGGTGGATCGGGTTTTGCTTATCAGGTGCGCGGGGTATATGACCGGGACAGCGATGGCGAGGTGGCGACAAGCAAGGGTGACGTTAGCGACGCAGAAAAGAATATGTTGAGGAATTGCCTTGAAACCGCCGCGTACGCTTCGGTGGAAACGATAAACAAATTAGAAAAGGGCAATTAGCCATGCCGTTACGCCTAAAATGGTACACTGCCACCACGCTGGACCGCGGCAAAATCGAACAGTTGCTTGCTGGACTTCTCAAGGACCAATATGCCGAAGGCAAGAGATCGGGCTTTACAAATGTTATCCTGAGAGGAACGTCGATCGAAGGCGAATATATCGAGCGTTTCGAAGCAGTGACCAAAATAGAAGACCCTTTCGGAAAAATCACGGAATATCCTATAGTTCAGTTCGAAAGGTTCTTTTTTTCGGTTGGGAGCAAATTTCCAAACCTCGAGTTGCATGGTTCATCGCGCTCACTCGGTTCCTTTCTTAATCAGATTGCGGCGTACCTCAATTTCCAGATTGCGATTGAGCCGGTTAAAGTCGACCTGCTCCTTTGGTTATCGGCGATAGAACACAACGTGGATTCATTTTTTGTTGCTGGAGCTTTGGTTCCCAATCTAAGCCTCTCAAATTCAGTCCAGTCGAAGATTACATTTTTTGGATCTACGGAGGTCCGACCGTTCGTAAAAAAGCTTACTGGGAAACGTTTCTACGCTTTTTCCAAAGTGCAGCTCAACGGAATTTCGCACTCCGAGCGGTTCAAGTTTGAACTTTTTGCGGATGGAAGAGCAACAGTTTTGAGCGGAGTCGAATCCGAAATTGTGAAGCTGTTGCGTATCTCCCTCAGAATGGCCGTAACGAAATGAAGGGCGTGGGGGCAGTTGGTATTTTCCGCAGCCCAGCGCCTCGGCACGGGTTCAGCCAGAGGTCAGCCACCAGAGCCACATCTCTTGGCAACTGCTCCTAATCGTAATCGTAATATTTACCACGTAAAACGTGGTTAATCTCTGAAGGCCGCGGGCGAGGATTTCCACTTCGTTGCCATTTGTGGCCCACCCCCGTGCCAGGGTGCGTTTCACTTTTTTGGGCAACTGCTCCTAATCTTAATCCTAGCCAAAGATATTTGAAATTTTGATCATAAGAATCTTCCCACCCTACCTTGGTTCTTGCTTTCTCCGCGACCTCCGCGACTCCGCGCGAGACCGCTCCTTCAATTCCCAAGCTGAGCCGCCGAGTGCGCAGAGAAACGCAAACGAAGATGTGAGAAGTGGCGGGCTACGGGTTAAAGTGCTTCCCTGATAAAAAAGAAAGGCCACCGGTTAGTCCCAGTAGCCATTCGCCGAACGGGTAGTCCCATTCCAAAGCCATGATACGTATAACCGATAGGCCACGGATTCGCAAGCCGTATATTGCTGAAAATGCGAAGGACCTCCGGTTTTGCCAGAGGCCCAGCGCCGACCGGAAATTTCCAGTCCAACTTGCCAATAATCTGACAGGCACCCGGTTCGGTCCCGATCTTGACATATTATCGCCCAGCGATAAACTGATGAGGTGATTGTCAGCTTCGCCTGCCGGAAGACAGAGCGCTTGTGGCACCGCCAGAGCGACCACAGCCTGCCACCGCAGATTGAGCGCGTCGCCTTGCGGAAACTCACGCAGTTGGACCGCTCGCGCGGGCTAATCGACTTGCGGCTGCCGCCTGGCAATCGGCTGGAAGCCTTGAAGGGCGGACGGAGAGGACAGCACAGCATCCGTGTTAATGACCAATGGCGGATTTGCTTCCGGTGGCAGGATAGCAACGCCTATGCCGTGGAAATTGTAGACTACCATTAGAATATGAAGACCAAAAAACTGCCGCCGGTTCATCCGGGCGAAATTTTGCTCCACGACTTTATGGAGCCGCTGGGTCTCAGTCAATATGCGCTCGCCAAGGCCCTAGGCGTCACCCCCATGCGCGTGAGCCAGATTGTGCGTGGACAGCGCGCGATCACGGTGGACACGGCCTTGCGGCTCGCTCGCTACTTCGGCACGCGCCCCGGTTGGTGGCTCGACCTCCAAACATATTACGACCTCGAACTCGCTGCGGATGACCTCGAACTCCACATTTCCCGCACCGTCAAACCGTGTAAATTGCGGCCTGCCGCCGAACCCTTAGCCGCATAAATTGCTTGTGAAAAGCAAACGCAAAGACCGGCTTGAACCCGTTCATCCGGTTGACGTGCTCCGCGAGGACTTTATGAAGCCGCTGGGCCTGTCCGCTTATGCGGTGGCCAAAGCCATTGGCTGCACCCCCATTGCCATCAGTGAAATCATCCGGCGCAAGCGCGCGGTGAGCGCGCAGATGGCCCTCAAACTGGGACGCTTGTTCAACGTCTCGCCCGAACTTTGGATGGGCATCCAGGCCGATTATGATCTCGAACTCGCCCGTGACCGATGTGAAGCTGAAATATTCCGCCGCGTGCATCCGCTCAAGCTGACCGAACCTGTTGCCGCGTAAGGCCGTCGGGGTCATGCTTGGCAACTGCTCCTAATCGTAATCCTAATCCTAATCGTAATCCTAATCCTAATCGTAATCGTAATCGTAATCTTAATCCTAATCTCAATCTCCCTCCAGATCGGCGCGCGCTCGGCGCAACAATTCTTCCGCGTGGCGGCGGGCCGCTTCGGTCTGGCCGCCGAGCATGCGGGTCAGTTCCTGGACTCGTTGCGCGCGGTCCAATAACGTGATTTCGGAAAGCGTGCGGCCGCCTTCGCTCCGCTTGGTCACAACAAAATGCGCGGAGGCGCTGGCCGCCACCGCCGGCAAATGCGTGATGCAGATCACCTGCCGCCGGTGGGCGATGCGCGCCATCTTTTCCCCCACCACCGCCGCGGTTTCGCCGCCGACGTTGGCGTCGATTTCGTCGAAGACCAGCACCGGGATTTCGTCCTGCGCGGCCAGGACGGTCTTGAGCGCGAGCATGACGCGCGACATCTCGCCGGAAGAGGCGATGGCGCGCAAAGGCCGGGCCGGTTCGCCGGCGTTGGGAGCAAATTGAAACTCGATCCCGTCCAGGCCCGAAGCGGTGAAGTCGTCGCCGGTGCGAAGGTCGGCGTCGAATCGGCTCTGCTGGAAACCGAGGCCGTGCAGTTGTTGCATGGCCGCTTTGGCCAGTTTGGGAATGGCTTGGCGGCGCCGGGCGGAGAGTTCGCCCCCGGCCTGCCGGATTTCGGCGCGGAGCTTTTCCAACGCGCCTTGCAAACGAGCCAGTTCGGCGTCCCGTCCCTCGATTTGGCCCAGTTTCTTCCTGGCCTCTTCCCCGAACGCAATTACGTCGGCCGGCGTCGCGCCATATTTGCGTTTGAGCGTCTGCAACAGGTTCACCCGTTCCTCCAATTGGCGCAGCCGGTCCGGTTCGACCTCCACCGTGTCGGCGTAACGGCGCAAGGCGGCCTGCAGTTCGGCCCAGGCGGCGGCGGCTTGGTGGTGGGACTCCAGCAGGGGCGCGGCGGCCGGATCAAGGCGTTCCAAGGTTTGCAGAGTGCGGCCCAATTCCCCCGCCTGGCGCAAGAGCGAGTCGTCCTGCTCACCCAGGAGATTGAGCGCCGCCTGGGTCAATTCCAGCAGGCGCGCGGCATTGGCGGCCCGTTTGCAATCCTGCTCCACCCGCTCCTCTTGCTCGGGCTGCAAGCGGGCGGAGGTGATTTCATGGACCTGAAAGCGCAATAAGTCCAGTTGCTGCGCGTAGGTGCGTTCATCGACGATGAGAGCGGCCTTTTGTTCCTCCAACTGGCGCGACTGGCGCACCAGCGCCGCGAACCGTTCGCGCATCGGGACCAAACCGGCGAAGGCGTCCAGAATGTCCAATTGGCGGCCCGGATGCAAGAGGGATTGATGCTCGTGCGGCCCATGCATATCAACCAGTTCCTGGCCCAGGGCGGCGAGCACCTGGAGGGTGGTGGGGGAACCGTTGACGAATTGGCGGTTGGCCCCGGCGGCGGTGAAGACGCGTTTGAGGATCAACTGATGATCCGCGCACGGTTCCAAGCCATTTTCTTCAAAAAAGCCGGCCGGCACGCCGCGGTCGTGGTGGAGGTCGAAAACGGCTTCGACCGCGCAACTGTCGCAGCCGGCGCGCAGGAGGGTGCGATCGGCCCGTTCGCCCAGGAGCAGGTTGAGCGCGCCGATGATGATGGATTTGCCCGCGCCGGTTTCGCCGGTGATGACATTGTAGCCGGGCTGCAACTGCAAAGTCAGATCGGAAACCAAGGCCAGATTCTTAATGCGCAAGGTGGTCAACATGGCGGTGCGGCCTTCATCATGGATCTGGGCAAAATTAGACGCGCGCCATACGAGGCGATATTCGATTGGCCAGGGCGGATATTCAATTCCGAATTTCTTCCGCCATTTTGAAAACGAGTTGTGTTGGCGCTTGCCCGCCGCCGCGGCTTGTGGCAGGCTTTGCTCATTATGGATGAGCTTCCGCCAACTCCTGAGTCCGCCGACACGCCGCCGGGCAGTCCGCCGCCACCGCCGCCGCCTGTCATTCGGACGCCGCCGCCGCCACCGCCCATGATGATGCCGCCGCAACGGCCCCGTTCCAGCGCGATTTGGAAAGTCCTGACGGTGGTTTTCCTGGTGTTGCTGGTGTTGAGCCTTTTGTTCAATTTTGCCGGTCTTTCTCGCAGCGTCCTCCCGCATAGCCGCGCGACCATGGAGCGCGTTCGGAATATGGAGGAGGTTGCCCTCTCCACGACTAATTCGGACAACAAAATCGCGGTGATCGAGGTGGATGGAATCATTTCCAGCGGGGAGCTGGATCGCTCGGGCGTGGACATGGTGGAATACATCAAGGACCAATTGAGAATGGCGGAACGGGACACCGATGTGAAGGCGGTCATTCTCAAGGTCAACTCCCCTGGCGGAGGGGTGCTGGCGTCGGATGAAATCAACAAGGCGATCACCAAGTTCCAGGACCAAACGCACCGGCCGGTGGTGGCCTCGATGGGCGAACTGGCGGCCTCGGGCGGTTATTATATTTCGGCGCCCTGCCAGTGGATCGTGGCCAACGAGTTGACCATCACCGGGAGCATCGGGGTCATCATGCATGGCTACAATTACCGCGAGTTGATGGACAAGGTCGGCGTCCATCCGCAGGTCTTCAAGAGCGGGCGGTTCAAGGACATGTTGAGCGGCGAACGGGAGGACAAGAACCTGACGCCGGAAGAACAACGGACGCGCGATCAGGAAGATCACATGGTGCAGTCGCTTATTGACGAAACGTTCAACAAGTTCAAGCAAGTGGTCAAAACCGGACGCGAGCGGGCCGCCCAGGAAAACGAGGGCAACGGCAAAACCCTGGTCGAGGATTGGCAGGATTACGCGGACGGGCGGGTGCTCTCGGGCAAGCAAGCCCTGAATTTCGGGTTTGTCGATGAGTTGGGAGATTTCGACGCGGCCTTCAAACGCGCGAAGAACCTGGCCAAAATTCACAGCGCCAGCCTCGTGCAGTATCGGATGCCCATGGATCTGGGTTCGATGCTCTTTCATCTCTTTGATAAAACCGATGTGCCAAGCATCAAGGTCGATTTGGGGGTGGAACTTCCTAAATTGGAAGCGGGGCGTTTATATTTTATCGCGCCGATGACGGTGTTGCACTAACGCCGGGAGGAAACCAACCGACGCCCCCCCCGGCAATACCATTGCCGCCGAAAACCATGAGCGATTCCGAAAACCTGCTGATCGTGGCCGACAGCGAGCGCGACGCCAACATGCTCTACGCGGTGGGCCTGTTCGTGCCCGATCCGTTCATCTATTTTCGGCTGGAGGGCAATTGCCACGTCGTGGTCAGCGATATGGAGGTGAACCGGATGCGCCAGCGGGCCCGGCACTGCCGTGTCATCTCCTACAATCAATGCCTGGACAAACTGCGCCGGAAAGTCAAACGGCCGGGCCTGGCGACGGTGATTAGTCTTCTCCTGCGCGAACGGCAATTGCGCAAGATTTTCGTGCCGGCCAACTTCCCCTTGGGCCTGGCGCGGGAGTTGCGCCATTACCGGATCAAGGTCCGCGTCAAACCCGACGGCGTCTTCCCGCAGCGCGAATTCAAGCGGGCGGACGAGATCAAAAAGATCAGCGCGGCCCTGATGATGGCGGAAGTGGGATTGGCGGAGGGGATGCAGGCGCTCAAAACGTCCAAAATCGGACGGCACGGCAAGTTGACCTATCACGGCGCGCCATTGACTTCGGAAAAGCTGCGGGGCGTGATTGACACGGCCATTCTCCAGGCCGGCGGTTTGACCGGCCATACCATTGTGGCAGGCGGACGCCAGGCTTGCGATCCGCACGAGGCGGGCCATGGCCCGCTGCGGGCGAACGAGCCGGTCATTCTCGACGTTTTTCCCCGCTCGCAAAAGACCGGTTACTTCGGCGACATCACCCGCACGGTCGTGCGGGGACGCGCCAGCGAGGCGGTGCGCCGATTGTATGACACAGTCGCCCGCGCCCAGGAAATCGCCTTCGCCCGATTGCTCCCGGCGGCCAAAGCGGTCGATGTCCACACCGCCGTGCAGACGTTTTTTGAAACCGAAGGCTATAAGACTGTCAAGAAGGGGGGCCGGATGCAGGGCTTTTTCCACGGCACCGGCCACGGTGTTGGGATGGAAATCCACGAAGCTCCGCGCCTTGGCGTCACGTCGCACGACGTGCTGGCGGCGGGGCAGGTGCTGACCATCGAACCGGGCTTGTATTATCCGGGCCTGGGTGCGGTGCGCCTGGAGGACGTCGCGGTGTTGACAGCGCAAGGGGCGCGCAACCTGACGAAATTCGAGAAGGTATTGGAATTGTAAATAGGAACACTTGACAGGGTGGCCGGGGTGAACAGGATTTCTTGCGCGTGCGAACCGTCGCACGGCGAAAATTCCTTTTAAGGCAACCAACTCGTCGCGGGCTTGGGAAGCCAACCTGCGTTTGGAACCCGCAGTAAGAAAAGCTGGCCCAAAGTCTGCTTTTGGATGTCACAAGGAACCGGTGTCAAATGTCAATGTTAAGATATGACCCCAATTCAGGGAACGCGGTTTGCGGATACGCTAAGTCCTATTGTTCCTTTTGAGGGGAAACTGTGGCGGATGGAAATCGGGCCACCCACCTTCGTCCTCGACCCACTTAATAATGTGTCCGGTTCCTTCCTAGCCCGACTTGACGGATTC
>PLIU01000126.1 GCA_003140095.1 Verrucomicrobiales bacterium | reverse complement strand
GAATCCGCCAAGTCGGGTTAGCGGCCACCTGTTCTTTCGCATTGGCCCACGCCGCTGGTGTGAACTCCTTGATCTGGGAAATCTTGGCTGAGGGCAGGCGGGTGAACAAATCTTTCAGATACTCGAAGGGATTGATCCCATGCCGCCGACAACTTCCCAACAGCGTGTAAATCACTGCGCTGCGTTCGCCTGCTTCGGGATGCCCGAAGAATAAAAAGTTCTTTTTTCCGAGTGCCGACGGACGAATCGAGTTTTCAATGAGATTTGAGTCGATCTCCAAAACCCCGTCGTTCACAAAACGCGTCAGCGCTTCCCAGCGCTTGAGCGCATAGTCAATAGCCTTTCCCAACAGTCCTTGGGGCAAAGTGCGACGACGCACCAACTCCATCGCTCGGCGAAATCGTTCCAAGACCGGACGGCTTTGCCAGTTCCGCATCGCCGCCCGCAACCGAGGGCCGGCCTTCTTCTCACGCAGAAGCTTTTCCACCGCATAGAGCAGCCCAATCTGCCGCACAAACCACGCCGCCAGTTTGCTCACCGCCAACGCTTCATGGAAACCCCGCCTCGCATGGGCCCAACAACCTACCAAGATCAAATCGTCGCGTTCGTTGGCCAATGATTCGTAGGCCGCATAGCCATCGGTTTGAAGTTTGCCCCGGAATCTTTTCAAAAACTTCTCCGGCCATTCCCGCGCCCTGCTCACCTGCCATTCAAAAAGCATGTCTCCGCCGGGCCGGCTGTAAACCCAAAGATAACCCTGCTGGCTTTTGCCCTTCACATCCGGGTCCAAATATCGAATAGGGGTCTCGTCGGCTTGCAGGTAATTGCCTGCCAGCAAATCTTCCCGGATAGACCGATACACTGGTTTCAACAGCTCTGCGGCTTGTTCCACCCAACAGCCCATCGTCTTTCGGCTCAGTTCCACCCTAAACTGTTGGCGGAACATTTTCTCCTGCCGGTAGAGCGGCAAGTGATATTCGTATTTGTTGACCAAAATTTGCGCAAGCAAGCCCGGTCCCACCATGCCTTGCTCAATCGGTTGCGGAGGCAATTCTGCCAGGGCGAAGCGTTCTGCCTTCACGTAACGCGGGCGAATGAAAACTCGTTTGATAATCTTGGGAGCAACCCAGTCCAATTGGCTGGTGCGCTCTTCGCTGATTTTTTTCCAACCGTCTGGCTGGGATTTGACTTCCTCCGGTTCGATCACGATCTCTTGCGTCTCCAACTTGTCATCGGCCAGCATCCGCCGCACCGGATGCGGCGATCCCAGACGTGAAGCCGGGGCGGGCTTGGTTTCCTGCACCGGCAACGCAATGACATTGGGCAAGCCTTGCAACAACATCTCCATCTGCTGTTGATTCAAACCCTCATTGTGCTGGCCGCCGAAATAATGGCGGATATACTGCTCGAGCTTTTGCCGCAGCGGTCGGTTCTCGGTTTCCAGCCGGGTGTTCTCCGTCTCCAGCGTGGCGACACGCGCACTCAGTTCTTCAACTTTTTTGAGCAGCATGTCGTCGGCCACACTTCTCTGACGACTGACCAACTATTTTCGTTCAATCAACTTGACAGATTTTTGAAAAAGTCTATTCATCGCCGATACCAGTTCTTTTTCGCCCGCACTTCCAGCCCATGGATCAGGGCGCTGAACTCTTCCCCGCGCAAACTGACCTGCCCACTCTCACTCACTGGCCAGGTGAAGCGGCCGTTTTCGAGCCGTTTTGCGTAAACGCATAAACCGCTTCCGTCCCAAAATAATATCTTGAGCCGATTACGCCGCCGATTCGTGAATAAAAAAAGATTTCCGGAGAGTGGATCACCGTGCAGATGCTCGACTACCAGGCCATATAGTCGGTTGAAACTGCCGCGCAAATCCACCGGGGTGGTGGCCACCAGCACCCGCGTCGCGCCGGACACGTTCAGCATGGCAGCGCCTGCAACAGTTGGGCCAACGTCTCAATCTCGGAACTATTTTGCAACCGAACCGTCCAACCTTGCGGACTGACAACTTCCACTTGGTAACGCGGCGGCATCTTTGGCAACGTCACTTCCTGGAACTTCACGGGCAGCGAGGCTGATTCGCTTTCAACTCGCAGCCATTTGCTCAAAGTGGACAACCCGACACCGTGGCGAGTGGCAAACTCCCGCTGGGTTAATTGGCTGTCGTGGAAACGCACAAGGAACTGTTGCCGCTGTTTAGCGGTCCACCGTTGCCGTCCTGATCCAGATTTTGAAGAATACATGCCGCCATGATTTCATAACCCGGCGCGAGAAACTAGACGTGGACGCTCAGGCGGATACGTTGCAATTCCCGTTATCGCGATCCGGCAGTCCGCTCAACCGCCACCGTTGCCGCCTCCAATTCCGCATGCTGATCGGCCTCCATCGGATGACGGTGCTCAATCGTTTGCCGCATGATTCTACGGTTCAGAGTGAAGGAGTCCGCCGCCATTGCGATGCGGTTGGTCAAGGACCGGGCGCTGGCACCCTTGCTGCCGCGAGTCATCATTCAGACGCAGGGCGAAATGCTCTTGAAGGTGCCTCAATCCGGCACGGTCTCCACCGATGTCTATCTGCGCCGCCTTCACAACTTCTGCCTCGACATGAGTTGGCTGCCGTGGCCGCTCGTTCCCAAACGCCAATGGCCCGCCGTGCGATTCAAGGACAAGCGGGCCATCGCTTAGGAAGAACACTCTCAAATTGTGGCGCGGGAGAAGAACCCGGAACGCAAAGCCTTTTACCAACTGGCATGGCACCTGACCGCCACCGCGCGCCGCATCATGGAAGCGCCAGGCACTCTGCTGATTTTAGGAATGACGGTCATAGGAATTGTTTCCATTGGTTGCGTTGCCGTTGGTTGCGGATACGGAATTTTTAAGCGCCCGGTTTCGGGCGGCACGTTCGTTTTTGTCCTTCACCTTCAAGCGGATGAGTTCGGTTGCCTTGGTCATCCATTTAAGGTCATTTTTCTTTTGTTCAATATCGGCCGTAAAAAAGAACTTCATGGAACCTGGCGGTGGATTGCCCAGCGGCTTGAGCAGACCGGCACTCACCAAAATGGTGATGTGGTCCGTATCAAAGCCTAATTTCCATGCGGTCTCTGCGGCGTTGCTTCGTCCGGGGGGGCGAAAGCAAATTGAGAAAATCTCTGCGTTCGGGATTCATACGTTTGCCTTGGTTAAAGTGACGGTGACGGCGGCAATGTGGGTGTTCAGCCTGGCCGCCAACCGGCGATCCGCCGACTTCACAAACTTCAATTCATACTTCTGAAGCCCTTGTTCCAGCTGCTTGAGGCCGCTGCCCAGGACGACCACCTCGGCCCGCGCAAAATGAATCAGCATCTTTTCCGGCGGGGCGTTAGGCTCTTTTTCCATTGACGGGTTGGAGATTCTTTCCGCATATAAAAACTGCGCGTAAGGCAGCAGATAGCTGATGCCGTCGTCGGCAAACGCAGCTAGCGCGGCAATGGTGGAATCACTGCCGAGGCAGGGATTGTCGCGCGGGCTAGACGCTGCTGTGGTAGGATTTTCGCTGGTGTTCAGTTGGCTTGATTTCATTGGTACTCCTTTCAGTTGAAATGGATTGGGCAAGACGTTGACGGAACCGTTTCAGGAAACGATTCCCGCGCTGCAAAATGGTTTGGAGGAAGTCACTATGCGGCATGGCTTCAACCGCCGCCAATCGCGCACTGGAATGGGTGACGTGCGAGCGAAGTAAATCGCTATCGTCTGTGAAAATCTGACAGCGTTCGCGGCCACGCGAAATACTGACGTAAAATTGTTCCTGATTGATGGCGGGCAGCGAACGCAACGAGGCGACCAGCAAAACCTCATCCATTGTCTTGCCTTGGGCTGCGTGTGACGTGACGGCGTAGCCGTGCGTGAACGTGCGGTATTCGGCAGGAATCACCCGGCCATCGGCCAGCAAAACAGAATCGCCTTGAACGGCTTTGACCTCGACCAATTCACCATTCACGAATCTCTTTTGCCAGTTTGATTGCAACAACAATTTGTCACCCACGGCCACTTTCAATTTCCGTTTCTCTCCCACATCAAACAAGGCGGAGCCTTGACCCAAGGGGAAAAGACTTTCCGAACCATCGGCACGCTGGACTTTGAGCAAATCGTTTTCGACGGCGACCACCGCGAC
>PLIU01000420.1 GCA_003140095.1 Verrucomicrobiales bacterium | reverse complement strand
TGCGTTGTGTCCAACGCCGCCGGCACAGTCATCAGTTCGGCCGCCGTAATGACAATCGAGGCGCCCCCTGTCATCACCGCCCAACCCGTCAGCCAAACCGTCACTTCCAACACCACCGCCACACTATGCGTGTCCGCGGTCGGGACTCCCGCGCCGGCCTATCAATGGTTTGTCAACGGCGCCGCTATCGGCCCCAACAGCAGCACCCTTTCCATCACCAACTTCCAAACGGCCAACCAAGGGACCTACACCGTTCTCCTCAGCAACGTCCTGGGCGCAGTGACCAGCGCGCCTGCGCTCTTACTCTTGGATGGGCCCGTCAGGATCGTATCCTATGGCGCGAGCAACGGCGCTTTCTCGTTGCAAATCGCGGGCGTGGCTGGCGGCGCCTGCACCATCGAAGCCTCCAGCGATTTGATCAACTGGATCCCCCTGTTCACCACCAACGCGCCCAATGGCCTTCTTGACTTTACCGACACCAACGCCGGCGCGCTGACTCTTCGGTTCTATCGTGCCGCCAGCACTTCCCCGTGACCTCTTCGCCCGCGCCGTCGTCCTTGCGTCCTTGTCGTGCCGGCTCAACCGCAAACCGCCCAAATTTTTTTGCCGAGTCCTCGAAATTCCTCGAAAATTTTGAAATGCCCAAAATCTCGAAATTCCTCGAATATCCTAAAATTGGAAAACCCGGAAAAAAGCGAAAATACCCATCAAGACCGCTATCTCGGCATATCGTGGCAATGCCTCCGCGAAACCCCTGTCCTTCCTCCGTCCTTAATAAAGTCATCGACAATAAATAATCCCTCCCGCCGCGAGGTCTTTTTTTGCAAAATAATCCCTTGTTTTGCTTTCACTTTTTTCTTCATTTGTCATTCACATTTTAACTTTCGCGCCCAGTATGCGCCGCCAACTTGGACATTGGCTGTCCATGTAAATAACTTTCGGCGGGAAACCCAACTTTTTTTACGTACGCAACAGGCTCGCCCCATGAGATGAGGCTAATCTATCTCGCGGGGCAGTGCTGCGCGGCAGGCACAATATAATGTGCGAGCAGCGGGTAGGGCCGCGTGGCCCGCGAGGCCTCCTAAAAATCCCTCTGTAGAACGGGATTTTTATTGCGGCCTATTGCATATTAGAGTGGCTATGTTACAGATATGCCCCGAAGATGGACGCCCATACGCCAGCCGCCGAACGCGAACCCCGGGAGGGGCGCTACCCTCCCCAAATCAAGTACATCATCGGCAACGAAGCCTGCGAACGGTTCAGCTATTACGGGATGCTGGGCATCCTGGAACTGTACTTGACACAACAAATGAAATTGAGCGGCGCGCAGGCGACCAAAACCCAGCACGTCTTCGCGGGGGCCGTTTATTTCCTGCCGCTGGCGGGCGGCTGGCTGGCCGATCGCTGGCTGGGACGTTATTGGACCATCTTGATCATTTCCTTCTTTTATTGTCTGGGCCACGGCTCGCTGGCGCTTTTTGAAGGCAGTTGGACGGGCCTTTACGCCGGCCTGGCCTTGATTGCCATCGGCGCGGGCGGCATCAAACCCTGCGTCTCCTCTTTCGTCGGCGATCAATTCAAACCCAGTCAACACCATCTTTTGACGAACATCTACGGCTGGTTTTACTGGGTGATCAATTTGGGCTCGGCCGCCGCTTTTTTCATCATTCCTCAGATTCACGACCATTGGGGTTACTCCTGGGCCTTCGGTGTGCCAGGGCTGGCCATGGCCATGGCCACCTTCATCTTCTGGCTGGGCCGCAAGCAGTACATCCGCCAACCGACCCAACGGGAGGTCAGGCGCACCGCGGAGGAGACCGCCAAGGACAGAAAATCCCTGCTTCGCATCGTCATGGTTTTTCTGCCCGTGCCGATGTTTTGGGCGCTGTTCAACCAGACCAGTTCGACCTGGGTGCTGCAAGGAGCGAACATGACGCCTTATCACGGGCTTAACGGCGAAACCATGCAGGGCAGCGGCGCCGTGCTGGTGATGATTTGGACGCCCATCCTCACCCTGATGCTTTATCCGATGGCCGCGCGCCTGGGCTGGCGCCCCACGGCCTTGCGGCGCATGACCGCAGGGATGTTTCTCGGGGCGGTTTCCTTTGTGATCACCGGCCTGGTGCAAGCGCGGATGGATCACGGCCCGCCGCTGAGCATCCTGTGGCAGCTGGCGCCCTATGTGGTGTTGGAAGCGGGCGAAGTTTTGTTGTCCGCCACCGGCTTGGAATTCGCGTTCGAGCAGGCGCCGGCCCGGCTCAAGAGCGTGGTTATGAGCTTGTGGCTGATGACCATCTCCATCGGCCATTTTCTGATCGCGGTCGTAACCGAATTGAACGAGCGCTTTGTCCACGCCGGCGGCGCGGCGCAGTTTTACTTTTACGCGGCGATGATGTTTGTGGTGGCGGTTGTTTTCGCGTTCTGCGCCGCGCTTTATCGCCCATCGGCCGCGCCGGCGCCATGAACCGGCCCCCGGTCATCGGCCCGCTGTCAAGAACCGAGATGCGGGACCTGGCGCGGGCCAAATCGCTCCTGGATCGGCCGGGCCTGGCCATGCGCCTGGCCAATTGCGTCGGCGCGCCCCTGGAAAAAGGCTTCGCCCTGCTGCCGGGGAACTGGAACCACGTCGTCAACAAAGCCGCGCACTCCGCCTTGCTCAAGGCACTGGGAGTGGCCGTCGCCACACTCGGCCAACGGCCCCGCCGCCGCTCGCGGGATTTCTTGCACAAAATCCTGGCTGGAACGTCCGGCGGGATTGGCGGCGCGTTTGGCCTGGCGGCGTTGCCGGTCGAGTTGCCCATTTCCACCACCATCATGCTGCGCTCGATCGCCGACGTGGCGCGCAGTGAGGGGCACGATTTGTCCAACATCGATGCCAAGCTGGCCTGCCTGGAAGTATTCGCGCTCGGCGGCGATGAACACAACCCGGCGGCGGCGCAAAGCGCCTATTGGGCCACGCGCGCGACCATGAGCCAGGCGCTTTCCGAAGCCGCGTCGTACCTGGCGCGCAAAGGCGTCGTCCGCGAAACCGCCCCGGCCATCGCGCGATTCATCGCCCAGATCGCCGGGCGTTTCGGCGCGATTGTTTCCGAGGAGGTCGCTGCCAAGGCCGTGCCAGTCCTGGGCGCCGCCGGCGGCTGGATCATCAACGTCATGTTCATCTCCCATTTCCAGGACATGGCGCGCGGCCATTTCATCGTCAAACGATTGGAAGCCCTGCACGGCCAGGAGCGCATCCGCGCCGCCTACGAGCAACTGGCCTTGACTCGACTTTAAACTTGAGAGCCTGTCTGAAAATTCGCCGGCGGGGGGACCGGGCCTGCAAAGGATTGGAATTTTGGGCGTATCCTGTAGGCCGCGTGCCCTCACGCGGCGCTGGGTGCGAATTTCCAGGCAGCTTGACGGCCAGGCAATTGATTTTTTAATTTGTTTTTTGCCGCTTGACATACATTGCATCGCCATGTATCATGTCGCTATGATAATCAAAAAAGAAGGTGAAACCGGGATGGTCAAGCATCATGAACTGCGGTCGCCGGTTCATTCCGTTTTAACCGGATTGAGAAAGGAACAATATGTTTGACAGCGAAAAAGCGATCACGGACTGGCGGCGGCGGATGCTGGCCGCTGGCATTAAAACTCCCGTGCCGTTGGAGGAATTGGAAAGTCATCTGCGCGGCGAAATCGAGCGGCAGATGAAATCGGGCATGAACGCTCAGCGGGCTTTTGGAGAAGCGATTCAACAAATCGGCCCGCCTAATGCTCTCCAAAGCGAGTTTCAAAAGGCAAACGCCCTGACGGTCGAACGAAAAAGACCCATCGCGATTGCCGCAGGCGTCCTGACTGTCTTTGTCGGCTTCATATTGGTATGGGCCACGGTGGTCCAAAGTCGGGACATGGGAAGAACGGCCAACGAAGTCGTCGTGTTGTTTGTGTTGGGCTTGATCCTTGTTTTCGACGGAGCCGCTGTAAGTTTTCTGGCTTCCAAACGCAGCTTTCTCGCTTCCAAGCGCAAAGCCTAGACGAGCAAGTTCTCGAAGGGGAGCCGCTTTCGAGCGGCTGGTTTCTGGCACAAAACAGCGTATTTGCAGCTTTCGTGCCAAAACCATCTTTTCCCATTTTGGCACAAACCACTCAATTCGTCAAATTTGTGCCAAATAATTTCACCCAAGTCCTGGCGCCATGTTTCGGATGATTTTGCAATTTTTCGCAATTGCAATGGCCAGGCACATCACCCATGTCGTTCATCGGAAGGCCGCGACGCGACGAATAGGAACAAGGAGTGATGAACGGGTTGACAATAGATAGCATCTATTCCAAGATAAACACAATGAATATCGCATTGACGAAGCACTTTGAAGAATTGATCGCGCGCCTGGTTGCCAACGGGCGATACAACAACTCCAGCGAGGTGGTTCGCGCCGGCTTGCGCATCCTGGAGGCCGAAGAAAAATCCTTCGGGGCGGCCTCGTACCCGCCCGGCTCGCTACGCCACCTTTACGCCCGGACCGACAACCGTGCCGAACGCCGCACCGCCCGGGTTTCCACCATGAAGGTCGAGGCAGAATGAAGCAGTGGGACATCTGGACCTGCGACTTTGCCGACGCCGGTTCGCACCCGGCAGTCGTCATCAGCCATCCAGATCGCGTTGCCCGCGCTCCGCTGGTCAACGTATTGATCGGCTCCAGCCAGCGGGCGACCCGGGCACCCCGTGAGAGCGAGGTGATGCTGAATGGCGCGGATGGGCTCGACTGGGAAACGCTGGTGAAATGCGATCTGATGTATCTGGTGGAGAAGGCGCGGCTATATCGCCACCGTGGGAGCGTTGGCATGGCACGGCGCCGGGCATTAATCCAGAACGTCAATGCGTGCTTTGGATTCACGCTGGTTTGACCGATCTGCGGGACATTCCCCGGGCAGGCGGCTCTCCCCGGAGACAGGCAGTTCTGATGGGGGAGGATTTTGTTAATTCCACGGCCAATCAGGGCCAGTTTGAACTTGACGTTTCTCATCCCTTCGGCCAGTATCCCCGCATGAATACAACGCAGAAGCCATGTTCCGCAAATTCAGGCGGAGCGGACGGCGCCAAGCCCGCGTCGGCACGTTCCATGAAACGTCGCCAGTTCCTTAAATCCACCGCCCTTATCGGAGCGGGGGGGCTTATCCTCCCGCGCATGAAGCTCTTTGGGGCCGATGCGCCGAGTAATAAATTGAACATCGCCCTGCTGGGCACTTGGGGCCGGGCGGAAGCGCATTTCGACGCGCTTTCCAGCCAAAACGTGGTCGCCCTTTGCGATGTCAATGAGAAACATCTGGCTTTCGGCGCCGCCAAATTTCCCAAGGCCACGCAGTACGTGGACTGGCGCAAGTGCCTTGAGCAAAAGGACATAGACGCCGTGTTCTGCTGCACCCTGGATCATACGCACGCCTTCGCCGCCAACTGGGCGATGAACCGCGGCAAACACGTCTATTGTGAGAAGCCTCTGGCCAACTGCGTGGAGGAAGCCCGGGTCGTTCGCGCAACCTGGCTCAAGAACAAAGACAAGCTGGCCACCCAGGTCGGCACCCAACGCCACGAGTTTCAGAATTTCAACCGCGTTCGTGAAATGGTCCGGGACGGTGCCATCGGTCAACTGGAATCAGCCTGCGCCTGGGGCAACCGCCAGATTCCCCGCCCCGGCTATCTGCCCGCCGAAGGCAATCCGCCCGATTACCTGCACTACGATTTATGGCTCGGCCCTTCGCCCTTTCACCCCTACAATCCGGGATACTTTACTGGCGGGCCTGGCGCGAATTGCCTGCAGTGGAATATGTATTGGGACTTCGGCAGCGGCCAAATAGGCGACATGGGCAGCCACACCATGGATCTGGCCTGGAACGCCCTCGATGCCGGCCTGCCCACCTCCGCCGAAGCTAAGGGCGATCCGTTCAATCCCGAAGTGACGCCGGTCAAATTGGAAACGCATTTTGATTTTCCGGCCAACGACTGGCGCTCGGCTATTCGTGTAGCCTGGTATCAGGGCGGCGCCATGCCGGAATCCCCGCAGGGGGCCATCGATCTGAAAAAAATCGACCATGGCGCCATGTTCGAGGGGAGCAAAGGTTACATCGTAGCCGATTTTCAATCTCGCATTCTCGTGCCGGAGCACAATGGCGCCGATATGACCTACTACAAGCCCCGCGGCAAGGAAGATCTGATTCCGCCCTTGGGCAATTTTCAGCAACAATTCATCAACGCCTGCAAGGGCGACCTCAAGACTTCCTGCGACTTCGGTTACGCCAGCAACATGATCGAAATGATGTTACTGGGCCTGGTGGCCTTTCGCGCCGGCAAGAAGATTCAATACGACGGCGCCGCCGGACAAGTCACCGACTGCGCGGAAGCCAACCAATACCTGAGCCGCAATTACCGGGAGGGTTGGACACTGAACGGTTAGGCAACAGAACAGGCACGCGGCTAAACTCAAACAGAACCACGGATTTCACGGATGACACGGATAAGAAGGGGCGGGTTTCCCATCCGTGAAATCCGTAGGGAAAAATCTTCCCGAAATGCGTGGTTCTGTTTTGGCATTTTGGCGGCGCCGCGCCACTTGACGCACGTCGGCATTCGTAGGATCGTTGTGGCGTGAGATTTTTATGCTCATCCGCGCTAAGTGCGTGATAAAAAAGGGCGGTTACGAGGGCTGGCTTCGGCATGACACCAAGACGCCGAGACGTAAAGAGGTCAGCAAGGCGTTGAGACCCTGCAGCGTGGGTCCGGCTGAGGCGCCAATCAAGGTGAATCAAACCAAATCAAACCAAATCAAACCTGCGGAGGTGGGAAAGTATCCCGAAATCGGACGCGCGGGTGGTGCAATAGCCTGGCGAAATGCAGTTTCGTCAAACTGCGTCGGACTTGGTCAAACCCGACACAACCAAGTCAAACCCGGTCAAGCTTTGGGACTCGCAGGAGTCAGAACAAATTATCGACGTCCCGCTTTGCGGGCTGTTCCTCCCTCCCGATGGGTCGAACCCAGTCAAACCGGATGGATGTTGATTTAATGAGAAACATGACAACCTTGAGGGAGATGCTGATATTAAGGCCCCACCAAAATCACAAATTGACAGGGTCGCGCAGACTGATTTATAAACGGGAGGAAATTTGGTTCGTAAACTCAAAACAAAGATTACATTTATGCCCATTAAAATTGGTTCAAAAGCACCGGACTTCACTCTCAAATCCAAAAACGACGGCGGCTTGGTGGATGTCAAGTTGAGCGCGAACTTCGGCCAGAAAAACACCGTGCTGCTGTTCTTCCCCGCCGCCTTCACCGGCGTCTGCACGACGGAGATGTGCGACATCACCGCCGGCCTGGGCCACTACGCCAGCCTCAACGCCGCGGTCATCGGCGTCAGCGTCGATACGCCCTTCGCGCAGGAAGCGTGGGCCAAAAAGGAGAATATCGGCATCACCCTGGCCAGCGATTTGAACAAAACCGTGACGCATGCTTACGATGTGCTTTTCCCGAATCTGGCCGGCATCGGCGATACGTCCGCGCGGGCGGCGTTCGTGATCGACAAACAGGGCGTGGTGCAATACGCCGAGCAGACGCCGACGCCGAAGGACTTGCCTAATTTCGCGGCGGTTCAAGCCACGCTCACGAAGCTGAAGTGATCCCGCCGCGGCTGTGGCAGGTTTCGGTCCGCACGACCGACGAAGGCGAGGAGGCCGTGGCTGGGCTGTTGGAGCGGATTCTTGGCCAGCCGCCGACGGTTTATCGGAGCGAAAGGACGGGCGAGGTCGTGGTCACCGTGTATGCGGAGGGGTTGCCTGCGTCGCGGCGCGCGGTTCGCGCCAGCTTGGAGACGGCTCTGCACGGCATGCGAGGTTTGCGGCTCGATCTGGGCGCAGCCAAATTGGCCATCAAGCGGCTGCGGCGGGAGAATTGGGCCGAATCGTGGAAACGCCATTTCCAGCCGATTGAGGTTGGCCAGCGGCTGTTGATCAAACCGAGTTGGAGCCGGCGTTGCGCCCGTCCTGGCCAGCATGTTGTCATTTTGGATCCAGGACTGAGTTTTGGCACCGGCCAGCATCCGACCACGCTGTTTTGCCTGCAACAGCTCGCGCGCTGTCGGCGCCGCGGCGTGGAGCAATCGTTGCTGGATATTGGCTGCGGCTCGGGCATCCTGGCCATTGCCGCCGCAAAGCTTGGATACAGCCCCGTGATGGCGTTCGACAACGATCCGGAAGCGGTTCGCGCCAGCCGCCACAACATTCGCAGGAACAACGTTCGCGTCACGGTTCGCCGCGCCGACTTGACGCGGCTGCCGCTGGCGCCCCGGCGACGCTATGACGTGATCTGCGCCAATTTAATCTGCGATCTGCTGTCGGGCGCTGGGGAGAAAGTTCGCCATTGGCTCAAACCCGGCGGGAAACTGGTGACAGCCGGAATCCTGCGGCGCGAGTTTCGCGAGCTGCAAAAGAAATTGCACCAATGTCACTTGACTTTGGAGAAAGCGAGTGTAAGTAAAGGATGGAAATCAGGGCAATTTGCCTTGATACAATCGTGCAGTCCGGCCAGCGCAACGAAAAGCACGCCACTGCGTGGGTAGGGGAGCATGATTCCGGGCGGTGCCGCGATAAAGCGGTTGCCGCCGTGCAGTGAAGGAATAGAGTATGACTAAGACGCTGAACTTGATTCAGGAAACAGTCCACAATACCAAACATCCCTTCCGCCAAGCCGACAATAGACCGGCTAAAGCCCAAAAAAATCGCTACGAACGCCGAAAGATTCGGGAGTTCCTGCGCTTGGGCGATTGGAGTCCCCAGCAGGAAGCCTAATCAAGTCCGCCCATAAAGTTTGCACGCCTCGAGCGAGTGCGGCTTTTTCTCTTCACGTATCCCGGCCGACGGGCGCCAGGAGCCGGGTTTTATTCCCATGAGCGAGGATTGGAATTCACCCTCAAGCCCCCAACTTCAAATTTTGCCGAAACCATTGCACTGCATCCGCAAAGGCCTCGCGTGGAGGAGTTTGAGGCAGACCCAGTTCACGAATCGCCTTGGCCGGATTGAAGAACATTTTGTACCTGGCCATCCGCACCCCCGCCAGCGGCGCCTTGGGCGGACGTCCCGTCAGGGCGGAAAGCGCCTCGTCGAAATACGACGCCGCCAGCGCCACGCCGTAAGGCACGCGAAATTTCGGCGCCGGAATGCCCGTCAACTCCTCCAAGATGTCCAGCGCCTGTTTCATGGTCCAATTGCCTCCGGCGTGGCCCAAAATGTAACGTTCCCCCAACCTGCCCTTTTCCGCCGCCAGGATATGCCCCGCCGCCACGTCCCGCACATGCACCCAATTCAAGCCTGTGTCCAAATACGCGGGCAATTTCCGCTGCAAAAAATCGAGCACAATCTTGCCTGTCGGCGTCGGTTTGATGTCCAGCGGCCCGATCGGCGCGCTCGGATTGACGATGACCACCGGGCCGCCCTTGGCCGCCAACTCGCGCGCCACCTCCTCCGCCTGCCATTTGGAGCGCTTGTAATGATTGCTCATTTGGGCGTCGCTAACCGGCGTCGCCTCATCGCCCGGCACGACTTGACCCTGGTCCTGGCACCCCAAACCTATGCAGCCGACCGTGCTGGTATAAACAATGCGGCGGCAACCGGCGGCCATGGCCGCTTGCAAGACGTTGCGGGTGCCGGTGACATTGGCGGCATACATCGGCGCGTAATCGCGCAACCAAAGATGATAACTGGCGGCGACGTGAAAACACCAATCGCAACCCAGCATCGCCTTCTCCAACGCCGCTGGCTGCGCGAGGTCTCCCTCCACCGGTTCGCAGTCCACGCCCGCCAGGCCGCGCAGATCGCTACCCGCGCGCACCAGCGCCTTGACGCCATGGCCCCGCGCCACCAATTGGCGCGCCAAATTGGCGCCGATGAATCCAGAAGCCCCAGTGAGGAAACAATTCATGCTCTGCTCAATCGGCTCTACACAAAACAGCCGGGAGCCATCTTCCAAGCAAAATCTTGCAAAAAAGGAATCGACATAAGATCAGACCTGTGAATAACTCAAGTCCGCAAGTTCAGTGCATTATGCCCAAGAAAATCAACAGGCCACGCAAAAAGCTGACACGCCAGGAAATCAAGAACCTGGACCTGGAGATTCTTTTTCTCGAAGGCATCGTCCGCCGCGACCCGGGCTACATTGAAGCCCTGCAAATACTGGGCGACAACTACACCCGCCGCGGCCTTTACATCGAAGGATTGAAAATCGACCAACGCCTGTCCCGGTTGCGCCCGGATGATTCATTCGTCCATTACAACCTGGCCTGCAGCTACTCGCTCACCGGCCAAATTGAGCTGGCCTTCCAGGCCCTCCATGCCGCCATCAGCTTCGGATACCGCGATTTCAAGGCAATGGACAATGACCCAGACCTCAACAATGTGCGCCAACACACCGAATACAAAAGAATCCGCGCCAAAATGCGCGGCTCGCAGCCCAAGACTCCCTGAACGTCGATTCCAGCCGCAGGCCGGCCCCGTCGCCGTCGCATGAACGTCACCGTCAACCGCCGCACCCGGCATTATCGCACCGTCACCTTCGACGCGCGGCGCAACGAGGTCCTTCTTATTGACCAGCGGTTGCTGCCCCATCAATTCAAAATCGCCGCCCAGGCCGGCTATCGCGCCACCGCTCGCGCCATCCAGGAGATGGTCGTTCGCGGAGCCGGGGCCATCGGCGCCACCGCCGCCTACGGATTGGCCCAGGCCGCGCTGGGGTTTGGCGGGCGCGACCTTTCCAAATTCGCCCGCTACATCGAGGCTGCCTTTCAAACCCTCCAATCCGCCCGTCCCACCGCCGTCGATCCCGTCAACGCCATGACCGCCGTTCGCGCAGCCATGCAGGCGGGCCAGACGGTGGCAGAGCAACAAGCCTTGGCGCTGGCCGCCGCCGAACAGTTCGCGCAGGAGGACGTTCGCCATTGCGAAGAGATCGGCCGCCACGGCGCCAGACTCATCCGGCAGAACACCCGCGTGCTGACCCATTGCAACGCCGGCTGGCTCGCGTTTGTCGATATCGGCACCGCCACCGCGCCGCTCTACGCCGCACAAAAAGCCGGACGGCAATTCCACGTGTATTGCGACGAAACCCGTCCGCGCAGTCAGGGCGCGACCCTGACCGCCTGGGAATTGGCGCAACAAAAGATTGCCCATCAAATCATCGCCGACAACGCCGCCGGCCACCTGATGCAACGCGGCGAAATAGATTTGGTCATCGTCGGCAGCGACCGGACCTTGGGGCGCACAGGCGAAGTCGCCAACAAAATCGGCACTTACACCACGGCCGTATTGGCCCGGCGCCACGGAATTCCATTTTACGTGGCCATCCCCCTTTCGACCCTGGACTGGAAGATGCGCTCCGGGCGAGACATTCCTATAGAAGAGCGCAGCCAGAGCGAAGTTTTGGGCGCGTGGGGGAGGAGGGCCAAAACCAGGGTGTTGGTTTACGTGCGAGTGGCCAATCCAGCCAGCACCGCGCGAAATCCTGGATTTGACGTTACGCCGCCGGAATTGATCACCGGCCTCATCACGCCGCGTGGGATATTCAAGCCGGCTGACCTGTGGCCGAACCGTCATCGGCTGGGGGACAAGCGATGAGGCAGCGAGAGAGAACGAGAAAAACGAAAATGAAAAAACGGAACTTGCGTTGAAGCAGAAGCGATATAGGCTTAAAGAGAAGGCGGGGTCGCCAAGTGGTAAGGCACGGCTCTGCAAAAGCTGTATTCGTCGGTTCGATTCCGACCTCCGCCTCCAGTTCTAACTGCTTGAGCAGCAATGAATTTGAGGGTGAAGGGTCCGCAACGGACATCAAAACGGACACCTTTTTTCCAATCCGCAGGAAACCAGCATAGTCCGGCATAATCCGCCGCCTATCTGCTACCTCATCGGATTCGGCCTCAGTTATTCTCGCGGTTGCGTGAAAAATATGAAAACACGTTACCGTCTCATCTGCCGTGGAATTCGTGGGGGAGGCTACTACAGTGTGGACACGACAACCGGCAAGCGCACCAGCCTCGGCACCACCAACGCCGACGATGCCCAACAGATCATCGAAGCCAAAAACAACTCCGAGCGCCAGCCGATGTTGAATCTCCAGATTGCCAAGGCGTATCTGGCGGGCAGCGACAACGGCATCACCACCCGGACATGGCGGAATGCCATTGAATCGTTGATTGGCACCAAACAGGGGGCGAACCAGCACCGCTGGAAAACCGCCGCCAAGGACAAGGCATTCGTCATGTTGCTGCCGCAGGTCATCATCGAAACGAAAGCCGAAACCATTTTGAAAGTTCTGCAAATGGGGACTGTCTCGACGAATGTTTATTTCCGGCGGCTGCACAACTTCTGTGTGGACATGAATTGGCTGCCGTGGCCGCTCGTGCCGAAACGCCAGTGGCCCGCCGTCGAGTTCAAAGAGAAGCGCGGCATTACGCTGGCGGAACATCTGGCCATCGTCGCCCGCGAANNCACCACGTCATTAGCTATGCGCGTCGGAAGACCGGCTCGATTGCCATCATGCGCATGGATGAAGACATCGCGCAAATCCTGCGCGACCTGCCGGGCAATGGGCCGCTGTTTCCGTATCTCCGAAGCGTTCGTTCAGGCGACCGTGCCACGGAGTTCAAACAACGCTGCACTGGACTTGGCATTAAGGGCGTCTCGCTGCACAGCTACCGTTATGCTTGGGCGGAACGTGCCAAGACGGCAGGCTATCCCGAACGGTATGCCCAGGTGAATCTTGGACACAATAGCCGGGCGATGGCGCGGGCGTATTCGCGCAAAGCGCCGGTGGAAATGCCTTCGTTGAGCGAATACGAGCGGCAACAGAAGGCCATCATTGGAAACCGGAACACCGAACCAGCAGCACCAGCCGTTGCCGTATAAGGAGGACATCATGCAACCTTGGCAAATTAAAGCACTCGAACTAGAAGCGTCGGGATTGAAACACCTCGATGGATTCATCCATGAACATGCCCTCTATTTTTATATTGGAGCCATTTATCTCTTGCTGGCCTTGTTCGCGTGGGTATTGAGCGGTGCATTGCGGCGTAAAGGAGGAAAATCCGCGTCTCATGTCAGGCCAGTCCTGTTCATCCATCTGCCGGGACCGCCACCATCGCCACCGGACACGTTCGACCCGTTTCCGCCGCCGCACCACTTGGCGCATTGCGGTCATGATGATGGTGATTGGGAATGACCACGGCGATGCAGATTGCAGGCGTGATTCTTAAAAGCGATTCCCACAGTGCAAGCGGGCGCGGTCATAGGTGGAGACGCGGAGCGCACGACCTTGACGGCGACCGCGCGCCGTATAATAGAAGCGCGTGGCACGCCGCTGATTTTAGGAATGACGGTCATGGGAATTATTTCCATTGGTTGCGTTGCCGTTGGTTGCGGATACGGAACTTTTGAGCGTTCGGCTTTTTGCGGCGCGCTCGTTCTTGTCCTTGACCTTTAGCCGGATGAGTTCGGTGGCCTTGTTCAGCCATTTGGCATCGTTTCTCACTTGATCAATTTCCACCGCCGCGAAAAATTTCATCGAGCCGGACGGGGGATGACCCAATGGCTTGAGCAGTCCTGCGCTGGTGAGAATGGTAATGTGATCGGTTTCAAAACCGAGTCTCCACGCGGCTTCCGTGGCGCTGATGCGTCCAGGCAGCGACACCAGATTGAGGAATTCTTTGCGTTCTGGATTCATGTCTTCTCCTTGGTAAAAGTGATGGCGACGGCGGCAATGTGAGTATTCGCGATGGCGGCGAAACGGCGGTCAGCGGACTTCACAAATTTCAATTCATATTCTTGCAGGTCTCGCTCCACAGCGTAGAGTCCACTGCCTAACACCACGACTTCAGCCTGGGCAAAGCGGATCAGCATTTTTTCCGGCGGCGCATCCGGCTCCTGTTCCAGCGCCGGATTGGAAAATCTATCGGCAGACAGGAACTGCGCGTAAGGCAGCATGTAACTGTGTTCATCGTCGGCAAGAACGTTCAAAGCGGCGATCTTGGGGCTGCTTCTAAAACATGGATTCTCGCCCGGCTTAAACGCTGATTCGGTGATTGGCTTTTCGTTGGTGTTCATGATGTGGTGGTTTCATTTGTGGACTACGATCGTCAGGTAAAATCTTTTGTGGCGGCACGAGGCGCTGGCGGAATTGTTTCAGAAAGCGATGGCCGCGCTGCAAAATGGTTTGGATAAATGTGCGTTGAGGCAAATCCGGCAGAGCTTCAATAGCCGCAAGACGGGCGCTGGAACGGGTGACGTGCGAGCGCAACATTTCGGCATCATCAATGAACACGCAGCACGCGTCGCGCCCGCGCGAAATGCTGACATAAAATTGCTGCTGATTGATCGCTGGCAGTGAACGGGACGACACGACGACCAGCACTTCATCCACCGTCTTGCCCTGGGCAGCGTGCGACGTTAGGGCGTAGCCATGCGTAAATGTGCGGTAGTTTTG
>PLIU01000349.1 GCA_003140095.1 Verrucomicrobiales bacterium | reverse complement strand
GAAGAATTATGTCTTACGCCCGTGGCGCAGGGAGTTCTGTGGCAGGTCACAGGGGTCAAACCATAGTTTTAGGCCTGCGCCTGCCAGCCGGTTTTTCGGCAGGCCTCCTCCAGGGTCTTGAGAAAATCCTGGCGGTCCACTTCATCCAGGAAAACACTCTGGCGCCGATGGCCCCGGCTCTGGTAAATGGCCCCCGGATACTCGACCCGCAACGTACGCGGCATGGGAACGATTTACCAAGCAATCACAACAAATCAACCGCAAAACAAATAATTATGACATTAGTACGGTTTGACTCCTGCTATTTACAGATGGCCGTGCCAACGATCCACCAACGCCTTCTGGAAGGGTGCGCTGCCCAAACACCAGCCGCCGCAGCCCTTGCCACTCTGGTGGGGGTCGCCTCGCACCAGCGGGAGAAACTGGAGGAGGATCCCAGCCGGCCTGAGTTACTATTGACTGAACCGGGGGTCGGATATAGGGTGAAGGTAGAAGGATGAAAACTGAGCAAGCAACACCCAAGGATATGGATGAGTACATCGCCAGCTTCCCGAATGGTGTACGAGAGGTTCTGGAAAAGATAAGGATGACGATCAGAAACGCGGCGCCACGCGCGGAAGAGACGATCAGTTATCGGATTCCGACCTTCACTCTGAAAGGCAGCTTGGTCCATTTTGCCGCTTTCGAAAAGCATATCGGGTTTTATCCCAGGCGGTCAGGAGTTGAGAAGTTTAAGCAGGAGTTATCAGTTTATGACACCGCCAAAGGTTCGGTGCGGTTCCCCTTAAACAAACCAATTCCTTTTGGCCTGATCAGCAAAATCGTAAAATTCAGGGTAAAGGAGAATGTGAAAAGAGCGGAAGAAAAAAGCTAGAAGAAGTAGAGAGCATTTGCCGCCCGACAATATTTACTGCAACGAACGCGCTAGTTCGCAGCCAACCATCAACGCATCAGGCTCCCAAGTGTTTCACTTCACCCTTAATTGACGCCATCCAAGGCCAGGTTCAGGCGCAGGACGTTGACGCCCGCATCACCGAGGAAGCCCAAGCCGGGCGGATCCGTGTACTTGACGATAAACGCGCGCACTTCTTCCTCCTTCAACCGCCGTTCCTTGGCCACCCGGGGCGCCTGCATCTCGGCGTTCTGCAAACTGATGTGCGGGTCCAGCCCGCTGCCGGAAGCGGTGACGGCGTCGGCGGGGACAGGCGTGTTGGTGGACAGGCCGTTTTGCGAACGGTAATCGGCGACGTTTTGCGCGATGCCATCGGCCAGCTTTTTGGAGGTGGGGCCTAGATTGCTGCCGCCGGAACTTGTGGCATCGTAGCCGTTGCCGGCGGCCGAGGGGCGCGGATGAAAATACCTGGCGCCGGTGAAGTTTTGGCCGATCAGTTTGGAGCCGCGAATGACGCCTTTTGAGTCAACTATAAGACTGCCGTCGGCCTTCTCGGCGAATAGGGCATGGCCCAGGCCATCGACCACCAGCGGATATATCCCGCAGCAGACCACGGCCAGAATGACGGTGGACATGATCGCTCCGCGCAATTGGGAAAGAAATTCTTTCATAATATCATACCATTTTGAGGGCTGTGATGATGACGTCGATGGCTTTGATCCCGATGAAAGGAATGATCACCCCGCCCAATCCGTAAATGAGAAGGTTGCGTTGCAAAATGGCCTGCGCCCCAATCGGCTTGTAGGCCACGCCCCGCAAGGCCAGCGGAATCAGGGCGATGATGATGATGGCGTTGAAAATGACCGCGCTCAGAATGGCACTGGTGGGGCTGTGCAGGGACATGATGTTCAACGGTGCAATGGCGGGGAAGGTGCCCATGAGCATGGCGGGAATGATGGCGAAATACTTGGCCACGTCGTTGGCGATNNACCATGTTGCCGGCTTCGCGGGCGGCTTGCGTGCCGGTGTTCATGGCCACGCCGACGTCCGCTTGCGCCAGGGCGGGAGCGTCATTCGTGCCGTCGCCGGTCATGGCGACAAGGTGCCCGGCGGCTTGTTCCTCACGAATGCGCTTGAGCTTTTGTTCCGGCGTGGCTTGGGCCATGAAATCATCCACCCCCGCCTCGACCGCGATGGCGGCGGCGGTGAGTTGATTGTCGCCGGTGATCATGACGGTGCGAATGCCCATTTTGCGCAGTTGGGCGAACCGCTCCTTGATGCCTCCTTTGACCACATCTTTGAGTTGGACCACGCCCAGGACCTCGCGGCCCTCGGCCACCACCAGAGGCGTGCCGCCGGAACGCGAAATCTCCTCCACCGCCGCTGTCACCGGCGGCGGGAATTTGCCGCCGGCCTGGTCCACATAAACGGAGATGGCTTCCGCCGCGCCTTTGCGGATGCTGCGGGCGGGCGCGCCATCCAACGCCGGGAAGTTTACGCCGCTCATGCGCGTTTGGGCGGTGAAGGGAACGAATTGGGCTTGGGCCTGCGCCACTTCCCGGCCGCGGATATTGAATTTTTCCTTGGCCAGCACGACGATGGAGCGGCCTTCGGGGGTTTCATCGGCCAGCGAAGCCAGTTGCGCCGCGTCGGCCAGACGCTCGATCTTGACGTTGGGCGCGGGAATGAACGCCGTGGCCATGCGGTTGCCCAAGGTGATCGTGCCGGTCTTGTCCAACAGCAACACATCGACGTCCCCGGCCGCCTCCACTGCCTTTCCGCTGACGGCCATGACGTTGCGGCGGATCAGCCGGTCAATGCCGCTGATGCCGATGGCACTCAAGAGTCCGCCAATAGTGGTCGGGATCAAACAGACCAGCAACGCCACCAGCACGGGCACGGAGAAATCGGTGCCGGAATAATAGCCGAAGGCCTTCAAGGTCACGCAGACCAGCAGAAAAATCAGGGTCAGAGCCGAGAGGAGAATGGTCAGCGCGATTTCGTTGGGCGTTTTCTGGCGCCGGGCGCCCTCGACCATGGCGATCATCCGGTCCAGAAACGTATTGCCTTTTTCGGACGTGACGCGAATGACGATGCGGTCGCTCAATACCCGCGTGCCGCCCGTGACGGCGCAACGGTCGCCGCCGCTCTCGCGGATGACCGGCGCGGATTCTCCGGTGATCGCCGCTTCATCCACGCTGGCGATGCCCTCAACGACATCGCCGTCAGCGGGGATGATGTCGTCGGCCTCGCACACGACCAGATCGCCCTTTTGCAAATCGGCGGCTGGAACTTTTTCCTCGTGCTTATTGCACAGGCGGCGGGCGATGGTTTCCTTGCGGCTTTTGCGCAGGCTGTCGGCTTGGGCCTTGCCGCGTCCTTCGGCCACGGCCTCGGCGAAATTGGCAAAGAGCACGGTGAACCAGAGCCAGACGGCGAGTTGGAAAATGAAGCCGCGCTCGCTGGGAGAGCCGGTGAAGATGCCGATGGTGGTCAGGGTCGCGCCGACCATGGTGACGAACATGACGGGGTTCTTGATCATCAGGCGCGGGTCCAGTTTTGCGAACGCGTTGATCAGGGCCGGCCCAACGATGTCCCAGTCAAATAGAGAAGGAGCTTTGCGCGTCATACGATCAATAGAGTTTGCCCTGATTGGTCAGGAAATGTTCGATGACAGGCCCCAGTGTGAGCGCCGGCAGGAAGTTCAGCGCTCCGACCAGCAGCACCGTGCCCAGCAGCAAGATGACAAAGGTGAAGCCGGAAACCGGGAAGGTTCCGGCGCTGGGCGGCGAGATTTTTTTGCCCGCCAGCGAGCCGGCCAGGCCCATGATCGGAACGATCATCAAAAAGCGGCCAATCAACATGGCCACGCCGATGGTGGTGTTGAGCCAGGGCGTGTTGGCGTTGAGGCCGGCGAAGGCGCTGCCATTGTTGCCGTTGGCGGAGCTGTAGGCGTAAAGGATTTCGCTCAAGCCGTGCGGACCGGCATTGCTCAACTGGTCGGTGCCCCATTTGCTGACCGAAGCCCACGCGGCAAAACCCAGAATCGAGAGCGCCAGCACGAGCAAGGCGAGCATGGACATTTTCACGTCGTAGGATTGGATTTTCTTGCCCAGATACTCCGGGGTGCGTCCGACCATTAGGCCTGCGATGAAAACCGCCAGCACCACAAACACCAACATGCCGTACAGCCCCGCCCCGACGCCGCCAATGATGATTTCTCCCAATTGGATGTTGAACAGCGGCACAAAACCGCCCAGGGCCGTGAAAGAATCGTGCATGGAGTTGACCGCGCCGCACGAGGCGTCGGTCGTAATGGTGGCGAAGAGCGCGGAGTTGAGGATGCCGAAACGCACCTCCTTGCCTTCCATGTTGCCGCCGGCAGCCATGACGCCCAGTTGCTGATGAATGGGATTCCCGCGCGCCTCGGCCCACCAGCAAATAAAGACGCCGGCCAGAAACAAGACCATCATCGCCGACCACACCGACCAGCCGTGCGCCTGATTTTTAGTTTGACGGCCCAGGTAATAAGTCAGGCCGCTGCCAATGGCGAAAATGGATAGGATTTGGAGGAAATTGGACAGGGGCGTCGGATTCTCGAAAGGATAAGCGGCATTGGCATTGGTGTAACCGCCGCCGTTGGTGCCGAGCATCTTGATGGCCACTTGCGAGGCCATCGGCCCTTGGGGTATGGTTTGCTCTTCCACCTTTTGATCGACCATGACCGGCATATTAGTCATCACGGGTTGGCCTTTCTCGTCGAGCTTCGGCACGTCCACCATCATCGCCACGCCGTTGGTCAGGACGGGCTGGCCTTTCTGGTCCAGTTTGGGCGCTTGAGCCATGACCGCGACGTTGGTCGTCACCGGCTGGCCCTTGTCATCGGTTTTGGGGACCTGAATGGTGTAAGCTTCCGTGAGTTTGGCTTTGGTGTAGGGTTTGAAGTTTTGAATCATCCCCTGCGAAATCAAGACGACGGCGAAGACCACGCACACGGGCACCAGCAAATAGTAGGTCACCCGCACCAGATCGACCCAGAAATTGCCCAGAGTCTTGGCCGAATGCCGGGCCAGACCGCGCACCAGCGCCGCAGCCAGGGCGATGCCGACGGCGGCCGAAGTAAAATTATGAATGACCAACGCCAGCATCTGGGAGAGATACGACATGGTGTTTTCGCCGGAATAACTCTGCCAATTGGTGTTGGTGGTGAAACTGACGGCGGTATTGAAGGACAGGTCGGGGGTGAGCGAGTCAAAGCCCTGGGGATTGAGCGGGAGATGTTTCTGCAGACGCAGAATGGCGTAGGTCAGCAAACAACTCACCAGGCTGAACAGCAGCATGGCAAAGGTGTAGAGCTTCCAATCCTGCTCCTTCTCCGAGTCCACGCCCATCAACCAATAGGTCAGCCGTTCTAATGGTTTCAGGATTGGGTCCAACCAGGTCTTGCCCTTGGCCTCCAACACCTGGCAAAGGTACAGTCCCATGGGCTTGGTCAGCAAAGCCACCAAGACGACATAAACGGCCAATTGCAGCCAGTCAAAAGGTCGAGACATGGCAGTTCCTTAAAATTTTTCGGGGCGAATCATGGCCACGAACAGGTAGATGAAGAGCAGCAGAGACACGATCCCGACGATGAGATTCCACATAGTATTGACTCCTATAGTTTTTCGCAAAAGCGCACGTACAGCGCGGCGATCAAGAAGAAGCCGGCCATCACACAGACGAAAATCAGGTCATTCATAAATTCAAAACGATTTGGGCGCTGTTCACTGGCGGCAAGATGGCAGCGCCTTGCCTTAAGCGGTAGTAAAAAGCCGGTGCGAGGACGTTAAAAACTTATTAAAACCGGGTGCCGGAGCCTTTGTCAACGTCAGGCTGATTGCTTTCTTTTGTGGTCAATACCTCGGTCAAACCTCCGTTTCTGGTTTGACTGGGTTTGACCCGGTTTGACCGGCCTGAATTCCGCCGGCCTCTTTCGCCTCCGGCACGTCCATTTTTGCCTCGGACAGGTTTGATTTGGTTTGATTTGGCTTGATTCGGTTTGGTTCGCCCGACGCGGCGTCGGTCCCTTCCCTCTCCTGGGGGAGAGGGTCCGGGTGAGGGCGCGCGCCCAGCGCCTGGGCTGCCGCCTCTTCGAGACTTCAGAATAGCGTTATACTGCGCCATCAACTCCTGCAGCGGTGGCTTGACCGGGTTCGCAGCTTGCGCGGCAACCTGGCTATCTTTCCCAGCCGGGTCATACAGACCCCCAATTTATAATCTTCATGGCTTCATTTTATCACGCAAAAAGTGATGTGTCCAGTGCTGCGGCACCAGCCATCGCTGTGGTTTTGGTAGGGCGAGACTCCGTTTTGGTAGGGCGAGACTCCGTCGAGCCGTCATGCTATCCACCAAAAATCATCGTAACATGTTGATGTAGATATCCTTCCACCATCCAGCATTGTATGATCTTCTGTAAGCCTGCGAAACAAAATCCTGCGCCCGGAATGCCTGCGGCCAGCGACGACGCCGGGACTCAAGGAAAGCCGAGACCGTAGCGGGCGGAGTAATTCGTCCACAGGGGATCGCTGAAATAGAAACTGTTGGTAAGCGTAAGCGACAGAAGCGGAGTCCAAACGGGGTTGGCCAGATTGGTGCATGCTTCCACCACAATGGGGATATTCGTGGTTGAGCCGTTGGTGATGGTGAATCCAAATTTTTATGCTGAAGGTCGTGCGTCTGATGCCCCCGGCCCGTTGCATGCGGAGCCACGATACGGCATACGCGTCCAGGGTAGAGATGGAATCGACTTGCTGAGATACTCCTAGCCAAACATCAAGTCTTCGGCGCCGGACGTTCCATCACGAACTCGCCTTGCAGGGAAACGGGCTGTTCCGAATAACGCACGCCTTGATTCCGCGACGCCTTCCAAGCGGCCTCATAACCAGCCTCCGCCGCAATGGCGCGAATGTTCAACCGCTGCAGCAACTCCACGGTGAAGGGTCGTTTGGAATCCGTGAAGGTGAGGGAGACTAGGAACTGCTGGCAAATCTTCGAGTTGAGAATCTCGGCCACGATTCGTGCTTCGCTCTCGTCCTCGAATGGCAGAAAATAACAGGCGTCGTCGAACAAAACAGGCTTTGCATCCACAGGGCCGACCAAGACGAAACGCGGCGTTCGGTGCAGGCCCGAGACCGCGACCTTCCACGGCGCGAAGGTGTAGTCACCTATGCCGAAAAGCGCAAAAGCAACCCGGTTGCTGTAAATGGAACTCTTGCGAGCCTCGAAGAGGTGGCGGTGAGAGTCCAGGTATCGCCAGGTGCGCGGGGCGGTCTTGGAGATGATGTGGGTGTCTTCGCCGGTCCGCCTTTGCGTGACGAGGACGAATCGCGCCGGCTCCACGCGCCCGTTGGCAAGGTCGGAGCATTTTAGCAGCGGGTATAGATAGTGGGCCTCGATACGGACCTCTTCGCCCAGTTTGTTGAGGAGTGCGTTGCCTTCGGCTGGCCGCAGTTCCATAACTGAAGCGCAGTCGTGCTTCACTCCAGAACGCCATTGATACGGACATAGCCCTTCAAGATATTGCAATCGCCGATAAGTGCGAATGTCAGCTACTAAATCCTGACCCGCGAGGCCGAAGGTCGTGGAGCGCCTCTTGGCTGTGAGTTCATCGAAGACGTCTGCCTCAACAGGCCCGTACTCGCCGGTGCGCGCGAACAGAAGACAGGCGCCCACGGATGCGCCAAAGTGTTTCTTGGCGTCAATGCGATGGAGCGAAGCGCTTGCAATTCTGCCGTCGTTCTGCCACGCATAGCGCAAGAATTTGCGAGCGGTAGCTGTCTTGCAGAGCATGGCGACGGCTGCTTTTCGACCGCGTAGCGCCTTTATCAATCGGATGAGCATCCACTCGGAGATGTCGAAGTTGGATTTGCCGGTGCGGGCGTGGATGCCTCGGAAGCCTTGAAAGTTCTCTTTCACCGGCAGGTTTGATCCGTTCAACCCGGAAAGCGTGGCGTTGGTGACCCACGGCAGATTTCCCAAGAGGAGAAGCGAGCCGCGCATCTCCGCCAGTTCCGCTTCCCAATCCTGAGCAAAGAAATCCTGCTGGCCGACGGAGGCACGCTTTGTAGCGCCTGCTTTGCTCAAGGCTTCCTTGGTCTGCGCGACGTAATTCGGGTTAATATCCCAACCGAGCAAACGCGCGTTCGGGAAGGCCTCGCTCGCGGCGACGAGGAACGAGCCAAGGCCACAGGTCGGCTCCAGGATTGAATCCGCTCTAATTTCGTGCTGAACTAGAAACGAAGAAATTTCGCGTGCTAGTGCCAGCGGCGTTTGGAAATCGCCGAATTCGATTTTGGCGTTGGTTTTCATCCGAGCCGTAGGAGGCCGTTCACCTTTCCAGCCTGTTCAAAGACACGGCCATATTGCAATCGCCACTGGAGCGCGTTCGAGACCGTCAGATAGCCGACCTCCGGCGGGTTGCGAAGAACTTCATCAGCGAGGGATTCCGCTTCGACTTCATCGACGGGCAACATCCGCTCTTGGAAGAAGGCGAGGATGTCGTCGCGGTTTGCTTTGTTTTCCATCAGGCGTAGGAGCCCCCACGTCGTCTGAAAATCCGCTGTTTGCTTTTGCTGGATAAAGATGGTGTGTCGGATGTCCAGCCGCCCGGTGCGTGTCTTCTCGTCGTCGTGCTTCGCGTACACAAAAACGAGCAGGGAGTAGCCTAGGCCGTAAATCTTTTGCCGCGCGCTCGTGAACGGGCACGAGGATTGCGGCTGGCGAATGCTTGTGACCTTGATGTCCACATCCAACTTTGGAAAATCGATACCCTTGGCGGAATTGCCGCGAACGTAATGGTAGCGCGATTGGAGCAGCGCTTGAAATTTGTGCTCAAGATAAGTCCCGATGGCCTTGCCATCAGTGACGCCAAACAGGCTTGGCTGGGCGTGGGTGGATTGCGCTTTCGCAAATTTGGCCGCTTCTTCTTGCAGCAGTTTGATTGTCAGCGGATTCGGCATAGGCCGCCGCCATGATGTGGGAGATCATCAGCGGGTTCAAACGGATTCGGAGTTTCCTTCTTGAATTCCAAATCGATCTGCATGCTGGTACTTTTTTGGGTGACTCATTTGCTGGCGGGGACAACGCAGAGGACAGGGATGTTCTGAAAAGTCTAAGCAGATGCGGTCCCGTGGTAGTCGATGATCAACCCGTAGCGATGGCGGGTTTCGGAAATGCTCTGTTCGCGCAGCCAGCGGGTCAGTTCATGACGGCCATCGGCTAAGAGAGGCGCGTCAATCCAATTCAACCCGGCCGCGTAAGCGGACCGGAGCAAGGCGTCCGAGGGCGGGTGGACGGTGCGAAGGAATTCCGCTTCGGCCGCCAAGGCCGGCAGGCGCGCGGCTAGCGACTCTTCGGACTCCTTCCCGGAGAGACTGACGCATAGCCGCGTGCCGCAGATTTGCGCCGCTATCCGCGCCAATTCCAAACTCCGCGTGTCGCTCTCCTCCAAGCGCAGCACGACGCCCCGGCATGGGCGGTAGCGGAAAATATTGGTTTCACAGCGCAGACCCGACGGATCATGGGCCCGGGAGAAGTAGTCGCGCCACCAAAGTTCGTACGTGTCGGCCGTCGCGCCGGTTTCCTCAAAGCGGGCGAACTGGGCGACATAATTCGGCCCGCCCGCCTTGGCGCCCGGACCGAAGCTGGAACCCTTCCAGCCACCAAAGGGCTGGCGCTGCACAATGGCCCCGGTGATGGCGCGATTGATATAAACGTTGCCCGCCTCAACGCGCTCGCGCCAGAGGGCGATTTCCTCTTCGTCCAGCGAGTGCAACCCCGCTGTCAAACCGAAATCGTTGTCATTTTGAATCGCCATGGCCTCCTCCAAGCTCGCGGCCCGTATCAAGCCCAGCACCGGGCCGAAGCATTCGGTGCGGTGGAACCAGGAACGGCGTTGGACACCCAATTTGATGCCGGGTGACCACAGGCACGAGTCGTCTCCGAGCTGGCGCGGGCACAGCAACCACTCCTCGCCCTCATCCAAGGTTGTGAGCGCCCGCCGCAAGTCTTGGCCGGGAGGACGAATGAGCGGCGGCACTACGCTGGCGGGGTTAGTCGCGGCCCCGACGGGCAAACTGGCGGCGGCATCCAGCAACTGTGCGCGGAAAGCGGGGTCGTCATAGACCTCCGCCTCCAGGATGGCCAGACTGGCGGCGCTGCACTTCTGTCCAGCGTGGTGGAAGGCGGACTTGACGAGGTCCTTGACCGCCAGATCGCGGTCCGCCTGGGAGGTAATAATGATGCTGTTCTTGCCGCTGGTTTCGGCGAAGAGCCGCAAGGAAGGCCGCAAATCCAGGAACAGGCGCGCCGTCTGGCAAGAGCCCGTCAGAACTACTGCCGCGACCCTTGGGTCCGTGATCAAGGCGCGGCGCTCCGCAGCCTCGGCGCATGGGAGGAAACTTAGCATTTGGCGCGGGATGCCGGCTTGCCAAAGCTGCCGGACCAAATGCCAGGCGGTGGCCGCTGTTTCCCGCGGCGGCTTGAGCACAACGGCATTGCCGGCCATGAGCGCAGCCAGGACGCCGCCGCAGGCAATGGCATAAGGAAAATTCCACGGCGGGGTGACCGCCACGATGCCCAGCGCCGACATGCGCACTCCCGGCTGAGGACGGAATTGCGCGTAATACCGGGCGAAATCAATCGCTTCAGAAATTTCGGGGTCGGCCTCTGCGGCGGCTTTCTTGGAGTCATGCACCATGCAGGCGATGGTGTCGAAACGGCCTTGTTCCATGACCTCGGCGCAGCGGCGCAGCAACTCGGCGCGATGCTCCAGGCCGCTGGCTTCCCACGCCGGTTGCGCCGCGCACATCTTCTCCAGTGCAACGCTGACTTCCGCCGCTTCGGGCGCGGGCCGGGCATCCGCGCGCCATCGGCCCAGGGCGTCCGCCAGTGTGACGCGATGGGACTCGAGGGTCCAATCCGTATCCGGGACATTTGCAAAACGATCAGCCGGGCGCGGGAGCGGCTTGGCCCGCCGAGGATCGACTGCGGCGGCGGCGCGATTTTCCCAACTGGCGGCGAAATGGGCGCGCTGCCGTTTCCAAGATTCGCTTTCCGGCGTCAAGTCGAACAAATCGCGCAGGAAGTTTTCCGGCGCGGTGTTCTCGTCCAGCCGCCGGAGCAGGTAGGTCAGGGCGCTGTTAAAGTTGCCGCGGTGAACAACTGGCGCGTACAAAACGAGCCCGGCCGCCGCTTGCCGGACGGCCCGGGCTTGATGAGGAGCCATGCCCTCGAGCATTTCAAACTCGACCAGCGAGCCGAGGCCCCTGTCCTGGCGCAAAACCAGCCCCAGCGCGATGTCAAAAAGATTGTGGCTGCCCACCGCCAGATTCACGGCCCGCGCGCGCCGCGCGTCGCAGGCAAAATCGAGCATGCGGCTGAAATTGGCGTCCGTCTCCGCCTTGCTCAGGTAGGGCGCGCGCGGCCAGCCGTGCCATTCGGCATCGACGGATTCCATGGCCAGATTGGCGCCTTTGACCAGCCGCAGTTTGATGGGAGCGCCGCCGGCGGCGACGCGGGCCAAGGCCCAATCGGTCAAGCGCTTCAAGGCGGTCCAACTGTCCGGCAAATAGGCCTGCAAGACCAGGCCCGTGCGCAAGGACCGGAAGTCCGGCTCGTTCAGCACGCGCTGGAAAGCGGCCAGGGTCAGGTGCAAGTCCCGGTATTCCTCCATGTCCAGGTTGACGAATTTGCGGCCCGGCAGCGCCGCCTGATAGAGACGGCGCAGGCGCTCGGAAACCGACGCCAGCGTTCCCTCCCAGTCCAGCAAATTGATTTGACTGTGAATGGAGGAAAGTTTGACGGAAATGGCGGCCACATTCGGATCGTTGAGCAAGCCGAGGAGAGCATCCAGGCGCCACGCGGCCTCGCGCTCCCCTAGCACGGCCTCGCCCAATTGATTCACGATCACCCCGATCCCGCCGGCGCGGCGTGCGGCCAGATAGCGTTGAAGCGGGGCCGGTTCGGCCGGCAGGATGACCTGCGCGGTGTCCTGGCGCAAGCGCGCGGCGACGGCGCGCATGGCCAGGGCGGGAGCAACGCGCGAAGCCAGGGCGCCCGACCGCATGAGTCGGCGTTGCCCTGGGGAGAGATAGGCGGGCGCGCCGAATTTTTCCAGCAGCGCCCGAAAACGCGCGGCTTGATGCCGCGGGTTGCGGCTGCGAAAAACCTGGTCCACCATTTGCACGGTGAAAGCCTTGCCGCGCGGATCGTTCATCATCCGGGCCAATCGTCCCGACTCGGCCCGTTCTTGAGGAGACTGCGCGCTCAAAGCGGCTGCCAGCAACTCCGCCGCCAAAGCCGAGGCCCGCTCCGTCACATTGTCATTCATCGATTCAATCTACGGCTGGACTGAGCACGCGTCACAAGCCGGCTCAGTGCTTTTCGCGAAATGGTTCGTGGGCACGATAGTGCGCGAGCAGTAGCAGATTGGTCTCAGCCAACGGTTTTCGGCCTTGCGCCATGGCCAGATCGTGCGCCTCTTGCCCGGTTGCCACTGCCTTGTCGAAATCGCCTATTTCGGCATACGCCGCCGCCAACGTGCCCAGGATGGCCGGTTCCTGGCCATGCGTGAGATCACGGGCCCGGACGGCCAGTTTGACCGCAAGGTCGCCATGACGAATTTCGACATGCGGGTCGGTCGCCAGCAACCAGGCAAATTCGTTCAACGTCTGCGGTTGGTTGATCTCTGAGGTCAGGGAGGCGTGAAACTCCGCCGCTCCTGCGGCGGCGTTGCCTTGGAGGACGAAGCATCGAGCCAGCAAGTGATGAGCTTCGAAGTTTTTCGGCTCGTCTTGGAGCACCGCTTTGAATTCTTCCGCCGCCTCGGCCACGAGGTGTTTCCCTAGAAAGGCGTTCCCCAGTCCTAGGCGGGCGAGATTGGAACTTCGGTCCAGACGAAGGGCGAGCTTATATTTTTCGATGGCTTCGTCCAATTTGCCTTCGCCGAAGAGAATGTTGCCCAAAAGCACCTGGAATGGCGCGGAATTGGGAAAGAGAGCGATGGCCTTTTCGCATTCGGCCTGGGCTTGGGGAAACTGGCCGTGTAGCATGAGGTAAGCCGTGTAGTCGGCATGGCCCTTGGGATTGGCCTTGGAATCCGGAATGCGCGACAGAAGTGTCCCCTCGTTTTTCCAATAGCCAAGCTGGATAAAACTGGCCGCACAGCAGGCGGCCAGGAGAAGGGCGCACAACCCGCCCAGGGCTGCTCGTCCACGGCGCAATGGCGCCGCCAAATCATAAGCCTCCCAGCAAACCAACATCCACAATCCGATGGACGGAAGGTACATGTAGCGGTCCGCCATGGGCTGTGCTCCCGCTTGCACCAAGTTGAGCACCGGGAACAAAGTGCCCAGGAACCAAAGCCAGCCTACCAGCCAATAAGGACGCGTTTTCCTGGCCTGGACGGCCACGACGGAAATGGCCGCCAGCACCAAAGCCACGCCGACCAGTTTCAATTTCGGCTCATGCAGCACGAACGGGTAAACCGCCCCCAAGTCCGCGGGCCAAAACGATTCGGCCAGATAGCGAAAGCAGGACATGCCCGCGGTGACGAAGCGAATCCTGAAAGGAAGCTGCGCCATGGGCTCCAGGGTATGGTTATGGTCAACGACCAGGAACGTGATGACGCAGGCGGCCGCAGCCAACACCAGGAAGGGGATTTTTTCGACCAATAGAAACAAGGCTTGTTTGGCGGCGGCCCGTTCCGGTGTCGCGGCCAATCGGCCCAACGGCCACCAATCCAGCAAGAGCAAGATCAAAGGCAACGTCACCGCCACAGGCTTGGACAGGAGAGCGAAGGCAAACAACACCACCGCGCCGATGTAATAGAATTTGGAACTTGAACGCCGCGCCTTGGAATTCTCCACGTAACGGGCGTAGGCCCAAAGCGCCAGCAGCCAGAAAAAAGCGCAGAGCAGGCCCTTGCGCTCGGCAATCCACGCCACCACCTCGACATGCAGCGGATGCCACGCGAAAAAGGCGGCGACAACGGCGCTGCGCCAGAAAGCGCCGGTCAATTGGCGCAGCACCAGGAAGGCCAGTATCGAGTTGAGGGCATGAAGGATCAGGTTGGTGACATGATGGCCGCGCGGCTGCAAGCCGTAGATCTGGCAATCCAGCGCGTGCGAAAGCCAGGTCAGCGGCTGCCAGGCGTTGCCGTAGCCGGTCTGAAAGGCCCAGCCGAACACGCCAGCCAGGCCCTTGTTGACGTGGAGATTGTTGGTGACGTAATACTGGTCTTCATAGTTGACAAAGCCGAAAGTGAATGCTGGTGAAAAAAGGGCGATCGTGCCCAACCCAAGCACCAGGCAAACCGCCAGCACGCGCCATCCGTCTTTTTTTGTCATGCCGCGCAGTCTAACAAACGGCCCGCGCAGCGAAAGTCAATTTAGACGCCGGCGGGATGGGTGAAGCGAATGTCGGTGTCTTCCCCCGGCTGCTGCGGGATGCCGGTTTCGGGCTGCCAGCGGACCTCATAAATGCGCACGGGTTCGCGGAATCCCTTGACCTTGCGCAGACCCCAATCCAAGCACATGCCGGCCAATTGGGGATCATCGCCTTTGAGCGCGGCAAAAGTGGCCTCGCCAATGATGATGCGACCATGCCCGGAAACGCCCTCCAGGCGGCTGGCCAAATTGACCTCGCGCCCGAACGCCGTGTAGTTGAGCAAATGTGTTGCCGATCCCATGAAACCAACGATGGCCACGCCCGTGTTGATGCCGGTCCCCATCGAGAGCACCGGCAGCAAGGGAAGCAACGGCAGCCCCTTGCGCGCGCGCTCTTGGTTTTCCTCCTCCCGCTGCTTGTTGATTCTCTGGCGCTCCAGATTCATCTCCGCCATCGCGCGCTGCGCCTCGATGGCGGCCCGCACCGCGTCCAAGGCGTGATGCGGATTGGGCAGCGGAGCGCCCCAAAAGGCCATGACACAATCGCCAATGTATTTGTCCAGCGTCCCTTTGTGCCTCTTCACGATGTCGGCCAGCAAGCCCAGATAAGTGCTGACCGTCTGCAGGGTGTCCTTGGCTTGGGCGTCGAAATAAGCCTCGGCTTCGGCGCCGGTGAGTTGGTGTTCTTTGACGTAGGCGTCGGCTTGCGCCTGCGTCGTGTCGGTCAGCTCGGTGAAACCCCGCACATCGGCGAAATAGACGGTGATCTCCAGGCGCTGGCCGGCGGCCTGGATCGTTGCCTTCTGCAAAAGTTCGTTGACCACGTCGGGAGAAAGCACGCGCGAAAAGAGCTGTTTGATCAACTTCTTCTGGGATTGCTCGTAGCGCACGCGGTAAGCCAGCGCCGAAACATGGGTGACCAATCCGGCGCAGCCCATCGGCAGGATCATCGGCACCCAGATTCGCCATTGGACATAGAGGCACGCGCAGAGGGCAATGTAAAGAGCCAGAAACGCGAGCATAAGCAGCGTGCCGTTGTAGGCCCGCTCCACCACCCAGGTGATCCAAGCCGAGAGGACTCCCACCATGACGATGAGCGCCAGGTTCAGCGCCAGGGGCGTCGGCCGGACGAAGCGGCCGGTGAGGACCGAACGGGCGACGTTTAAATGTTTAGTGACAAGGAACGTGCTGCTGGCCAGCGGAGTGGCCCCAACATCCGCCAGATCGTTGCCGGTGGCTTGCGAGCCAATGACTGCAATTCTGTCCTTCCAGTAATCGGTGACCGGATGCCCGTGCTTGCGCTCCACCAGCGCCGCCAGCAACAGCTCGAATGGCATCCGCGGCACTTCAGGATCGTTTTGCGCCACGGTCCAATCTATGTAGAAGTAATTCTGGTCATCCACAGGAATCGAACGTGTCAGCCCATTGGGGCCGTGCAAGATGACCCGGCCCGGCTCGAGTACGGGATGGTCCAAATCAAGTTTTAACTCATGCGCCGCCAGGAGGATTCCCATGCTCCAGGCCCGGAATTCCTGGTACGGCACTATTTTGTCCGGATCTCCAGGCTGCGCGTCGATAACATAGTTGGTTCTGGGGATTCTTCCTTCATCGTCGATGGGGTAAGTCCACTTTTGCCTATCGAGCCGGCTGACAAAGGTGATTTTGTGCTTTATCCGATCGATGATTGTTTTTGAAAGATCCCACATCTTGGCCGCCGCTCCCTGGTTGATGGCGGGGTCCCACACACGATACTCCAGGAACACTGCGTCCCGCCGCAGCACGCCGTCGGCATCCCGATCCACGGTGATATTGGCGACTTGCCAGGCGTTGGTGCGAAACTTCAAATGCGGCATCTCATCGTTGTCGGCCGCCAGAATGACGTTGCCCGACTGCTTCAGTTGCGCCGCCAAAATGTCATCCGGCGCCACAATGGAACCGTCGGGCAAAGCCACCAGCGCCTGATCGTCGCGCAATTCGGCGAGAAGAACGTCGAAGGCCACCGCTTTGGCCCCTTCCAACGTCAGTTCCTTCAAGGCTGCGGCATAGACATCGCGCGGCCAATAAAGTCCATAGTCGAAGCCCAGATGCGCGTCGTACTTTACCTCATAGACGGTGTTGCCAGTGATTTCCACCAGGCCAAGATTGGTGGCGCTGTTGGAGGCTGTGTTGCGAATTTTGTGCGCCAGACGCACCCGCAAATCGAAGGTCATCCACTCCAGGCGATTGAGGTAGGAGAAATCCGCGATCGCAAGGATGCAAACGGCAATAATGACGGGCGCGGCGATGAAAAACGTCGGCGATTTGAGAAAACTCAGGCGCACGCCCATCAGCTAAACAAAAAACCCGGAGCAACACAAGTTACTCCGGGCCGAAACTTCAAAACGTGCCAACAAACGGCATCAATCAGAGTTGAAAGGATTAGGAGTGGGAGTCGGGGGTACTGCACCCGAAGCAGGCGCCTGGCCCGGCTCTGGACCACCGTCGAAGGGCTGAATGATCACCGTCCCAAGCGGAGCCGTGGCTGGTGCGGCCCCACTGGCAATTGCGTTAATCATGAGGTTGATCTGGTCTAATTGCCACTGCAGCAATTGTATCTGCACCGGGACAACGTCGCCTCCTACGATCCAAGCTTCGCCGCCGTTGAGCGTCTTCGTTTGAAGAGCGCCGTTTACAACCGCCGACGCCACCAATGTGCCTTGCACACTCGTGAAAGTTACCTCGTACTGGCCGTTGGCCAGCGCAGTGACAGTCACCGACCAATCCGTCCCGCGAATTCCAGCCACCCCATGCGGTGTCGTGATCTCGTACCTGGAATTGGCCGAGACCTTTTGGACTTGGCCCAGAATCGAGCCAGCTTGGAGGTTGAGCATCGTCTCGGTGTCGCCTTCGCGCCCCGGGCCGATGCGATCCATCTTCTCAAGGACCAATGTCGTATCCGCCGACACCCGCACTGCAGACATCGAACCATTGACGTTTAAATAAACGTAAGAATCAGGACCAGTGTTAATCGTCACGCCGGCATCCAACATCATGCCGGGCACTAATTTCCTCGTGACTCCGCCAAAGGAGAAGCTCGCATCCCCGTGGACAGTTCTGACGGTGGCCTTGCCCAGCATTCTGCCGGGTTCGGCCGAATGGAGGGACGAGACGCCGGCCAGCACAAGCACCAAAAAATAAGCCGCAATGGTTTGGAATCTTTTCATAGAATTCATAGTTAATTCTGCATGTTCAACAGCAAGATTACAGTTCCAAGGAATATTGTCAACTCCTTAAACGCAAAAAAAATCACATTTGTTTTGGCCCTCAATCCGGTCGCCAGCCTGACACTTCGGGCGCCCACAGAATCATTGCAAGATTCATGTACACAATAACATACATCAATGTTCAAAGGAATATGCCCGCACCACACCCGCATCCAATGTCATCAGGAGCGCACCCAGGCCCGGCCGTGGCGCGATGGCCAAGCCTTGGATGGCGCTTTGATTTGGAATGGATGAGACTTTCCGGCCGCCGGTCGTGGCGATTTCCAAGTCTCCGCCGCCGTCAATGAACGCCCATTGTTTGGCGCCATCGCCTGTCAAGTCGCCCATGACGGCCCACTCCAGCGGGCTGCCGGGGCTCGCCTTGCCCGCCTGCGTGGTTATCCAGGCGACCTTTCCGGCCTAGTCGAAGGCCACCACCGCGTTGCCGCTGACGGCGAGAATTTGCACCGAATTGCTCTCCGTCGCGCCCGCCGTCATCGCCGCATAATACCCTCCCTCGGGGCGCAAAGTACTTTGACGGTGGCCGGCTGCATCAAACACGTTGACCGAACCCATGGCGTCGGTGGCCAGCACCAACGCCGGACGATTGGCCGCCGCCGGAACGATGGCTTGGCTCCATACATTGGCCATGCTGGCGGACCAGAGCTTCTTGCCGTCGCCGGACAGCGCTTCCAACCCGCTGAAACCATTCATACCCATAATCATCTCGTCATTGCCGTCGCCGTTCAAATCGCCCCAATGCGCCCCGTTCACCCCCATGCCTGCGCTGTGGCTCCATGAAACTTTGCCAGCGTGATCGATGACCGACACCTGGCCTCCCCATGGAGTATAGCCCAGCAAGCGCGCGGCGGCAGCCTTGCTCCGGCCGCACTCGATGGCGGTAAATCGATCCGGCAAAGGCAACGCGGACTTTTCAAACCCCGTCAAATCCAGCACGTGCAGAGTCAGGCCGGCGGCGACCAGCACGCGCGCGGAGCCATCGGTTTCCCAATCGCCGACGCACAAAGCCTGCGCGCCGGGAATGGTGACCGACCAAACCAGGTTTGACTTCAGCAACGAGCTGCTGGCCGGCAGTGGCGGCGGATTGGCCAGCGCGCCGGTGGGAGCCACATTGACGCTTCCGAACTGGCCGCTCACTATATGGTAGTAGTGGAAGTACAGGGACGCGAAGCCGATGCTGGCGAGGATGCCCAGCAAGGAAAGCCCGACGCCGAAACGCGCCATCGTGGTGGGACCGCGTTTCTTCATCAAAAAGGCAATGCCAAGAGCCGCTCCGACTGCCCCGATCAGAAAGCCCACCAAAAGAAAACTCAGCCCCAGGGCGGCGATGCCGAGCAACAAACTGGCCAAGGCCAGCCCTGTCGGGGGCGGAAAAGCGGAGCGAGCGTCTTGGGGCGGAGTTTCCATGCAGGCATCATGCTGTCGCGCGCCAGCCGTCGCGTCGAGCCGATCTTGGCGGACTCTTAACCCGGGGCCGCCGGCGGTTGCGGCTGGCAGGCCTCGATCACGTTGGAACGCGTCATAAAAAAAAGCAGCAGCGCCGGGTAGGCAAGGCTAAACATGACGCCCAACACGAACATAAGCGTGGTTAACCCCACCACCATTCCCAGCGGCGCGCCCGGCGCGAGCTGCGCCGCCATCTGGCCCACGAACCGTTTTGTAATAGGCCAGCCAACGATGCTGAAAACCAGCACAAAAACGATTGCAACTACAGCATAGACGATCGAACCGATGCGCGCCCAGTTTTGCAAGAGCAGCAATCCGATGCCAAAAGCCAGCAGCGCCAGACCGAAAACCACCCCCGCCCACATATTGAACTTGGTCAGCGCGTCGTAAGCCGGATCGGATTGCAGCGCCGCAAGGCCGGAATGGCTGGGGAGTTTGAGGTGGGCCACGACTGCGGACACCAGCGGCGAGCCTAATCTCAACAACCCAAAGCCGATGTTCAGAATGCCAAAGATCAAGGTGGAAATGGGACGTTGCCGCATATCAGCAGATTGGATTCCGGACTTCAGCCGAGCTCATGAAGTGACTCTAGCGTGGCCTCTCGAAATCTCAAGATTGAATTTTGCCGTGTCCATCCGAAGTTTCATAGGGGTCGAATCTGACCTGCGCTCTATCCGGTTGGCGAAACACGGCTGTTGCCCGCCACGCCTTCCCATGCCACCATGAATTGCCATGCCGTCCCGAATCATCGGCGACTATTTGATTGACCGCCTGCGCAAGCTGGGCGTGCGCCATGTTTTTGGCGTGCCGGGCGACTATGTCCTGGGTTTCTACGCCATGCTGCAAAAAAGCCCCCTCCGCATTGTCAATACTTGCGATGAACAGGCCGCGGGCTTTGCCGCAGACGCCTACGCCCGCGTCCAGGGCCTGGGCGCGGTCTGCGTCACTTATTGCGTCGGCGGCCTCAAGCTGGCCAACGCCACCGCTCAGGCCTACGCCGAAAAATCCCCCGTCGTCGTCATCAGCGGCGCGCCGGGCATGCGCGAGAGGGACAAGAATCCCCTCCTCCATCACAAAGTTCGCGAGTTCAACACTCAAAAGTGCGTCTTCGAACAATTAACCGCCGCCTCCACCGTCCTGGACGATCCCCAAACCGCCTTGCAGGAAATCGACCGCGTCCTGCACGCGGCCGTGCGCTACAAGAGACCGGTCTATATCGAATTGCCGCGCGACATGGCCACCGTGCCCGGCATTGCCCATCACGTTCCAGCCGATATTCACGAGACCAGCGACCCGGTCACTTTGCGCGAGTCCGTGGCCGAAGCCGCCGCCATGCTCAACCGCGCCAAACAGCCCGTTATCCTGGCCGACGTCGAAATCCATCGCTTCGGCCTGCAAAAGGAACTGCTGCGCTTGATTCAAAAATCAAACATCCCCGCCGCCGCGACCATCATGGGCAAATCGGTCATCGGCGAGAATTACCCGTTTTACCTCGGCGTTTATGCCGGAGCCTTGGGCCGCGATGAAGTGCGCCGATACGTCGAGCAAAGCGATTGTCTTCTGATGCTGGGCGCGTTCATGACCGACATCAACCTGGGCGTCTTCACCGCGCGGCTCAACCCGGCCTGCTGCATCTCCGCCACCAGCGAAAGATTGAGCATTCGCCATCACAATTTCGACGGCGTCCGGTTCAAGGATTTTCTGCGCGGCCTGCTCAAGGCGCCGTTGCGCCGGCGCGCCCCCGCCGCCATCCCCCGTCCGCCGCCCATGCCGTCCTTCCACGCGTCGTCGGGGCGGAAAAAAATCACCGTCCGCCGATTGTTCCAACGCCTCAACTCCTTCTTGCGCGCCAACACCACCGTGATCTCGGACGTGGGCGACGCGCTCTTTGGCGCGACGGATTTGACCATTCATCAGCACACGGAGTTTCTGGGCACCGCCTATTACGCTTCCATGGGGTTCGCCGTGCCGGCGGCCCTGGGCGCGCAATTGGCCCGCCCGGCACGGCGTCCCTTGGTGCTGGTCGGCGACGGCGCCTTTCAGATGACCGGCATGGAACTGACCTCCATCGCCCGCCATCGCTTGAATCCCATAGTCATCGTCCTCAACAACGCCGGCTACGGCACCGAGCGCCACATCCAGGACGGCCCTTACAACGATGTGGCGCCTTGGCATTATCATTTGCTGCCCGAGGTGATCGGCAGCGGACGCGGATTTTTGGTCGAGACGGAAGAGCAATTGGAAAACGCCCTCCGTTTGGCCGAGGCGGAAACAGAAACCTTCACCGTGCTGGATGTCCATCTAGACCCGCTGGACCGCTCCCCCGCCCTGGACCGCTTGGCCCGCAATCTCGCCAAGAGATTGTGAAGGTGGCTGAAACGAAGTTATGGATATATTACCCACTGTTTTGCTCAAACCGGGCGCCGCCGACCGCGTCGTGGCCGGCCACCCTTGGATCTACGCCGGGTCGCTCTTGCGCCTGAGCGCCCCGGCCGCCGACGGGGCGTTGGTGCAAATCAAGGACCACCGGCAAAGGTTTTTGGGCGTCGGCTTTTACAATTCAAAATCTAAAATCCACGTGCGGGTCCTCGACCCGGCCCGCGTCGCCGTCGATGTTTCCTTTTTCATCGACCGCGTTCGCGCGGCCCTGGCCGTGCGCCAGAAGCACCTGCCCGGCGCCAGTTCCTTTCGCGTGGTCAACGCGGAGAGCGACTTTTTGAGCGGGCTGATCATCGACAAATATGCCGGCGTGCTGGTCCTGCAAATCTCCTCCCTGGGCATGGAGCAGCGCAAGCCGATGATCGTCCAGGCGCTGCAATCCATTTTTGCTCCCGGCGCCATCGTTGAGCGGAGCGACGCCGCGTTTCGAAAATTCGAGGGCCTGCCCGAAACCAACGGCCTGCTCAGTGGCACGCTGTCAGGCCCGGAGCGAATCGAAATCAACGGTTTGAAATTCGACGTGGACATTCTCGGCGGACACAAGACCGGACTGTATTTGGACCAGCAGCGGAACTACCAATTGGTGGCCGGCTTGGCCGATCACGGGCAAGTGCTGGACTGCTTCAGTTTCCTGGGCGGTTTCGGCCTGCATTGCGCGCGGGCCGGAGCGGGGCACGTCCACGGTCTGGACCAAAGCGCGGAGGCCTGCGCCGCCGCCACGCGCCACGCTGAACTCAACGGCCTGGCGGCCCAATGGAGCGTCGAAACCGCCAATGTTTTCGACTGGCTCAAAGCGCGCACGGCCGTCGCGCCGCATGAGAAAGTGGTCCCGGTCTTCGATGCGATTATACTTGACCCGCCGTCCTTCACCCGCACCCGCGCCGCCGTGTCCGACGCCCTGAGGGGCTACAAGGAAATCCACCTGCGCGCGCTCAAGCTCCTGAAGCCCGGCGGCACGCTGGCCACGTTTTGTTGTTCCCACCATGTTGGCGCGGCGCTCTTCGAGAGCGTGATTCTGGAGGCGGCCTTTGATGCCCGGCGCGTCCTGCGCCGCGTCGCCACCCTGGCCCAATCGCCGGACCACCCGATATTGCCCTCCGTGCCGGAAACGGAGTACTTGAAGGGATTCGCCTTTGAAGCCGCGCGGTGAGGTGACCGCTCTTAAATCGTAATCCTGGAATTCCCAAGCAACCAACTCGCGCTAACGGCCCGCGCCGCGGTTGGCTTGCCATAAGAGCACCGCGCCCACGGCTTGGAAGATGAAATTGGGCAGCCAAACGATCACGCAGGGAGCCCGCTCCGGGTGGTTCTGCCAGGCCTGCGCCAAGACAATAAAACTATAGTAGATGAGCATGAGCACCAGCGCCGTGGCGACGCCGATGCTGGTCTCGCGGCGATGGGCCCGAATGCCCAGCGGAATGCCGATGAGAGTGAAGCCGATGCAGGCGAAGGAAAACGCCACCTCGCGATGCATATACACCATGACCTGCATCGTCATGTCGCTGACGACGCGCCGCACCTCGCGCCGCGCTTTGGGCGACTCGCCGCCGGTCTTGTCAAGATAGATGGGCGCGGCCAACGGACGCTCCAATTCATGCAATTGCGCCCGCAATTGCGCGAAGGTCATGTCGCTGACGGGCACCGTCAGCAAAGCCTTGGCCTCCGACTCAATGCTAATGGTCAGCGGCAGCTCTCCGCTGGCGCCGGGCAGGAAGCCGTTGGTGGTCATCTCCCACGCGGCCGCATCATGAAGATGGAGAATAATCTGGTGATGGGCCAGATCGCGTTCCATCGTGGCCCTTGGGGCTTCGGCCTTTTTTTTCAGTTCCCCCGTTCCCTTCCATTGACAGACGATGACATGAACATAATTGGTTTCGTCCTTGAGCTTTTTTCCGACGAAGACCACGTAATCGCCCAAGGGCACCCACTCGCCGCCGCGCAAGGCATTGGCGGGATTGTTGGTCTGGGCGGAGAAGAGCAAGGAGCGATAAGCGGTGCGGCAGGAAGGGGCAATGTCGAAGTTGAGCCAGGCGCACAAAGCGCTGACGGCCACGCTCAATAACAGAACGGGCGTGATCAGACTCACCAAGCTGATGCCGCTGGCCCGGGCGGCGGTCAATTCCTGGTCCGCGCTGAACCGCCCGAAGACCAGCAGGGCGGCCGTGAGCATGCCGATCGGAAGAGAGAAGGCCAGCACGTAAGGGATTAACAGAAGGATGCCCTGCAGGGCCACGGCGAGAGTGGCCTGGCCTTTGATGAGCAGTTGCAGAATCTCCTTGATGACATTGCCCAGCAAAAGAACCAAGGTGAAGACAAACACCGTCATACCCAGCGTCGCCAGCATCTGGCGGGCCAGGTATAAGTGCAGCGTTTTCATCAAGGCGGGCGCCTCCGGCAGCCGGGCTGCGAAGCCGGCCCGCCCGAGGGCGAACCGGCGCCAAAGGGCGCCCGCTATGGGCCTTGCTGTTGCCGGGCCGATTCGTCAGCGGCGTCAAAGGCGTGTTGCAGGGCCACCAGGTCTTCGCCCGGCTTGAGCGAATCCAGAATGGCCTGCTCGGCTTTGAGTTGCTCGTTGGAATAGGCGGCGGCTTTGATGGAAAGGCCAATGCGCCGCTCGCTCTTGTCAATTTTGATGACGCGCGCGGTCACATCCTGGCCGACCTTGAGGACGTTCTTGATCTTATCGGTCCGCTCTTCACTGACTTGGGAGATGTGAACCAAGCCGTCGATGTCGTGCCGCAAACCGACAAACGCTCCGAAGCTGGCGAGCTTGGTCACCTTGCCGGAGACAAGGTCGCCCACTTTGTAGAATTGGTCGATGTTGCTCCACGGATCGATCGTCAATTGTTTGACACCGACCGAGATGCGCTGGTTGGACTTATCGACCTCCAGGACGACCGCTTCGACTTCGTCGCCTTTCTTGAAGACTTCGGAAGGATGATTGATTTTGCGGGTCCAGGAGATGGCAGATACGTGGATCATGCCGTCCAGGCCCTCTTCCAACTCGATTAACGCGCCGTAACTGGTCAAATTGCGAATCTTGCCTTTGACTTTGGTGCCGCTGGGATATTTTTC
>PLIU01000413.1 GCA_003140095.1 Verrucomicrobiales bacterium | reverse complement strand
ACGGGGAGCGCGGTCGTCTCGACCGCCGTTTTCGGCGTCTCGCCGAAAATTCTTTCGGCGCCCGCCTCTTCACTAATCGGTGCAACTTGCCCTCGCGTCCGACTGGCCGGCGGGACGCCAGCCAGAGCGACCGAGACCGTCGCGCTGCCAATTTCAAACGCAAGGTTCGGCAAAGCCGCCTGCACCGACGGCACCTCTTTCCTCGTTGCCTGGACAGACTGAGGCGCCGGGCCCAAGACTTAGCATGCGGCGAAATATTTGAAGTCTGTTCCGCCAGTCTGCGCTACGATTTTTTCTTCCCCCAATCCTCCATCGCCTTGGCACACTCCTCCGGCGAAACGTCTCTGGTGTGCGTCGCCACACCCCACTGATGACCAAATGGATCGACGAACTTTGCATAGCGGTCCCCCCAAAACATATCCATCGGCGGCATGGTGCCCTTGGCACCCAGCGATACCGCCTTTTCGTAAACGGAATCAACGTCCGTCAGGTAGATCATCACGCTCGATGACGGCGAACCAGAGTCGGGTTGCGGCGCCAACGCACCCATCTCTGGGCATTCATCACCCAGCATCAATACACTGTCCCTTATTTTCAGCTCGGCGTGGGCGACTTTCGGGCTTCCCGGAAAAGTCATGCGCATCAATTCCGTCGCACCAAACACGGTCTTGTAGAATTCGATCGCCTTGGAGGCGTCGCGCACAATGAGCGACGGTATTAAGGAATCGTACTGTTCAGGAATGGCATTCGCAGTCATAGGGTGATGTTTAAAGGTTAATTACTGTGTGGAGGCCGCACTTGCCGATGGCGCGGCATCGGCCGGCGAGCCGGCGCGGGCATAATTGATCTCCATCGTCTTAACTTCCTTGCTGCCCCGCATTTCGTAGTAAAGCATGGTGTGGTGATCGCTGTCGGTCATGGTAATGACTTGCCGCATTTTGGTCTTCATGCCGGGCGCCGGTTCGTACTCCGCCATGTAGGTGAGCGTCTTGGCCGCCGGATCGAAGTCTCCCATTGAATTCAATATTCCGGTCCCAAAGTTATCGATCCATGACGAGACAAATCTCTTCTTCACGTTGTCATATCCCGTGATTTCCATGCCCATAAACGGAGCGTCTTGCATCGTGCCATTTGGCCCGGGCACTTGGAATTTTCCGGAATGTTCGCTAATGACATAACGGCCATCCATGACCGACCGGACCAGTGACGTCCCGCTTGATTCCGAAGGTGAAGCGCCTGGGTCTGGGTTCATCCAATATTTGACTTTATAGTTCCACTGTCCAACCAATGAGGCCAGTATCTTGTGATTTTCTCCCGGTTTGGCCAGTTCCATCATCATCGCCATCATGGCGGATTCATCTACTTTGCCTTGTGGCGCAACTTCCGATTTCTTTTCCGCCGCATTCTGGGCCAATACTGTCCAGCCGCCGAGCGCGGCCAGATACAGCACAGTCAAAAACGTCGCATTCTTGAATTGTTTCATGTTCGGCTCGAGTTAAGGGTTTTCTTGGGAAATCGCGAAATCCCCCGGCACAACGACTAGTGCAAAAGATTCCGGTTCCCACTGGACGGCGAGTTTAAGCAAAAGTCGTTCATTTGCAAGAGGAATTCTCGTGAAAATCCAAACTTCGCGGATGCCAAACTGGTTGTCATTACGTTGACCGTTCACGTGGAAAATGACTTTGGCCCTTTTTCTGAGTCATCCGACCTCATCCCGGCCTTGATTATCAAGGGTTTAATGACTGGGCGAGTTGGCCGCCCAAATGGCGCGAATGGCCTCCTCATCGCCAAGTCCATCAGGGACGGCCGGGCTTGGTGTGTTGGCGAAATACCATCGCTTGTGATCCAGCGGCGAGGATTCCGTGCGGCTGCCGGGCATTTCGAGAAAGGCGTTGGTGTCGGTCTTTCGCACCCAGTCCCAGGCGTAGCGCAGCCAGTCGCTGCGATAGGATTTGGTCTGGTGCGCGAACCATGTGATTTCGTCGTAGCCCCAAATCCAAATCCCGCCGGCCTTGGCCTGTCCCGGTTGTCGGCTGACTCCCCAGTTGTCCAACTCCACCAAATAGGGCAGGCGCTCGCACGTCCAGCCGCTGAAAGTCAGTCCGCCCTTGCTGCGGCCATAGATGCCATCGGAAAAACCCACCTTCAAAATCGCCTCTTGCGGCTGGTCTGGAAGCTCCATGACGCGCAAGGGGAACGCATGGAAATCCAGAAGCGGGCGTCCGTTCCGCATCAGGCCGCCGGAGGGAACATGGCCGTTGCATAGCACCATGTGATGGCGGGCGTGTTGAGCGGCGTAAGCCCGGACCAAAGTCAGCAGATGTTCCCAATGCCCATTATCGAGGTCGTTTCTATTCATAATCTCCACCTGGCCGAAGTGGATTGCTTGACAGCCGATGTCAATGTAGGATGCGGCCTGATCATAGAACCAAAGCTGTGTTTCCAGCCGGCTCTCATCCGGGACCTGGGCGTTCCGGCCCATGGACCGGCGCTGGCCTTCCGGATAAATCATGTCATCAAAGCGGAAATTCCGATTCTCCACAGGCTGGCCAAAGGCGGTGAACACCCAATCCGGGATAGCAATTTGATTGACACGCGGGCTGACCGTCTCAAAAACACAGGCTTCCAGAATCATCTCCGGATCGGCGGCCAGAACCCGCGGCATCTCCTCCCTGGCTCGTGCGAGGTTATTCGAGAAATCGGCTTCGGCGCCCCACAGGCAAAGGGCGCGTCCGATGTACTTGGCTCCGGCGCTCTTGAGCATGCGGATATTGTCTTCGAGATTGCCACGGCCATTGAGGAGGCCCTCCATGGTGATGGAGCGGGAGAGGTAGTTTTCCAGCACTTGCCGGGATATGGTTTTGTCAAATTGATAACCGCCCGGTCGGGCGTTCGCCGGCTCAGACGTTAATCCAACGCTCTGAGTGATGAAATCAACCACGGGTTCCACATTTTTTGGCGCAAGCGGATAATGTCCCACACCCTCTTGGACGATCAATGTGATCTGCCCGCCGAGTTCTTTGTATCGCTTTTCGAGGACGCGCGAGTTGTCCGCAAGCCACGGGTCGAGGCCGCCGCAAACGTGGAGGATGGGCACGCCGGCCTTAGCCAGCGGCGCCAGATTATCGAGCGGCGGCGTTTTCGACATTTTGCTGCGCAGCACGGGATTCTCGGCATAGATGCAGGAAACCTTGTCCGGGTTTTCGATGGCCCAGGCGTAGGCATCACCCGCTGCTCCGCCGGCGCCTTGCATCACCGGCTTCCTGGAAAAACCGTGTTCGGTCAGGTATTTATAGACCGCGTCCCAATCTTTCCGCAGGGGACCATCGCCGTTGAATGGGACTGGGCCGGTCACAATGTGAAATCCCTTGGCCAGCAGGGCCAAATCGACCCCCGCGTGCCGATCCACGAAGTCCGACCGGAACACCCACGGCGTGCCCAGAGCCGTGGTCGTCGGCACGATGACCGTGATGGCCCCTTCAATGCTCGGAAGGTTGAATTCGTAACGGTCATAGCAATCCGTAAACAGCGGGCCGCGACAAGTAATGTACGTCCCTTCACTCAGAAAGTTGCTGTAAATATTCTCGACGCCGTAGTAAGAGGATTTGGCGAACCTCTTGCCCACGAACTCGGGCGGCGGGTTGCTGGTCGCCTGAACGCTCTGCACAATAAAATCCGCGATTGGCTTGGGATCGCGGAGGCTGTGCGGATGATGCCCGAAACCTTCCTTGATCATGACGGAGATTCGTCCGCCAAATTGCTGATAGATGCTCTCGATCACGGTGGAATTCTTGCCCAAGATGGGATCGATGCTGCCGCAGACGTGAAGCAGAGGAACGTCGCATCCGGCCAGGTCCTCAAGTTTGGCCAAAGCCTCCCGGTTCATCCCTGGATTGTCGGCATAGATGCAGGAAACTTTGTCAGGATGGGCGGTGGCCCAGGTATAAGAGTATTCTCCGCCGCGGCTCATGCCAATGAAGGCAGGCTTCTTGGACAACCCATGCTGCCGCGTGAGGAACTCGTACCAAGCGTCCCACTCCTTGCCTGGCTTCAATGTGGCGTTGGCCGAAATGTAGGCCACGTGAAAACCCCGGTTGAGCAATTCGACTTCGGTTTGGGGTTGATGGTCCCAGTAACAGCCTCGCCAGGACCAGGGAAGGCCGGGCGCCGCCGCCTTTGGCACAACGACAATACATCGCCGCTGGCCTTTCTCCGGGTCTCTGACGCCAGATTGTTCGCCGGCCGGAGCCTTGAAAGGCGTGATAGCCAAGGTCTGCTCGTCCATTAGAAAATCGTAACGGTCGAACCCGTGCCAATCGATTTTCTCGCCGACGAAGGGCAAGGGCGCGGATGGCACTGATGGTTCCGCAGCGCGAATCATTCCCAGGAAGCCAAATGCGCCAATCGCGAACGACGCCATAGTGATGAGTTTTGCTGGCATGGTGGCGAAATTAGTTCTCAAAATTAAAGGCAATCATTCCACCGGCAACGGTATCTGATCTGGAATCCCCGCCGAAAACGGGGCCTCGTTGCGAATCATCCTTGTGGCCGCCCCAGTCAAACGAAGGTACCAGTCGGTGGGCAAACCTTCCAGTGTGACAAAGTTCCTTCCAACGGGCGTCTGGTTTGCCACCTTGTAAATCGCGGTGCCCTCATTGACTTCGTCGAACATGCCGACAAAAACGCTGCGAATGCCCAATTCCTTGAAGATGGCGAATTGCCGCCAATAGAATTCTCCCTTTTGCCGCGGAATGGTGGTCGTTCCCGGCGGCTTCTGGCGAAGATTGTCCCATGAGAATCCGGGAAAGGCGGTGGGCATGTAGCCAATCCCCAAGACTTTCAGTTCCGCCAAATCGGCCTCCCATGAGTTGGTTCGCACACGATCCATGCCGGCATTGTCTCGAAATCGGCCCGCGTCCCACGGGCTGATCGCGTCAAACATACGATAGACCTTCGGCCAGGCTGGGTCGGTTCTCGATTCTCCGCGCAAGGTGCGCCAGGCCGGGTCCACACCGCCAATGAGATAAACGCCGCCGTAGCGCGGATCGTCCTTGAAGAATTTGATCAATTGCTCCGCCTGCTCCGGCGTCCAAGGGCGGTCCTTGAAACCCAAGCCCCACAACAACACCACGGGCTTGCCTTGGTGATGCAGGTAGCGCGCATCTTGGGGAACTTTTACTTTGTCGCAGAGGAACTTCCAATCGTCCATGACGATGGAGGTTGTGGCCTGACGCCCCATGGAGAGATCGAGCATCATGGCCCAGACGCGCCCTTCCCGATGACATCCCTCCCGAATGTTGGCCAGAACGGTGTTGATGTGGCGAAAACGAGATGGATTGGTTGTTTCGCCAACGAACCGGCTGACAAACACGCCGTCGATTCCGTATTGTCGCATCCATTTGCAGTGGAGCAACACTGGGCCTTTGAGATACGCGCTGTAGAGGCGGGCTGGCGAAGCATCAGGCATTTTGAGGCCGGGGACTTCGCACAAATCCTTCGGGTCGTATTCTGATTCGTCGGGCCACATGTCAACGACGAATCTCCCGTTGGTTCCTTCCAGTCCCTGCCCCCAATGCCCGAAACCAAATCCTTCCGTGTCGCATGGAGTATTGAACCAGCCTTGATAACCGCAGAGCACCTTGCCGTCCAATGTCGTAGGGTCGATGTCCGTGCGCGTTGTCCCTGTGTAAGGAACGAGCCACGGTTCATCCGTTTTGTCCGCGGTGGTCTCCGCCGCAGACGCGGGGCCTGGAAGCAACGGCAGCAGAGCCACGAGGAGAGCGAGGAACCCGCGGGGCCGGCCCGTGAACTCTCGATTGGAGCCAATCACTGGGATCCACGTCATGATCAGGAGCGCATGTTGCATAGACACGTTCAGGATAATTGGATCGAGGGGTGATGGCGAACCCCAATATGCTCGTTTGTCCCAAGGGAATTCCAGGCCACATCATACTCCGCCGCAAAATGATTTCCCTGCGCGGACAAAACCAGCGGCCAACAAGCAAGAAGAAGAGAAGCCATGTTTCATCGCATGGTGGAATAATTATGAGCCGGCGGGTGAAAGTTCCAGAATAAACCGATGTGGATGAGATTTTGTGTCTGACAGAGAACTGGCACAGGACGCCGGCACACCGGCACCGGCAGATAGATCGTTTTAAAAAAAGCGGATGGACAACGCTTTTTCTGTTGATCAGAAGCCTAATGCATGACCCTCACGGCCTTCATATTCTGGGAAGATTTGACAAAAAAACTATAGTTTGACTTTAACTTCTCTTGCGCCTTGAGAATAAAGAGCTTGCGCGTTTTAATGTTGCCGCTGCGCGGGTTCTCAATACTATTGGCTGACTGCGAGCATCATGAACGAGGCGGATACATGCCGGAAATTTGTGCTTCCGAAGCTGCAGGCGGCGGGTTGGGAAAATGAGCCTCACTCCATCGCCGAGCAACGATACTTCACGGAGGGGCGCATCGTCGTGCGCGGCAACAAGGCCGAACGCAAAAAGGGCAAACGGGCCGACTACCTGCTTCGTTACACTCGCGACTTCCCCATCGGCGTGCTCGAAGCCAAGGCGGAATATAAGAAGGCCGCCGACGGATTGCAGCAGTCAAAGGATTACGCTGAAATCCTGAAACTCAAATTCGCCTTCGCCAGCAACGGCAAGGAAATTGTCGAGTTCGATTACATCACTGGCTTGGAACGGATCATTGAAAACTTCCCCTCGCCCGCCGAATTGTGGGCGCGACTGAGGGCGGCAGAAAAACTGACCGACGATGCCGCCGCGCAACAACTGCTCACGCCGGAGAATCACACCACCGGCAAAGAATCGCGTTATTACCAGCAGATCGCCACTAATCTCACGGTGCAGTCCATTGTTCAAGGCAAGCGCCGCGTGCTGCTCACTAAAGCCACTGGCACGGGCAAGACATTTGTGGCCTTCCAAATCTGTTGGAAGCTCTGGTCCGCCAAGTGGAACGCCAAAGGCGATCCAAACCGCAAACCGCGCATCCTTTATCTGGCCGACCGCAATTTCCTGGTGGACGATCCCAAAGATAAAATCTTCGCGCCATTCGGCGAAGCACGCTGGAAAATCGAAGGCGGCAAGGTGGTGTTCAGCCGGGAGCTTTATTTCGCCACCTATCAATCCATCGCCAAGGACGAACGCCGCCCGGGCCTCTTCAAGGAATTCGCGCCGGATTTCTTCGACCTCATCATTGTGGACGAGTGTCATCGCGGCAGCGCCAAAGAAGATTCCAACTGGCGCGAAATCCTTGAATACTTTGCCCCCGCTCACCAACTCGGCATGACCGCCACACCGTTGCGTGCCGATAATCGCGACACTTACTTGTATTTCGGCAATCCGATTTACACCTACAGCCTGCGCCAGGGCATTGACGACGGCTTCCTGGCCCCTTACCGCGTCCATCGCATCGTCACCCAATGGGATGCGGCCGGCTGGCGACCGAGCAAGGACGACCTTGACCGTTACGGCCGCGAAATTCCCGACGAAGTTTATACCACGGCCGATTTTGAGCGGCGAGTCGCCATGCGCGCCCGCACCCAGGCCGTGGCCCGGCACCTGACCGATTTCCTCAAGAAAACCGACCGTTTCGCCAAGACGATTGTTTTCTGCGTCGATCAGGAACATGCTTCCGAAATGCGCGCCGCGCTCAACAACCTGAACGCCGACCTTGTCCGGCAGTTCCCGGATTACGTCTGCCGCGTCACTTCGGATGAGGGCGAAATTGGGCGCGGCCACATGCAACGATTTCAGGACGTGGAGACACGCTCGCCCGTTATCCTGACCACGTCGCAATTGCTCACGACCGGCCTGGACGCGCCCACCTGCCGCAACGTTGTGCTGGTGCGCCTCGTCAACTCGATGGTTGAGTTCAAACAGATCATCGGGCGCGGCACGCGCGTGCGCGAGGAATACGGCAAGCTCTGGTTCAACATTCTCGACTACACCGGGACGGCCACGCGCAATTTCGCCGACGCGGCCTTCGACGGCGACCCCGCCTTCGCGACGGAGGAGGAAATTGACGAATACGGCAAGACAACAAACATCGAAGTCCTGACTACAGAAGAACACGAAGATAACGAAGGAGTGGGCAACGAACCGTCCGGCCCTGTCGTCATCGATGACTGGAATCGGGGTGGACCCAGGAAATTCTATTTCGATGGCGGCCAGGTGGAAATCGCCGCCGAACTCGTCCACGAGCTTGACCCGGATGGCAAGCAGCTCCGTGTCATCAAACTTACGGATTACACCGCCGAGAAAGTGCGGACACTCTGCGCCAGCCCGGATGAACTGCGCGCCCGCTGGTCTGACGCCGGCCAGCGCGCCGAGATCATCCAGCAACTGGCCGAGCGCGGCATTGATTTCCAGCAAGTGGCGATGCAGGCCGGCACCCCGGACGCCGACCCGTTCGACCTGTTGTGCCATCTCGCCTTCAACGCTCCGGCGCTCACCCGCCGCCAGCGCGCTGACCGCATGAAAAGGCAGCAGGCCGCTTTCTTCGGCTACTTCGCCCCGGAAGCTCGCGAAGTCTTGAACGACCTACTGGAGAAATACGCCGTGGACGGCGAACTTCAATTCACTCTTCCAGACGTGCTGAAAGTCCCGCCGATTTCACAGCACGGGAACGTGGCTGAGATCGTCGGCATGTTCGGCGGCGCAGACCAACTCCGCAACGCTGTAGGCCAACTGCAAGCGCTGCTTTATTCAGAATAAGAGATAATGGCCCCCGAAGAAACAATTGATGGGAACTGGTGGCTACCCGACCGGGCCAATATGCCAATATTGGGAAAAATTAAATATGGTCCCATGATCGGAGCAGAACTGATTTTACAGGGTGTGCTATTTGAAAAGCCAACGCTGGATCGCTTCACATTGTGGGGAATTACCGCTAAAGGCAAAAAAGTCACGTTATTTAATTGTCTCCAGCACAAAATGACGCTACATTTACCCGGCTTTCCAGGATCTCATAACTCGGAAGTCAGCTCAGTGTTCGGCGTGGTCGGAGGTCATTTTAGGCAGATCGAAGACATAAAGTTCGTTAAGGTGTCTGTGGATTTCACTTATCTTCGGCACTGGGTTGGTGTAACGGGCATCTTGGGCACAATTGCATCAAACAAAATACAGATTACTCAACAAGCGCCCCCCGATATCGATTTAGGCTCTATAGGAAATTTCGGTCTTTCATTTGAGTTCGCTGAAAACTGCTCACCTGATTGGGGAAATTTCCGGCTTACTGAGAACTGCGTCTTGACACTTAAAACATCTGATCCAACAGAGTACACATTGTTCGAGAAGATCGTCATGGACTTCCAGTACTTTTTGACTTTAGGGGTATCGTCTCCGATATACAGTCTATCCGTTATTGGCCGATTAGATAAACCACGAGAAGTAATTGATGGTCAGGGAATCTGCGACAATTACGAAATAATCCGACGCAACTCGCAAGCAAACCACGAGCAACCGCCAATCACTGCCCATGACATGCAATTTTCGCTGGCCGATATTCAGCCGAAAGCCGGCCATTACTTTGCTCGCTTTGTCGAGAAACGAAATCGTCTAAGTCCGGTTTGCGATTTTTACTTTTCGACAATGTATAACAAACAAATGTACTTGCACCAGCGATTTCTTGCAGTTGCACACGCTGTCGAAGCCTATCACCGTGCCTTTATTGGCGGAAAATATCAGGCTGACTCAAAATATGAGCAAGGCGTCGAAAAGATATTATGGCAGGCAATCCCCGGTGACATCGAACCGGATTTTCGCGCCAGTTTGAAGAATAAATTGAAATACCTACATGAGTACTCGCTCAGGAAACGTATTCAAGATATCTGTGGCATGTTTGGCAACCTTCTCACGCCTTTCTTCGGGGATGCATCCGATTTCGCCGGCGAAGTTGCTGAGTTAAGAAATTCCCTTACCCACCCGACTCCAACTGCCGAAGAGGCCCCCGTGTTAAAAAAACATCAGGTTTTGTTCGTGAAGGCGGAGCAATTAAGTCTTTTGCTGGAACTTTGTTTTCTTCGTGAAATGGAATTTAGCGATGAGGCTATTTCAAAAATCGCAAGCAGAAGCAAAAGAATCGCAGCAATACGCTTAAACCGCCATAGGCAACCCAGTGAAGTCTAACAAACAACCCACTACCGCCCAATCCCTCGGCGCGCTCTTAAAATCCGCGCGCGACATCATGCGCAAGGACAAAGGTTTGAACGGGGATTTGGACCGGCTGCCGATGCTCACTTGGATCATGTTCCTGAAATTCCTGGACGACCTGGAAATTCAGCGAGAGGGCGAGACGAAGCTGGCCACGAAAAAGTTCAAGCCCGCCATCGAACCGCCTTACCGCTGGCGCGATTGGGCCGCCAAGTCGGACGGCATCACGGGCGATGAACTCCTGGCTTTCATCAACAATGAGGAAACAACTCTGCCTAACGGCGAGAAGGGCAACGGACTGTTCCGTTATCTGCGCACGCTGACGAGTTCAAACGGCGACAATCGGCGGGATGTCATCGCCACGGTGTTTCGCGGGGTGCAGAACCGGATGGTCAGCGGGTACTTGTTGCGCGATGTCATCAACAAGCTGAACGGCATTCATTTCACCGCAAGCGATGAGTTGCACACGCTCGGCGCGCTTTATGAATCCATGCTCCGCGAGATGCGGGATGCGGCGGGGGATTCTGGCGAGTTCTACACGCCGCGGGCGGTGGTGCGGCTCATGGTCGCCGTCACTGATCCGCGCTTGGGCGAAACCATGCTCGATCCCGCCGCCGGGACTGGTGGCTTCCTGGTCGAAACGTTCAACCACCTTTCAAAACAGGTCAAAACCGTGGCTGACCGCAAGGTTTTGCAGGAAAAATCCATCTTCGGCTGTGAGGCAAAAACGCTGCCTTATCTGCTCTGCCAGATGAACCTGCTTCTTCATGGCCTGGACAACCCGCAGATTGATCCCGGCAACTCGCTCCGTTTCAAGTTGACCGACATTGGCGAACGCGATCGTGTGGATGTGATTCTGACCAACCCGCCCTTCGGCGGGGAGGAGGAGAAGGGCATCCAGGGCAATTTCCCCGAAGATAAACAGACCTCAGAAACCGCGCTGCTTTTTTTGCAACTCATTATGCGGAAACTCCGGCGGCAAGGCGGCAAGGCGCGAGCGGCGGTGGTCGTGCCCAACGGCACTTTGTTTGGCGATGGCGTCTGCGCGCGCATCAAGGAAGAACTGCTCAAGGAGTTCAATCTTCACACCATCGTCCGCCTGCCCAACGGCGTGTTCGCGCCTTACACCAGCATCCCGACCAACCTCTTGTTTTTCGACCGCACCGGTCCGACGCGCGAGGTGTGGTATTACGAGCAACCGCTGCCGGAGGGCCGGAAGAATTACACCAAAACGGCACCCATCCAATTCGAGGAATTTGCTCCTTTGATCCAATGGTGTTGCCAACCTGGCGCTGGCACTAAACGCGAGGAAAACGAGCGCGCCTGGCGCGTGCCGGTTGCCGAACTGCTGGCCACCGGCTGCAACCTTGACCGCAAGAACCCGCGTGCCAAGGAAGACATCACGCATCTGCCGCCGGCGCAATTGGCGCAAAGCATCCTTGATAAAGAGCGGCGAATTGCCGACATTGTAGAGAACATAAAAGGCCTTTTGGCCCGCACAAAATGAACGAATTGATATTCCTCGTCGAAGAGGCGCCCGAAGGCGGTTATACGGCTCGCGCGCTTGGCGAGTCCGTCTTCACACAAGCAGAAACGCTGGAGGAGCTTCGCCGCAACGTGCGGGACGCCGTCCAATGCCATTTTGACGAGGGCAAAGCCCCCAAAATCATCCGGCTCCATTTTGTGCGGGAGGAAGTGCTGGCGAGTTGATCCATCTCCCTGCTGTAATTCCATTTGGCTGGCAAGATGAAAGTACCAAGAGATTTTTCGGGGCCCGACTTGGTGAAAGCCTTGCGCGGCGTCGGTTACGAAACGGTCCGGCAGACTGGCAGCCATATTCGCATGGTCACAAATGAACGCGGCCAGCACCATGTCACCGTTCCCAACCATAATTCCATCAAGGTCGGCACCCTATCCGGTATCTTGGGTGATGTCGCCGCTCATCTGGAAATCAGCCGCGACGAGTTGGCCCGGCGGCTGTTTGAATGATGAATACGGCTTGGCCAAAGGTGCGTTTGTGTGAAGTTCTGCAACGCTCGGAGGAAACCGTCGAGCTTCGACCCGATGTTGCTTATCGCCAAATCACCGTGAAGCTTTGGGGCAAAGGCGTTGTATTGCGCGGCATTTTGACCGGCGCAGAAATCGCGGCTTCATTGCAGATGGTGGCGCGGGGCGGTCAGTTCATCCTATCGCGAATTGATGCTCGCAACGGTGCCTTGGGCATCGTGCCGCCGGAACTCGACGAAGCGATTGTCACGAACGACTTTCCCGTGTTCAAAGTTCTCGATAATCGAATGTTGCCAGGCTACCTTGGTTGGATGTGCCGCACGGCTTCCTTTGTCGAGGAATGTCAGCGAGCGAGCGAAGGCACGACTAATCGCGTCCGGTTGCAAGAAGATAGATTCCTCGCTCGCGAAATCCCGCTGCCGCCGTTGGCGGAGCAGCGGCGGGTGGTGGCGCGGATTGAAGGGCTTGCTGCCCAAATCCGAGAGGCTCGCACGTTACGACAAGAAGCAGATCGAGAAGCGGAGGAGATGGTCGTCGCGATGGCACACCGCGCAGAACTTGCAGCCGAGGAAAAGGCAAAGGCTGGTTGGAAGAGAACGCAATTGTCGAAATTAATTGAGTTCGTGGACGATTCGCACAAAGTTCTCCCGCATCGGTCATACCCTAATCTAGGCATCTATAGTTTCGGCCGAGGCCTCTTTCACAAGAAGCCTATCGACGGCCTGGCGACGAGCGCAAAATCATTGCGGCGCGTGAAAGCTGGCCAATTCATCTACAGTCGCTTATTCGCCTTCGAGGGCGCATACGGGATGGTGACAGAAGAGTTCGATGGCGCTTTTGTTTCTCAAGAATATCCGACTTTTGAGTGCAACCCCCGTTATATCCGTGCAGAATTTCTCGCGGCATATTTCAAACCATCTCATGTTTGGAAGGATGTGGCAACCGGCAGCCAAGGTCTTGGTGATCGACGGCAGCGCGTACAAGCGGACAAAGTTCTCGCTCATGAACTTTGGCTTCCTCCCATCACGTGGCAAAATCGTCTGGCTGAAGTTCATCAGGAGGTTGGCTCGCTGAAGGGCCTGCAAGCCGAGATCGCCGCCGAATTGGATGCCTTGCTCCCCACCATTCTTGACCGCGCCTTCAAAGGAAAACTTTAAATCGCCTAATCCGGAGCAATGGGCGGAAAGCATCCTTGATAAAGAGCGGCGAATTGCCGACATTGTGGGGAACATCAAAGGTCTGTTGGCCCGGACAAAATGAAGGAATTGATATTCCTCGTCGGAGAGGCGCCCGAAGGCGGTTATACGGCTCGCGCGCTTGGTGAGTCCGTCTTTACCCAAGCAGAAACGCTGGAGGAGCTTCGCCGCAACGTGAGGGACGCCGTCCAATGCCATTTTGACGAGGGGAAAGCCCCAAAAATCATCCGGCTCCATTTTGTGCGGGAGGAAGTACTGGCGAGTTGATCCATCAGAATATATATGAGTTGAAAGAAGCGCTCGGCGGGGCGCCGACCGCGACACGCGGGGGCGCGTATGCTCCCCAAGCCATGAAATTCGCCGCATTGACCCGGAACCATTCCTCCCGAAATTGGATCTGGTTGCACAAAGATTTGCTATTCAACCCCTTTCAGGGTTGGGGAAATCAATTGGCATTGCCCAGCGTAGTCCCTCTCGGAATCGGGCCAACGCTGGGCTGAATGATACAATCCATTCAGGATTGGGGGAACAGTGGCCCAACGATGGTCCGGCGAGGGGTGCTTTTTCTAGCTTTGGCACATTATATTGTGCTTGCGGCGCGGCACTACCCCGCCTGTTGGGTACGTAAAAAAAGTTGGGTTTTCCGCGGAAAGTTGTTCACTTGGACAGCAAATGTCTAAGTGGGTGGCGCAAACTGGGCGCGAAAGTTGAAATTTTAAAATATGAGCAACGAAGGAAAGAAAAAAGTGAAAGCAAGGCGCCTGGGCAAGAATGGAAAGTCGCCTGCCGGCAACTCATGGAGTTGCACGGGAGCGGAATGGGGTTCGGCGGGGATTAAGATTATAATTATGATTATGAATGACTTGGCTCATTTATTAAGGACGGAGGAAGGACGGGAAATTGCCATGATATGCCAACATAGCGATTTGGATGGGTATTTGCGCTTATTTCCGGGTTTTCGAATTTTAGGATATTCGAGGAAATTCGAGAACTCGCCCAAAAGCGCCGCGGGCTTCACCTTGATGGAACGGTTGGTCGTGCTTGATGTCGCCGGCCGGCCGAGAAAATGTTCGACAGCGGGGCTTGCGCGACCAGACTGGACGGGATTTGAAGAAGTGGTGGATAAGTTTATCGAACGCACGTTCAGCCTTGACGCCACGATGCCGTCACATTGAATATTTATAAGGTATGGTGAGTGCGATGGAACGAAATTGGCGCGCGCGAGGCAGAATCGCCCTGATGGGCTTGCTTGTGTTTGGGTTGATCTGCACGGCCCACGCCGCCGCGCCGCACCTGGAAAAGCGCTGGCTTTTTGTCTGGCGCGATCTGAGCGACCCCAACGAGATGGACCGGATGATCGCCCGCTTCCCACAGGCGGCTGCGGACGGATACAACGGGGTCGTTTTTTCCTACAAGATCGCTCCGGAAAAGGCGGCCAAGCTCCAGCAAGCCGCCAAACAGTACCACTTGGATTTGATCGCCATTGTGATGGGAGGCGCTCACAACCGCAATGATGTGGAAGGGGTGTTGGTGCGCGACGCGCTTTTTGTGGCGCACGGCCAGATGGCTGTCTTTGTGCCGGACAACCCTACCGAGGTGCGCAACGGCGATTTTGAGAATGTTTCCGGCAATCATTTCCAAGGTTGGAGCTTCCAAGATGACGAAGGGGTTACTACCTTCGCCGATCACGAAATTGTGCATGGCGGAAAGACTTCGCTACGGATGGAGAATATTGGCCGGAACGAGGGACACCATTGCCGCATCCTGCAACCCATCCAACTCCAACCGCATCGCCAGTACCATATCTCGGTCTGGGTCAAGACAGAAGGATTGGTTGCCGTGGAACCCGAGGTGAAGGTGCTGGCCTCGGACGCGAACGCTTCCATAAGCTTTCAGACCTTCCACTGCGACGCGACACAGGATTGGAAGCGCTACGATCTCTGTTTCAACAGCTTCGATTATCGAGAGGGGCTTCTTTACCTGGGATCGTGGTTGGGCACCACCGGCAAGCTCTGGTGGGACGACTTGCGGATCGAAGAGATGGGCCTGGTCAACGTCCTGCGGCGGCCCGGTTGCCCGGTCACGGTGCGCCCGGAGAACGGGCAAGCGTGCGAAGAGGGACGCGATTATGAGCCGATTGTCGATCCATTGCTCCATCCCTGGCTGGCCTGGCATCAACCGCCCCCGCTCAAACTCACACCCGGCACCCGTCTCCAGGATGGAGCGCGGTTGCGCGTGAATTATTATCATTCCATTATCGTTTACGAAGACAGAGTGACGAGTTGCGTGAGCGAACCCCGCATTTTGGAGGACTGGAGACAGGAGGTGAAACAAGCCGACGAACTTTTTCATCCGGCCGCCTACTTTATGTCGCACGACGAAATGCGCGTGATGAACCAGTGCGCGCTTTGCCAGAGCCGTCACCTGACCCCCGGCGAATTGCTCGCGGCCAACGTCCACCAAGCCGCCCAAATCATCCGCGACCTCCGGCCGGACGCGGAAATCTGGGTCTGGAGCGATATGTTTGACCCCATGCACAATGCGGTGGACCATTACTACGCGGTCAACGGCACGCTGGCCGGTTCCTGGAAGGGATTGGACAAAGGGATCGGCATCGTGAATTGGAATGGAGGACTGAAGGGCAAGAATTGCAAATTCTTTGCCGACCTGGGCCTGCGCCAGATTTTGAGCGGCTATTACGACAGCGATGAAGACGGCTCCGGCATCGCCCAATGGCAGCAAAACACGGCGGAGGTGCCGGGGGTTATCGGGGCGATGTACACAACCTGGCAAGACCAGTACGGCGCCCTGGACGCCTGGGCGGCAAAGGCGTGGGGAGGAAAAAAGGCCAATCCTCCGTGACGGAACGCGAGGCCGGAGCAGCGCGCGCGTCGGCGATTGCCCAAGTGTCGTCGAGCAGGGCAGGGGTAAAAATGAGGGCAGCCATGCTGAATTTTGACTTTCCCGTACATGCCGGTAATTGTTGGCAGATAGGTTCACGAGATCTCTGTTCCGGCGTTTCAACTTGCTTTCTGCCTCGCACTGCCTCGCGTGGAAGCAGAATCCGTCCTTGACGAACGCGATCAAGTAATGAGAATAAGCGAAAATAAGCATTGACGGATTTCCGGTCGCGTTAGGATCGGAAATCCGCGCGCCCTGCCGAATGTGCCGGGCGCGGATACGGGATCAAGTCTATCGAGCATGAAAGCCTTTGCAGCACATCAAACAGGCCCTGCGCGAAGTTCCGCTGGGCGCCCGGAGGGCTTCACCTTGATCGAACTCTTGGTGGTGATCGCCATCATCGCGATTCTGGCGGCGTTGTTGCTCCCCGGATTGGCCAGGGCCAAGAAGGACGCACAACGGGCCAACTGCATTTCGAATCTCCACCAGATCGGAATTACCGAGGCCATGTACACGGGGGACAACAAGGATGGGTACCCATATTCCGGCAATGGCTGGCCCCAATTGCCGTTTGTGGATTTGCTGAAGCTGTATAAACCTTATATCGCAAACAACACCAATAATGGCCGCTTCTTCCTCTGTCCGGCCGACGCGCCCCAGGGCTTTAATTTCCAGTGGGTGATCCAAACCGGCGGCAGTGGCCTCACGACGAACGAACTGCCGTTCCCCAACTCGTACTACTACTACTATGATTTCTACAACGATGATGTGGACGGCGGTCGCAGCCTTGCGCTCCGTAAGACGCGGGATGTGCGCTATCCCACGCGGAAGGCGATGTCACCCTGCTTTGCCAGTTCGGCCGGGGGCTATTTCGACATCACAATGAACACACCCAGCGACGGGCACGGACCGAACCTCATGTTGCTGTTGTTTGCCGATGGACACTCCCAATCTGCCACGTTTGCGCAATTAGTTCCGGCTCCGCCGGGCCAGGGCGGATTGTTCGGAGCTGGTGCGCCAGTGTATAACTTGGACTGGACGCTGGATGGGTTGCAAGGGTTCGATTTGCGGCAATAACCGGCCTTGCCTGGCCGCGCATCAGTATTTACGCGCTTCTATAGAGTTAACAACAACAGAACGCAGAAATAACAGTAAAATATAAAACAATCATGAAACCCTCGGTGAACAGAGAGACCACGGTAGAGATGTTCGTCACATAGATATTGCTGGCTACAAGCGGCCGAGGCTGTTGGTGTACGGAATTGGCAAATAAGTCATTGCGGGTTGGTGTAGTAGAAGCGGGCCGGGTAGTTGGGGGCGTTGGTGTCGTCGAATTGCATTAGCCCGTTGGTGTCGGCGGTGGCGAGGCCCAGGTCCAGCCAATTGAGCAGGTCCGCGCTGGCCTCGATGTCGAAGCTCTCGCCGGGGGAGCCTTGTGCTTGCAAGATCACGGTGCCGTCCGGGCGGCGTTCCAGGGTGACGGGGGAGTATTTGATGGTGACGATTTCCGTCCCGCCCGCCGCCGTGGTGTCATAGCCGGTGACATAGACGTTGCCGTTGTTATCGACGGCGATGGCGTTGCCGGCGGCGTTGCCGTTGCCGGGGCTGGAGTAGCGTTGGAGCCAGATTTGATTGCCATTCTGATCATATTTGATCGTCACAATATCATTGCCGGAGTTCGTGCCGGGCGAAAGGCCGGTCACATAGACACTGTTCAATTGGTCAACCGCAATTCCCACTCCTACGTTCGTTCCCGTCGGAGATGTGGGATAAAGATTCGTCCAACGATACGCGCCATTAGTGTTGAGTTCGTACGTCCCGTATTGTATATTTGGATAGTAATTTGCATTCTGGCCAATAACCAACGTATTGTTCGCACCGTCCAACGCCAATGCTCGGCCGAGACTAAATAGGTCGCCAGTTGGATTATAAGCACCCCACAGTTCGTCGCCACTCGGTGTATATTTGAGGGTGGAGTAGGGCCCAAAGTAAGCATTGGCCAGCACATAAATATTGGCCGCATTGTCGAGCGCCATTCCTGCCACTTGTACAGCAGGAATAGCTCCGGCAAGTGTGACCTCACTCCAATTCTGATTTCCATTGGAACTGTACTGGACTAAAAGCATTTCCTGGGAGCACGAATACTGGTTACAATAATACGTTTCGCTGCCTGCAACGTCCACATTCCCTTCGCTGTCAACCGCCACCACTTGCGACACGTTCGGTCTTAAACTGGATGGATATGAGGTCTGCCACACGTTGCTCCCCGCTGCGCTGATCTTGGCCGTGGCAAAATCAGTAGAGAATCCAACCACGTAAACATTAAGGTTCGTATCCGCTGCTACCGATGTTCCCGCGTAAGCCGCAGTCCATACCTCATTCCCGTTTGTACCGTATTTCACGGTTAATGCGCTGCCAGTGACAATGACGTTGTTGCTGTTGTCCAACACGAGTCCGGTTGGTGTAGCTGTGGGGGAATTGG
>PLIU01000008.1 GCA_003140095.1 Verrucomicrobiales bacterium | reverse complement strand
TTTTAACTCCGACAGGCTCCTAACTACGAGTTCAGGCGTGTTGAACCATGTGGACCATTTGGCTGTTTGCGCCTTGGGATCGTCCAATTCCTTTTTTATCCCTACGGCAACGCGCGCAATCTGGCCGACCACGCCAAGCATCAGGAAACCAAAAGGCGTCCAAGAAGTTCCTGGCACGGGCGAGGCGGGAAGAGGCAGATACGGATCCTGCGCCACGAGGGCGGGCATTCCGAAAAATAGAATCGAGGCGCCCAATATTAAAAAGCAGAATTGCGAACGTGTGGTGTAGCGGCCAAATTTTTTCATAATGTAAAACCGTGTCTATACCATAATCCGCGCGTTATTTTCGGATAATTCCGGTTTTTTGCAAGTTTTATTGACGGAAAAAAGTGAAAAACATGGAAAGTCTGAAGTTTTTCGTTCTTGGGGCTATTCTTCAGGGTTTTTGAAATATGATTCATCAACGCACACCTTACGGCAAACGCTTGCCACAATTTTGTCCTGCACCATCAACAGAAGCACGCATCAAAAAATTGCTTGCGGGAAAAGGCGGCTCAGGTATTCTCGGCCATCATGTAGTGGTTGACCTGTGGGCCTGCGGAGTCACGGCGACCCCCATGGAAAACCCGTCATTTTTGGAAATGGCGGGTGGATCGAACGATCCAAACGGCCGAAAAATAAAAATTACATTGTATGATCACGCCCAGAGTCAAAGAAATCTTAAGTTGGTACGGCAGCGATAACCCCGGAACATTAACCAATCTGGCCAAGCTCTTGAACCACGGCAAATTGGGCGGCACCGGCCGTCTGGTCATCCTGCCGGTGGACCAGGGCTTCGAACATGGTCCGACCCGGAGTTTCGGCATGAACCCGCCCGGCTACGATCCCCATTACCATTTTAAGCTGGCCATTGAATCCGGTTGCAGCGCTTATGCCGCGCCCCTGGGCTTCCTGGAGGCCGGGGCCAGGGATTTTGCGGGCGAGATTCCTCTCATCCTCAAAGTCAATAATCACGATACGTTGCAGGACGAAAAAGACCCGATCTCGGCCGTGACCAGTTGCGTGGATGACGCCCTGCGGCTGGGTTGCGTCGGCATCGGCTTCACGATTTATCCCGGCTCCGCGGCGCGCGTGACGATGTATCAACAATTGCGTTGCGCGTCTGAAGTGGCCAAGAAGAACGGCCTGGCCGTCGTTGTATGGTCGTATCCGCGCGGCGGCACCATCAGCAAGGCGGGTGAGACGGCCATGGATGTGTGCGGTTACGCGGCGCACATCGCGGCGGAATTGGGCGCGCACATTGTCAAAGTCAAATTGCCCACCGATCACCTCGAACAAGAGGCGGCCAAGAAGGTTTATGAGCAGGAGAAAGTGCCTGTCGCCACGCTGACCGACCGCGTTAAGAATGTGGTGCAATGCTGCTTTAACGGAAGGCGCATCCTCATTTTCTCCGGCGGCCCCACCAGCAGCGACGAGACGGTCTATAGCGAAGTGACGGCCATCCGCGCAGGCGGAGGTTTCGGCTCCATTATCGGCCGCAACTCATTCCAGCGGAAGAAAGAAAAGTCGTTGGAATTTCTGGCTAAGATTATTTCCATATATGCCAGTTGACAGAATCGCTCCAAAAGCGTTTTGATGTCATTGTCATGAGTACTATAAACCCGGCCAGTGCAGCCACGGATGCGCCCGCCCGAAAAGCGGACCCGTGCGTGATGGTCATCTTCGGCGCCAGCGGAGATTTGACCAAGCGAAAACTCATCCCGGCGTTGCTCAATCTGGCGGTGGCCAAACTGTTGCCGGAACAATTCGCCATCATTGGCTATTCCAGCAATGATCTCACCAGCGAGGCTTTTCGTGTTCTGCTGACCGAAGAGATCAGTAAATTCGCCAGTTGTCCCATCACGCCGGAAATGTGGGATTGGTTCCTCAAGCGGATCTATTATATAAAAGGCGATTTTCAAAACCCCGAGGGATATAAGACCCTTAAGCAACAAATCGCCGCAGTTGAAAAAACCCACAACATTTCAGGCAACCATTTTTATTACCTGGCGGTCGCCCCCCGCTTTTTTGGCGAGGTGGTGCGGCAACTTGGCGCCGCTGGTTTGGTCGAGGAAGGCAAAGACCACTGGGCGAGGGTCATTATTGAGAAGCCTTTCGGACGCGATTTGGATTCGGCCAAAGTCCTAAACCGTGAGATCAAGCTGATTTTGGAAGAACGCCAGATTTATCGCATTGATCATTACCTGGGCAAGGAGACGGTGCAGAACATCATGATCTTCCGTTTCGGCAACGGCATCTTCGAGCCGATCTGGAACCGGCGCTACATCGATCACGTCCAGATCACCGCAGCGGAAACCGTTGGCGTCGAGCAGCGCGGGGGCTATTACGAGACCTCCGGAGCGTTGCGGGACATGGTGCCCAACCATCTGTTCCAACTGGTTTCCCTGACCGCGATGGAGCCGCCCACTTCCTTTAAGGCCGACGATGTGCGCGACGAGCAATCCAAGGCGCTGCACGCGATTCAAATTCCGCCGCCCGAAGATGTGCTCAACATGGCCGTGCGCGGACAATACGGTGAAGGACAAATCGGAGACGAGCATCTGGCGTCCTACCGCACCGAGCCTGATGTCGCGCCCGATTCGAGCACGGAGACGTTTGCCGCCCTGAAACTGCGCATCGACAATTGGCGCTGGGCGGACGTGCCGTTTTATTTGCGCACGGGTAAGCGGTTGCACAAACGGACGACCGAAATCGCCATCCAATTCAAGCGGGCGCCCTTTCATTTGTTTCGCGACACGCCGGTGGAAAAACTCGAAACCAACCGCCTGGTCATTTACATTCAGCCCGAGGAAGGTCTTTCCCTGCGTTTCGGCGCCAAGATTCCTGGTCCCATCTTGCACATGGGCGGTGTCGAGATGAAATTTAATTATGAGGATTACTTCGGCCGCACTCCCAGCACCGGCTACGAACGTTTGATCTACGATTGCATGGTGGGCGACGCCACGCTTTTCCAGCGGGCCGACATGGTCGAGGCGGGCTGGAGCGTCATCACCCCAATCCTGGACGTGTGGAAGGCGCTGCCGCCGCGCAGCTTCCCCAATTATGCCTCCGGTTCGTGGGGACCTAGGGAGGCGGACGACCTGCTGGCCCGCGACGGGCGGTCCTGGAGAAAGATCGAATGAAGACCCTGGTCATCGACGTCGGCGGCACCCACGTCAAAGTGCTCGTGACCGGCAAACGTCGGCATTTGCAGTTTGACTCCGGCCCGCGCATGACGGCCAAAGCCATGGTGGCCGACGTCAAGCAGGCCACGGCCAAGGCCGGCTGGACATACCAAGTCATTGCGATGGGCTATCCCGGCCCTGTGCTCGATAGCCACCCGATGGCTGCTCCGCCCAATCTTGGCCCAGGCTGGGTGGGATTTAATTTCCGCAAAGCCTTCGGGCGTCCCGTAAAAATTATAAATGACGCCGCCATGCAGGCGCTGGGCAGTTATCGCGGCGGACGCATGCTCTTCCTGGGTTTGGGCACCGGACTGGGTTCGGCCTTGATCGTCGATTCCGTGCTGGAGCCGCTGGAACTGGCGCATCTCCCGTTCAAAAAGGGCCGGACCTACGAGGATTTCGCCGGCATCAAGGGCTTGGAACGCCTCGGCAAAAGGAAATGGCGCAAGTGCGTGTTGGAAGCCATGCAGCAATTGCGCGCCGCCACCCTCGCGGAGTACGTCGTGCTGGGCGGTGGCAACGCGAGGTTGATGAAGAATCTGCCGCCCTACGCGTGCCTGGGCGACAATGCCAACGCTTTTCGCGGCGGCTTCCGGCTCTGGCAGAACAAGGCCGCCCGGCGGATTTGCTATTGAAAAGCGATGCGACCCAAAACACCAAAGCCGGGGGAGAAGGTTGTTTTTTTATTTGACGTTGACAACACTCTCTTGAACAACGACCAGGTGACTCTGGATTTGCAGAACCATTTGCGGCGCGAGGTCGGCGCCCGCGGGGCCAGACGATACTGGGCCATCTTCGAGGGCTTGCGCGCCCAATTGGGTTACGCCGATTATCTGGGCGCCTTGCAACGCTTTCGCACCGATTATTCTCATGACCTCCGCCTCCTGACCGTCTCGCGCTTTTTGATCAATTATCCTTTTGCCAACCGCCTTTTTCCCGAATCGCTCGACGCCATCAAACAGGCCAAAGCGTGGGGCCGGACCGTCTTGCTGACCGATGGCGACGTCGTCTTCCAGCCCCGCAAAGTGGAACGCTCGGGCCTGCTTGAAGCTGTGGAGGGTCATGTGCTGATCTATCTGCATAAAGAACACGAATTGGCCGACGTGGCTCACCGTTACCCCTCCCGGCATTACGTGGTGATCGATGACAAACTGCGCCTCCTGACGGCCATCAAAAAAATCTGGCGCCGCCGCGTGACCACTGTCTTTGTCCGCCAGGGGCATTACGCCCTGGACCCCAAGATTATGGCCGCCTGTCCGCCGGCGGACGTGACTTTGGAACGCATTGGCGACTTGGTCCGGTGCCATCTGGCCGGCTTGCTGGAGGCGGCACGGAACAAACCGGCATGACGGACTGCGAAAATACAAACGCCTTCGGCGCGCCCGGCATCGAGCCGCGCTGGACCTCCAGCGCCAAGGAGGGATTCGGCACCGCCTACCACACCAGTTGCCGGGTTTGGTTCACCCTGAGCCATGGCATTGTCAATGAGATTTATTATCCCTCCGTGGACCAGCCCAACACGCGCGACTTCCAATTCCTGATCACCGACGGGGAAACCTTCTGCCATGAAGAAAAGGCAGACCTGGAGCACCAAATCGAATACCCGGAGCGGGCCTGCCTATTCTACCGCCTGACTAATACCGATCTCCAGGGCCGTTACCGGCTGATCAAGGAAATTTGCACCGACCCCCACCGCTCCGTCCTGCTGATTTACACCCGGCTTGAGATTCTGGACAAGTCCTTGTTGGGCAAATTGCGGCTGTACGCGTTGCTGGCCCCGCACATCGAACGCTATGGCTCGGGCAATTCCGGCCGCTGCACCGAGATCAGCGCCAGCATGCTGCTGCACGCCTGGCGCGGCGGCATTCATTTGATCATGGGCTGCACCACCCATTTTACCAGACGCTCGGTCGGTTACGTCGGTGCCAGCGACGGCTGGCAGGATTTGCGCAATTTCAAAATGGACTGGGAATTTCGCACGGCGGAAAACGGGAACATCGCCTTGACCGGCGAGATCGACCCGCGGCGCGGCCATGAATTCCTCGTGGCCATTGCGCTGGGGCAAAGCTACGAGAGCACAGCGGCCAAATTGCTGCAATCGCTGGCCGATCCGTTTGAAAAACAGCGCGAGGGCTACTTGCGCCAGTGGAAGCGAACGGTGGCGGATCCCAAGCATGAGTACGACCAGCATACCGGCGACGGGGGCAGCACCTACCGTTTGAGCCGCTGCATCCTTCTCTCGCACGAAGACAAAGTCTTCCAAGGCGCCATGGTGGCCTCCATGAGCATCCCGTGGGGTGAAACCAAGGGCGACAACGATCTGGGCGGTTATCATTTGGTCTGGACACGCGATTTGGTGCAAAGCGCCACCGCCCTGCTGGCCACGGGCCAAACCGGCACACCCCAACGGGCCTTGCTCTGGCTGGCGGTCATCCAACGGCCCGACGGGAGCTTTCCGCAGAACAGTTGGATCGATGGACGCATGTATTGGAGCGGTTTGCAATTGGATGAGATCGCCGCGCCCATTCTTCTGGCCTGGCGTCTGCGCCGGGCCGGCGTGGGCCTCGGCCAATGCGATGCCTGCGCCGTCGTCCACCACGCCGCCGCCTACTTGATGTTGCACGGACCGGTCACCGCCCAGGAACGATGGGAGGAAAACTCAGGCTATTCCCCTTCCACCCTGGCCACCGTCATTGCCGGCCTGGTCTGCGCGGCCGATTTCGCCGAGCGGCCGGCGGACAAGGACTTCCTGTTGACTTATGCCGACTGGCTCGCCGCGCATCTCGAAGAATGGACCGTGACCACCCGCGGCGACTTGGTGGAGGGTTTTCCCACTCACTACATTCGAATCAATCCCGCGGACCCCGATGCGTCAGACCCTCACGCCGATCCTAACAGCACGATGCTCCAAGTTGCCAATGGCGGCGGGCTTCATCCGGCGCGCCAGATCGTAGGCGGAGATTTTTTGCAGTTGGTCCGCTTCGGCGTTCGCGCGGCCGACGATCCCATCGTCCTCTCTTCCATCGAGGTGATCGACCGGGTGTTGCGGCGGGAGTTGCCGGCCGGACCTTGCTGGCGCCGCTACAACCACGACGGCTACGGCCAGAAGGCCGACGGGAGCGCGTTCGATGGCACGGGCGTGGGGCGGTCGTGGCCGATCTTGACCGGCGAACGCGGGCATTACGAACTGGCGGCGGGACGGGACCCGATGCCGTACATCCAAGCCATGGAAAAGTTCGCCAACGCCGGGCACATGATCTCCGAGCAACTCTGGGACGACGACGACCTCGCGGACGGCAAAATGAAACGCGGCCTG
>PLIU01000103.1:29330-30709 GCA_003140095.1 Verrucomicrobiales bacterium | reverse complement strand
GCCACCGTATTAGGTTGACTATGAACCGGGTCATTCCGACAAGCGCTGCCACAACCCAAAGAAAGGAATCAGAAAATATGAAAACGTGGAATGACATCACGCACTTCGCCGGGTTTGATTGGGCCAAGGACCATCACGACGTGCTCGTGCTGGATGGCGCCGGAAAAATCGTCGCCGAATTTCGGTTTGACCACACCGCGTCAGGCTGGGTGCTCTGCCAGGAAAAACTGGCGCAGTTTCCGCAAGTGGCCATCGCGGTGGAAGCCGGACACAGCGCGGCCATTGAGCGGTTGGTGACACTGGATTATCGCGTTTATCCGGTGCATCCGCGCAGCTCCAAATCGTATCGCACGCGCAAGCTGCCCAGTGGCACCAAAACAGACCATGCCGATTGCTGGGCGCTGGCGGATGCCTTGCGCCTGGAAGGGGAAAGCTGGCGCGTGCTGACCGCGCCGGAACCGCTGGTGCAACAACTGCGATTGTTGTGCCGGGATGAAGTAGCGTTGATCGAGCAACGCACGGCGCTGGTGAATCAACTTCAACAGGCGCTTTATGAGTATTATCCCGCCGCGTTGGAAGCCTTCAACGATTGGTGTGCGCCGTCGGCCTGGGCCTTCGTGGAACGGTTCCCCACGCCGCAATCCCTGGTGCAGGCCGGAAAACGCAAATGGCAGAACTTCCTGCACGCGCAGAAACTGTTTCATCCAGAGTGGAATCAAAAACGGATGGAGATTTTTGCCAAAGCCGATCAGTTTTGCGGCGCGGAAGCCACGGTCGCCGCCAAGAGCGCATTGGCGGTTGCGACCGTTAAAATATTGCAGGCCTTGGAGGCGCAGTTGGCTCGCTACCGCGCCCTCATCACCGAGCGGTTTAAACAGCATCCCGATCACGGCCTGTTCGCGTCGCTGCCCGGCGCAGGCCCCAAGCTCGCCCCGCGACTATTGGGTGAACTTGCCGCGCTCAAGCCGCTGGCAGACACGCCGCAAGCCTTGCAGTGTCTGGCGGCATGGCTCCCGTCAGTTACCAGTCGGGCAAAGTGTCCGTGGTCTATCTGCGCCACCAATGCAACCGCTTCCTGCGGGCCACCGTTCATCTGTGGGTGGACCTCAGCCGCCATTATTGCGACTGGGCGCGCGTCTATTACGAAACACATCGCAAGAAGGGACAGAGCCACGCCTGCGTCTTGCGCTGCCTGGGAATGCGCTGGCTCAAAATCATCGCCGCCATGATCCGCAACCAGACGCCCTATGACGCGGCGATCCACACGCGCAACCAGCTTCAACACGGCTCCTGGGTGTTGCAGTTGCAACCCATCCAAATCATCAAGAATAAAGGAGGCGACTAAGCGCGCACATGAAAAAACAGCGGTCGGGCGGCTC
>PLIU01000103.1:0-29310 GCA_003140095.1 Verrucomicrobiales bacterium | reverse complement strand
GGACTTTGCTCTTAGGATTTCGCGCCGGGAATACTGCCAAGAACAGAAGGACAAGGCGCGGGCACCCGAACGACGCTGGCGCTGGACTCCTGGCCAAAGAAATTCGACTCCATTCATTTGTCGCACCACGAGTTCCACGACCCATTCTCGATAACCGGGGCATGTTTTACAATGGACAGCGGATTGTTCGGGAATTATCCATACGCAATGAAAGAACACATGCTCAAACCTGCGGATGTCTTCCCGAAGGCACTATCGACCGCCCTTCGCAGGCATGGCGAATATGTCTATGCGTACTACGAGCCAGACGCCGCGCAGCCCTTCTACGTTGGCAAAGGAACAGGGAAGCGAGTTCTGGTTCATTGGGAAAACGCTCTGTCCTCGCCGCATAAAAAACACGAGAAGCGCATTCGCTGCATCTTGGAGCGAGGCAAGGTCCCTCAGATTCAACTCCTCGCCTACAACCTCCAGAGGGGCAACAAGGAGAAACGCTACGCCGTCGCTGAACGGGTGCTGCAAGATGCTTTTGGCATTAAGGCTGTTTGGGAGAAGGTCTTGGAAAAGGGCGGAGCGCGAATAAAATACAAAGAAGCTGTTCTAATGCAGACAAGGGAAGACTCCTCCCGCAAAAGACCGCGATCACTCGAAGCGGTGGTTGCCGCGTCATCACTCGGGAGGAAAATCGGCAAGACTCAACTTAACGACCTAGCGACCGAAATGAAGATGCCAGTCCTGCTTGTCGGTCTCTCATTGATGTACCACCCCGCATACTCATCGCAGGAGCTCTGTGAGATGGCTCGGATGTACTGGAACTTGAGGGGATCAAAGGCAACGCGCCTATTACAGGGCGAAGCCTGCCTGATTGCATGGAGTCTCCATCTAACCAAAGCTAAAATCCCCGTAATTGTCGGAGCGTGGGGGATTAAAGGTCACAAGGCCAAAAGACACAGAGGCGGAAGGTACGAGTTCCCCGCGTTTGAGAATCCTGACTTGCGCCGCCGCACCCTGGGAAGCCGCCTCGCAGGAACCAGCAAGGGCAAAGGTTGGGAAGGCCCAAGGATTTACTTGGGAAATTGTACTTTTGACAAGAAACCGTGACAAAAATCATTGCCACGTCCACTGCCGCATCGGGTCTTGGGGTTTTCCTTTTTGCATTTAGGGTTTCGTTTTTTGTGCAATTGGAGGCGGCAGCGCAGCTTTGAGCGTGCCACGGCGCGAGCAATTGCTTCTGACAGTTTTACTGAATGCCATCGTCTTCGCCCGCCGCATTTGCGTCAAGTAAATTAGGCGCATTTTCCGAGAGAAAAGCGAGTTTTTTCGCTCCGTCTCGCGCAATGAGCCTTTCAATCGCTGAAGAAAAGCGCACCATTGTCGATATGTGAAAAGGAATGGAGTCGCAAACAATGAACAGCAGTGAACCAACGCCACCACACTGGTTAAAGGATTGCGCAAAAATGGAAAAATTGATGGCCGAACGCCTTCGTTTTCATCGCGAAAATCCAGAGCCGGACCTTGCAACGTATAAACGGTGCAAACGGATTGTCCTTGGAAAATCGCTCGCGACGAAGTCGCTGGTCTATTTGGACACGAATTTCTGGGTGTATCTCTGCGAGGTCGCTTTGGGCCGTGCCAAGAAAAAAGAGAACGAAGAGATGTCGAAAAGGCTCTACGCACTTGTTGCCCAAGGTCTGATTGTGTGCCCTTTCAGTTACGCGCAATTTATGGAAATCATGCGACAGTCTGATGATCGAACAAGGCTTCAGACGGCCAAAATCATGGATGATTTGAGCCTTTCAATTTGCATCCAAAACCCATGGGAAGTTGCGATTATGGAGGTGGAGCAATTGTTTCAGGAACAGAAGCCGCACCATTCGCAGTTCTCGAAAATCCGTGAACGGGTATGGACAAAGGCGACCGATTTCCATGGCGAAATGACGGTGATTCCGGCGGCAGAGGGTATCGCTCCTTCCGAACGTTTGGCTGTAGCAAAAACCGTGGACGATCTGAATTGGTCAATTTCGCTTTCGGAGTTGGTTGATTTTATCGGGAAGGATCAAGAAAGATGGCAAACGACGCCCGATTTTTCATCTGGATTAAACCAAGAGAAGGAAGCGTTTGCCTCTGAAAACCAGAGCTTCGAGGAACATTACAAGAAGCAACTGGCCGGCATCATTGCGGGTCACGAAAATCAAATTTATGAAGCTGCGGTCGCCGTTCAGAATGAGGACCTGGGAGCGGACTCGTCACCCCCGGATGCGTCAATCATGCACCAGATAAAGTCTTTGATTTATACGGGGTTGGTGACCAAAAAGTTTCAACTCAAACTCCCGACACTTCATATTCAAGCGAGCCTTCATGCAGCCTTCCGAGCCGATAAGGGCCGGAAATATAAGCCTAACGACTGGCAGGACTTCTACCACGCGGTCACGGCGTTGCCCTATTTCGATTTTCTATTGACAGAGCGAAGTTTGAAGCACGTTTTCACAACTCCTCCACTTTGCCTGGACGCTTTGTATGGCGCGCAAGTGTTGTGTGGGGAGGAAGAGATTCTTGCTTGTGAATTTGCGAAGCCGACCAAGGCCGCTTCTTAGATGCGCGATTGCGTTTCGTAGACATTGCACGCCAGAAGCAGGTCCCGCGAAGCCCCAGCAAAGTTTGATCCAATCAATTACTGGCAAAAGGATCTGGCCAATTGTTTGTGCCGCTGTGTGGGCGGATGTGTGGTTTCTTGTTCGCCGTTTTTCAAACTGTTTCACCATGTTTCACGGAATGAACTCAAAAGGGGTGACACGCTGTAACTACTTGAAAATCAGGGCCTAAAACGTGTGTTTTAGGCCCNNGACCTTCAGGTTATGAGCCTGACGAGCTACCAGGCTGCTCCACCCCGCGCTCCAAGTAACGCTGCACACCATACTGGCGTTGTCGGCTCGGCGCAAGCGCTTATTTTCAACGGACTTTTTTGGCGCGCTCCATTGGGGCACAAATCAGTGGCGCGTTGGCGCCACCCGGCGAAATCTCACCAGGCCCGCCCGTTTGTCCCACAGAAGCGTGGAGTGCAACCCCGCTCAGAACTGGAGCGACACGCGGTAAAACCGCGCGGTGTTGGTGGCACCGATGGTATCCGACTGGGTCGCGAAGCCGTTGGTGCCCACGACGGTGCCGCCAAAGTCGATCCACGGCGACTGGCCGGGGTTGTCGTTGTATTGCGTCTGGTAAGGCACTCCGGGCAGCGCAATCCAAGTAAAGTAAAAGGTATTGCCCACCACGTACTCCGAAATGATGGTAGGCCGCACGACTCCCAGGCGAAAGACCGTGCCGTCACCGAGAGACGGCAGGCTTACGTCGAGGTCATTGGTCCCGCCTTGAGATGTGGTTCCATACAAGCCGCCGTCAACTCCCTGCCAAAGGGAGGAGTGTGGGGCGGCGCCGTCGTAATTCCCATCGAACGAGATGAGCGTGACTAGGCCGCCATTGGTGGTCAATTGAAAGATCGTGCCATAAGTGGGCGGATACAGATTGTCCGCGCCGAACTGAGCGCCGATGCCCCCCCCTTTGGTCGTGCCGTAGAGGTTGCCATCGCCGGCCACTATCATGGACGCTTCCGGCAACGCGCCGTTGGTGCCCTCGAAGGCCAGCACCACCGTGAAGGTGCCGTTGGTGGTGATTTTGAAAATGGTGCCGTCGTTCAAATTGGTGTCTCCACCGTCCGTCGTCGTCCCGTAGAGTTGGCTGTCGGGCCCTTGCGCCAATCCCCCGTAAGGATAGCCGCCGTCGGCAACATCGGTGAATGAATAGAGATTGGTGAAGACTCCATTGGTGGTGATGCTGAAGACCGATCCAGCGCCGAAGGCTCCGCCCTCGGAGGCCGTCCCGTAGAGACTGCCGTCCAATCCCTGCACCACTCCAGCCAGCGGAACGTTTCCATCGGCCTCGGCAAACGAGTAGGACCAAACCAGAGAGCCGCCGTTGGTGCTCATTTTAAATATGGTGCCGCCGAGACTGTCGCTGCCGTTGGTGGTGGTGGTCCCGTAGAGGTAGCCATCAAGCCCGACGCACAAGGGCGCCTCCGGAAACCCGCCGTCCGATTGCCCTGGGTCAAAGGAATAGATACTGGTGAGCACGCCATTGGTCGTGATTTGGAAGACCGTGCCGAATCCTTTCGTCCCTCCGTAACCGGTGGTGCCATAAAGGTTGCCGTCACCGGCCTGCACCAGCCCTGCGGCTGGCGCCTGGCCGTCGGCATCATTAAACGCGACGGACCATGCGAGAACGCCGTCGGTGGACATTTTGAACACGGTCCCGTCGGTGGCGCCGGCATTGGTGCCCCCGGCGAGGGTCGTTCCATACAGATAACCGTCGCTGGCTTGAATGAGGCCCGCTTGGGGAAACGCGCCGTCCACAAATTGATTGAAAGAGGCCAGGGTGCTGAATTGAACGCTGGGCAATTCGAAAGATATGTTCGTCACGGTCAGTGTCATGGGCGGGGAAGAGGTGACAGCGCCAAATGTGTCACTGACGACGACCGAGTAAGACCCCGCGTTGCTCGCTTGCGCGTCAAAGATGTTGAGAATGTAGTTTGTCGCTCCTGGGATGAGATTCGTGTTGAAATACCACGCAAAGCTCTCCTGGTTGGTGCCGAGCGAACTGGTGTCGGTGAACACCGCCAGGGAGGCGGTGAAGCTGGTGGGCGTTGTCTGGTTCGTCGTATAGATAAAGATTCCGGGCAATTGCCCGCGCATCGGCGTGGCCAGGAGGCCCAAAGCGACGGCCGCGGAAAAAATCCAGGTCAATGTTCTCCGGTTGATACCGGCCTCAATACCTTTTTTTGTCAGTTTTTTTGTTTTCATTCACTTTCGAAAAAGATCTGGCGGCAATATATCCCACGCGCCAAGCCATCCGTCTCCATTACGCTACATATATTCCTTACTTCTTTATACCACAATTGGCAAGCAGAATCCATCCAGCAAGTATCATTCCACATATCCCTGATTCGGTTCCGACGCCGATTCCACCGGCCATCTTTCTCTCCTGCCTGGCACTCTACATCAGCCTTGATTAAGAATAAGATTAGGATGGAAGCTGGAAAAAGCATCCCGGCGCGTTTCATTGCGCGCAGGCCCCTTGACCTCTAAAATGAGGGCGATGAAATCCAAAGGCATCGTTTATCTGGTTGGCGCCGGCCCCGGTGACGCCGGGCTGTTGACAGTGCGTGGGGCCGAATTGCTGGGCCGGGCCGGCGTGGTGGTTTATGACGCACTGGTCAACAAGGAGTTGCTTCGCCTGGCGCCGCCGGAGGCCGAATTGATTGACGCGGGCAAACGCTCCAGCGACCACGCCATCCCCCAAGCACGCCTCAATGAATTGCTGGTGGATAAAGCCCGCGCCGGCCAATGCGTCGTCCGTCTCAAAGGCGGCGATCCTTACGTCTTTGGCCGCGGCGGCGAGGAGGCCGAAGAATTGGCCGCCGCGGGCATCGCCTTTGAAGTCGTGCCGGGCGTGACCTCCAGCATCGCTGGACCCAACTACGCCGGCATTCCGCTGACCCATCGCGATTTTTGCTCCAGCTTTACTGTGGTCACCGGCCACGAGGACCCGGACAAGGAAGGGCTGGAGGTCGATTGGTCCCAAGTCGCACAGGCCTCCGGCACGAAGGTCATTCTCATGGGGGTCACTCGTGTCAAATCGATTTCCCAGGCCCTCATCGACCACGGCATGTCCGCCAGCACGCCCGTGGCCATGATCTGCTGGGCCACGACTGGGCGGCAGCAGACGGTGACCGGCACCTTGGCCACCATCGCCGAGGTCGCGGAGAAGGCGGGTTTCAAGCCGCCGGGGCTGACGGTCGTCGGCGAGGTGGTGCGGCTGCGGGACAAACTCAATTGGTTTGAGAAACGTCCGTTGTTTGGGCGGCGCATCGTGGTCACGCGCACGCGCGCTCAGGCCGGTCCGTTGTCGCGCCTGCTGCTGGAACGCGGCGCCGACGTCCTGGAGATTCCGACCATCCGCATCCTTCCGCCCACGGGCCAGTATGAAATCGCCGACGCGCTGCTGGAACTCAACGCCTACGATTGGCTTGTTTTCACCAGCCCGAACGGCGTGGCCGCCTTTTTTGAATTGTTTTTCAAAGCTTTCGAGGATTTGCGTGACATCGGCGGCGTGCGCATTGCCGCGGTCGGGCCTGCCACCGCGGATAAACTGCGCGGCTTGCACCTCAAGGTCGATGCGACCCCCAAGAAATTTGTCGCCTCCAACCTGGCCGCGGCCATGGCCGAACAGGGCAGCCTTGAAAATCTGAAGGTCCTCCTGTTGCGCGCCGAAGTGGCCAATCGCGATTTGCCCAAGCAATTGGAGGAGATGGGTGCCATTGTCGATGACATCGCCTGTTACAAGACCGTGCCCGAAACCGATGATCGCAACGGCGCGGTGGCGAGATTGCTGGAAACGGGCGCCGATTGGATCACGTTCACCAGCAGCTCGACAGTCGAGAATTTCAACGCCCGCATCGAGTTGAAGCCATTGCTGGCGCGTTATCCAGACATAAAGCTGGCCTCGATCGGCCCCGAAACCAGCAAAGCCATCCTCACCTTGGGCCTCAAGCCCGACTTGGAGGCCAAAGAACACACCACCGACGGCTTGGTTAAAGCCATTGAAGCTGCGCCGCTCCGATGATCCCGGCGCCAGTTTGCTCTGGGGATATTCTCTCAAACCCGTCGCGCGATTTGTTCCAGCAACGCCGCAAATTCAATTTTTTGTACTTGACGTAGAAACGGCTCATCCTCCGGCGCGCTCAGGCGCGCACGCTCGCAGGCGTCGATGAACGCGAACGGGTCCCACTCCTGTTTGGGAACAATCCGTGCCAGTAAACGCTTCTCCAGTTCGGACCCCGCCCTCGCGCCGGCCCGCCGTGCGATCTCCGCAAAGGCGGCGTGCCGTCCCACGCGATGGAACCAATACTTGGCATTGCCAAAATCCGGCTCCCGGCGGTGCATGAGGGCGTGAATGTAACTGCCCTCGGCATTGTGGATGTGCTGGGCGATCTCGTGCGCCTCGTCCAGGTGATCGTGCCAGAGCAACAGCAGCGCCCGAACCTGGTCACTCCGCTCCGCCGGCGATGGCGTGCGCTCCAGCAGCGGCGCCAGCTCCCTCTCCAATTTCGCGACGGATTTGCCTCCGGGCCGGGCTTCGGGGCCGAGCGAGGCCGGTTCAGCCGTCTCGAGGAACTCGTGAAACTGCGTTGCCAGCGCCGCGCTCATCTGTCCACCCGTCTTGTTATCGCCACGCCCTCGCCGATCAGCTTGCGCGCGGCGGCGTCGGATTTCCCCTCGGCGTAAATGCGCAGAATCGGCTCCGTGCCCGATCCGCGCAACATCAGCCAGCTACCGTCCTGGGCCACGAATTTCACGCCGTCGTACGATTTGATTTCGGCCAGAGGCGAGCCGGCCAGCTTTTGCGGCGGATGGCTCTTGCAATACTCCATCAGCGCCGCCCGTTTCTCCAGGGGGAAGCGCGTGTCCAGCCGCGCGTAACGATGCGGGCCGAATTGCTTTTCCAAACGTCGCAACAATTGGTTGACTGGCGCGCGTTCGGTGGCCAGCAATTCCAGCAGCATCATGCCCGCGGCGATCCCGTCGCGTTCGGGCATCAAATCGGGAAAGCCGATGCCGCCGCTTTCCTCGAAGCCGAGCAACACATTGCCCTTGAGCATTTCGGCGCACACATATTTGAAGCCCACCGCCGTTTCCACCAATTCCAATCCGTAGTGCGCGCACATTTTATTTACCATCGAGGTCGTCGTCAGGGCCTTGACCACGCGCCCGGTGGCCTTGCGGTTGACAATGAAATGATGCAGCAACAGGCATATAATCTGATGCGTCGTCAGCGGATTTCCGCGCCCGTCCATGCCGCCCACACGATCCGCGTCGCCGTCCGTCACCAGGCACAGGTCGTGCGGATGCCGGCGCAGCCAGGCCGCGCTGCGGACGTAATTGGCCGCGATCGGTTCGGGATTGATGCCCCCGAAATTGGGATCATGCGCTCCATCCAGCGTTGTGACCCGGCAGGTGGTGCCGCGCAGCAATTGGTCGAAGCACCCCGCGCCGACCCCGAAGAGGGCCTCATGGGCGAAGCGTAATTTCGACCGGGCGATTAATTTGAAATCGACCAGCTTCTTGATCGCCCGGAAATGGGCCGGGCGCAGGTCCTCCAGCGCGACTTTTCCAGCCCCGCCGGGGAGGGCGCGCCACGGGCTTTGATCCAGACGCTTTTCCACTTCCTGGCAGAGCGACGATTCGGCCGAACCGCCGTAATGGGCCTTGAGTTTAAAGCCGTTGAACATGGGCGGATTATGGCTGGCGGTGATCATGACCCCGCCCACCGCTTGCCTTTGTTTGACCGCAAACGAAACGGCCGGCGTGGGCACCGGACAGGTGGCAAGGACGGCCTCAAATCCGTTGGCGGCCAAAACCTCGGCGGCTCGGCGGCCGAACTGATCGGAAAGAAAACGGCGGTCATAACCGACGATGACCGTTTTATTGGTGCCTAGCGCTGGTTGGGCGGTCCAGACATCCGCCGTGGCCTGGGCGGCGCGGTCCAGGTTATGGAACGTAAAGTCCTCGGCGATAACAGCCCGCCATCCATCGGTGCCAAATGTGATATTCATCCGGTCGGAATTCCCAGGGACACTGTTCCGACGTTACGGCGGAAAGTCAACTCCCGGAAGTGGAAGTTGGTTCATTTGATGGTTTGATTGGGTTTGACCGGCCTGCATCCCGCCGTCCTCTTCCTTCTTTCATAATCATAATCATCATCATAATCTCCATCGAACAAGTGTACTTTCCCATAAAGAAGTGGTCATCCTAGTTTTGCCTTCTCCGCGTATTGTGGTGTTTTGAGCACTGAATTTGAGACCTTTAGCTTTAAAAATTAAACTTTTTGAAGCCTCGCAGGTTTGATTTGGTTTGATTTGGTTTGATTAGCCCAATCAAGTGCAACATCGGCCGTGGCGATAACATAAGCATCTCTCCTAGGATAGTCTTGTTTTTGCTCGATACTGAGTCAAACCGGTTTGACTGGGTTTGACCAAGTCTGACTGTGCTGACGTGAAGTGGCCTCGCGCCTCTTCCTTCATAATTCATAATTCATATTTCATCCTTGTCCTGCCCCCCACCACCCGCCGGTTTGATTTGGTTTGACTGGGTTTGACTGGGTTTGACTGCCTTGGTCGTTCGAGCCTATATTGCGTGAAAACCACGCAATTCACAGCAACGCATGTGCATAGACCAACGTACTTCGGCAACTCGTATCCATTTCAGATTCAACTCAATCGCCGGGACTCGCTTCCGCGGGCCAGCCTCGGGCGCCCCCGGGTTCGCGACTCCAATATTTCAAAGAACAGGCGCATCAGCGCCACACACTTGGCATTTTATCATATTGTGGTTGGAATGCAAAACGCGTATTTGGACGCGGGCGCATGCCCTTTTCTGCTTTACATACCTCAAGAACTGCCTATGCTTTCTGCCGCCTGAATGAACCGGACGACCACCGCTCGGACGAGCGGCCGGGTTGTTTCTGTTCCTCTCTAAAAACGATCGTTCTGGAGATTGCCTTATGAAAAATAGCCGGTCATCAATCTGTTTGACAACAACGCTCCTGGCCCTCGCCGTGAGCGCGCCCTGCTTTGCGCAGGACGGCGCCGCCCCGAAGACGGAAGCAAAACCCGCCCAAGGCGACGACGCCCAAATGATGGCGGCCATGATGGAATTGGCCAAGCCGGGCGAAAACCACAAAATTCTGGAAGCAACGACCGGTTCCTGGACCTACAAAGTCAAGTGGTGGATGCGTCCCGACGCTCCGCCGGTCGAGTCCGCTGGAACCACCACCACCAGGTCCGTGATGGATGGCCGCTATTTCATTTCCGAGCACACGGGCAAGATGTCGATGCCTGGCCCCGACGGCAAGATCATGGATGCGAATTTCCAGGGCATGGCCACGGAAGGCTACGACAACACCACGAAGAAATTCGTCGCTTCCTGGATCGACAACATGGGGACGGGCATCATGATGATGGAGGGCACTTACGATCCTGCCACCAAAGCCTTAACCTATTTGGGCGAGGAAAAACCGATGCCCGGCATGAAATTCAACGTGCGCCAAGTAGTCAAATACACGGACAAGGACCACCACACCATCGAATTTTATGAAGTTCACGGCGGGAAGGAAACCAAGACGATGGAGATCGAGTACACGCGGTCTTCGTAGGATGTCAGGTTTTGAGCGCGTCTCGCGCTGCCCTCCGGGCGAAACAACAGAGGCCGGGATGCTGGTCCCGGCCTCCGTGTCCATCGCGTTTGACGCTAATTCAAACAACCTACTCCTGCACTCGGAAGAACTGTTGCGCCCCCGTTGGGCTGTTCGTGTAGGGCGAAGTCGCACCCGCCACGGCGGTCCACGGCCCGGGCAGATTGGTGGTGGATTGGAGGGTTCCCGCGCTCCAAGTCAGTTGCAGTTTCGGGCCGGCCAGCACCTTGAGCGCAAACGTGGACGGCGGCGTCCCGACGAAACTCAACTGGTTGCTGACAGCGGCGATATAAATGGACGCGGCCTCCAAGGGTGTCAGCGCTCTCTGCCATACGCCAAGGTCGTCAATATTAGCCGTGCCCGGCTGCGGATAAAGACCCGTTGGATCCTGTCCAATGGTGGCGGCATTGATGCTGTTAATGTTCCCAATTCCCACCACAGTCGTGCCGGCCTGAACAGTTCCTTGCGAAAGGGTGCCGTCCAGATAGACGCTGGCCCCTTTCACGCGATCGATGATATAGACCAAATTATGCCAGTTGCCATCATTGATCGAGCCCACGGGGCCATAAACACCTTCGCCGGCGACTGAATTGGCAAATACGGAGAAGCCCCATCCTCCTGCCACGACCGTGCCGAAAGAAGGTTCGAAGCAAAAGCCAGGGTAGCCGAAGGTGGAACCGACCACATCGCAAAAGAACGGCAGGTCGTTACCAGTGTAATTTATAGGCAGTTGCACCCACATGCTCACCGTGAAACTGGCGCTGGCGCCGAACTGCAAATCGGGCCGCACACCCAAGCTGGCATAATTCGCGTTAGTGGTCGAACTGCTCACGGTTGTTTGATAGGTAAACGCCTCGCCAAGCTCCCCCGGGACGTAGTCATTAGTGATCAGTGGCGCTCCGCCGCTGGCCTCATTGGTGGCGTTGTTGCCTCGGCCTGTGGCGTCGGCCAAGGTGTTGTCAAACGTCAGATGCATCACCAAACCGGAAATGGCGGGCGGGTTGGTCGGCGGCGCCAGAACCGCAATCGTGACCGGAGCGCTGACGAGCCCGGTCACCACGCCCCCAGTGAGAGTATTCGTGATGCCAACCGTGTAGAGGCCTGCATTCGCGTAGGTCAGGCTGGGAATCGTGAACGAATTGCCCGTGGCGCCAGCAATCGGGCCTGTGCCCACAAAATTCCACTGATAGCTCAACGGCACCGTGCCAGCCGCGTTGACCGACAAAGTAACGGGGAGGCTGACATAATTCGTGGCCGAGACCGGCGGGATGGTGATGAACGGGGGCAGATTGGGCCCGTACGCCGCGGCGTAATGGTTCGAGACTTGGACGGCGCTCAGCGCGGTGGGATAAATCGCCACCTGCGAAATTGTGCCGGTGTAGTCCCAGTCGTAGGCGGGAAGAGGACCCGAGCGCTCTGCGCCGATGCTCACGGCGTCTTGGGAATCAATAATGCCGGTGGGCGGGAACGCGGCTGTGGCGGCCACCGCGCCATCGATATAAAAGGTAAAGGCCTTGGACGACCCGTTACAAACCCCGACCAGATGATGCCAGTTGCCATCGGGACCGGTCGTCGCAGTGGCTGCCGTCATGATGGATTCCGGGCTATTGACATAGAAGCGATAAAGCCCGCCGCTAACGTCAATGCAGAATTGCTCATTTTCGGTTCCACCGTTGTTGCCGGTTCCTTTGACAACCAGGGCCGCATTAGCAGCTTGGCTCGCGCCTCCGTTCGCCCAGGCCTCAATACTGAACTGGGCGTTGGTACCGGGAAAATTGATGGCCGTGGTGCCAATGTCGCCGACATAATTGTTCGTCCCGCCGGGGAAATAGGCCGCAGTGTCCGTGTCAATCAACGAGTAACCAGGCACTCCATGGGTGATGTTGCCGTAATAGATGCCATTGTTGCCACCCGCATAGTCATACGCAATGGTTCCGCTCTTTTCATCCAGCCGGAGATAGGAGAGTGGCCCATCCCCGAGGATGGTGGATACATAATTGTTCGGCGGGGTAAGAATTGAAACGGTCGATACACTGCTGGTCGCCGCGGCGAAGCTGTTGGAAATAACCAGGGTGTAGTTGCCGATCGTACCGGCTGACACAGTCCCCGTAAAGGAGGAATTGGTCGCCCCTGTGACAGAACCTCCGTCCAAGTCCCATTGGAATGACAACTGCTGATCAGTCAGATTCACGGGCGCAAAGGTGAACGGAAATCCTACCCAGCGCGTGGCCGTCGGGGGCGCCACTGTGACGCTCGGCAGATTAGGCGTGATGTGCAGCAGGACAGAACTTGTCACCGATCCATACGCATTCGTTACAACTACTTCGTAGGTGCCATCGGCCGCCGCAGTCAAGTTGCTCAGGGCTAGGTTGGTGGTGGTCTGCCCGACCAATGGCACACCGTTGGAAATCCATTGATACGACAGCGGGGCGCTGCCGTCGGCCCAAACAGATAAGGTTGTCGAGACGCCTACATAGGCCGGAAATGGCGCCTGGGGCGCCTGCGTGATCACCGGCGGCAGTTGCGCGGCGTTGTAAAGGGTCTGAATCGTGGCGGCGTCCAGCGCATTAGTGAAAATGGCGGCCTCACTAATCAGCCCATCAAAATATTGGCCATAATATGGATTCGGAAAGCTATCGGAGCCGACCGACCACGGCGTGCCGACCGCCACAGGGCCCAGGCTGCCATCGGCGAACTGCGCCACCAGAGAACCGTCACGATACATATTCCAGTTGGTTCCGTCATACGTGCCGACCAAAAACACCCAATGGCCGATGTCGCCGGCGGGAGCGGGATAGGCGGCCGAATTGAAGAACGCCGAAACGCCGTCGTAAGCGCCGATCGAATAATAAACAACATCAGGTACGATGACTGGATTGTTGTCACCATCAGCAAAGTAAATCTCCCAGTCCCACGCGTCTCCAACGCTCAGGAAGTTTTCAGCCCCCAGCGCTGTCGTGTCGTTGATGCCTTGCATAATGATATCGCGCATGAAGCCGAACGCATTCGGCTTGATCCATGCCGCCAGGGTCATGGGCTGGGCAGTTTCGGTAAATGACGGCCCGGCCACGTTGGTGTTGGCCACGAACGAACCCAGCGTGCCGTTGTAAAATACGGAATGGTCGTTGGTGCTCAAACCGGGGACCCCAGGTTGATCCGCCGCCGTGCCGTACGTGTTGGTGCCATTGTCTCCCAGAGAACCGAGGTCGGCGGCGAATGTACCGCTGTTGGGACTGGGCGGCGTGTAAGGGGCTTCATCCAGGTTCCAGTAGCCGACTGGGCTGGAGGCCAGAACCAGGGCATCATAGGTCGAAGGATTCGTCGTGGCCGTCGTATAATGAGACATGATGGTGTTGGAACTCAATAACGTGTTATAGACAGCGAATTCGTCAATCCATCCATCCCAACCGCGGTTGCCGTCGTAGTAAAAGCCAAGCAATTCATTTTCGTATAGGATCGTATATTCGTTCCCACTAAGGGACGTGCCACCGATACGCGTTGCGACCCAGCTATTGACATGAAAAGGGGCTGCCGGGCTGGCGCTGCCGGTGCCTTGCAAAACACCATCCACGTAGAGCGACGCGTTCGTCCCGTCAAATTCACCGACGATGTGCATCCATGTGTTCGCGGTGACGCTGACGGGGGCGATCGCTGTGGCGGTATAACTCTCTTCGCCACCAAGCCGGAATGTCCAACTGTTTGGCAGAGCATAGAACAGGTAGCCCGACCGGCTGTCATAGTTGGGGAAAGCGCTATCCGAAGAAATGGCGCAAAGGCCGGTGGTATCAAGCCCGGGAGCATCGTTCGGGTAAAATCCATTGGTCCCATCTGCCTTCGCTTTGGCCCAAAACTCAATCGTAAACGGGGGTTCGGGATTGAGCGCCGCCATATTGGGAATATCAATCCTCGAAAAGCAATTGCCAATGTATTGGATCTCGCCTGGGGCCTCATTGGTAAGAAGGACGCAATTGCCGACGATCCCCGGCTCCCCAGTTATCGCCCCGCCTGAGAGATAACCGGTGGCGGAGGTCCCCGTACTGCCCAGGTTGGACACAGTGTTGGGAGCGGCCGAAGCATTCGTCTCGCTGAATGGCCAATAATCCACCGGCGATTGCGCCAGGATGAGCGAGGGATAATTCTGCGCCACAACCGGCAGGGTGCCCAACGCCCCAAACAGCATCATTCCCGCAACGGCGGGACATAATTTCCAGGATTTCAGTGTCTTCATTCTTTAGCCTTGTTTCTTATTTTGTTTTCATTCAATGGTTGCGGGCTTGAATTGATGTCTTCCCTCACCCCATCAATCCACGCAAATTCTCGCAACCAGCTAATTCAGTCTTGCTCAATTACTGATTCTTTCTCGCGTACTAAATGCAGGGAGACGAAGAACCGAATGAAGCTGGATTCGCGACCGCAAACTCTCAAAGAACAGACGCGTGAGCGCCGCACGAATCTCAATCTATCATGTTCTGCTTGGAACGCGCAACGTATTTTTGGGCATTTTTGCATCGGCTTCGCCAAAAAGCAGCGGCTCGGCCATCCGGGCGAAACAAAAGAGGCCGGGATGTTGTCCCGGCCTCCGTGTCAATCGCGCTTGACGCTAATCCAAACGGCCTACAAATGCACTCGGAAGAACTCCTGCGTTCCCGTCGGGCTGTTCGTGTAAGGTGAAGTCGCACCCGCCACGTCGGTCCACGGCCCGATCAGACTGCTGGCGGATTGGAGGTTTCCCACATCCCAAGTCAGTTGCAATTGCGGGCCGGGTTGCACTTGGAGCGAAAACGTCAGCGGCGCCCCGGTGAAACTCAATGGCGGCTGGTTGCTGATAGCAGCCATATAAATGGACGCCGCCTCCAAGGGTGTCAGCGCCTTCCGCCACACGCCAAGGTCGTCAATATTACACGTGCCGGGCTGCGGATAAAGGCCCGTCGGATCCTGTCCGATGGTGGCAGCATTGGTGCTGTTGATGTTCCCGATTCCCACGACCTTCGTGCCCTCTTGAACATTTTGATGCGCGGCCACGCCGTCAAGATACACGGTTGCCCCGGCCACTCGGTCAATGATATAGATCAAATTATGGAAGTTGCCATCGTTGATCGAACCTTGGTCGCCATAAACGCCTTCGCCGGTGGCTGTGCTGCTATAGACGGAGAAACCCCATCCGCCAGGCCAGCCGGCTGTAGTTCCCTCAGTTGTGCCGAAAGAAGGTTCGAAGCAAAAGCCGGGGTAGCCGAAGGTGGAACCGACCACATCGCAAAAGAACGGCAGGTCATTCCCAATGTAGTTTATAGGCAGTTGCACCCACATGCTCACCGTGAAACTGGAGTCGGTGCCGAACTGCAAATCGGGCCGATTGCCAACGCTGGCATAATTCGCATTGGTCGTCGAACTGCTCACGGTTGTTTGATAGGTAAACGCCTCGCCAAGTTCCCCCGGCACGTAGTCATTAGTGATCAATGGCGCCCCGCCGCTGGCCTCATTGGTGGCGTTGTTGCCTCGGCCCGTGACGTCGGCCAATGTGTTGTCAAACGTCAGATGCATCACCAAACCCGCAATGGCAGGCGGGTTGGTCGGCGGCGCCAGAACCGCAATCGTCACTGGTGCGCTGACGATCCCGGTCACGACGCCCCCTGTAAGAGTATTGGTGACGCCAACCGTGTAGAGGCCTGCATCCGTGTAGGCCAGGTTGGGAATCGTGAACGAAGCGCTCGTGGCCCCGGCTATCGGGCCTGTGCCCACCAAGTTCCACTGATAGTTCAACGGCACCGTACCGGCTGCGCCGGACGATAAAGTAACGGGCAGGCTGACATAATTTGTGGCCGAGACGGGCAGGGTGGTGAAGAACGGGGCCAGATTTGGCCCATAAGCAGCGGCGTAATGGTTCGAGACTTGCACGGCGCTCAAATTGGTGGGGTAAATCGCCACCTGCGAGATGGTGCCGTTGTAGGCCAAATCGTATGTTGGATCAGGTCCCGAACTCTCCGAGCCAATGCTTACGGCGTCATCTGAATTGATGACGCCAGTGGAAATCAGAGCCCCCGGCAACGGGCCGCTGCCGCTCACCACGCCATCAACATACAAGAACAGGCCGGGCCCCGATCCCCCGAGTCCTTGATAGTCACAAACCCCGACCAGATGGTGCCAGTTGCCATCCGGGCCGCTTTTTGCTGTCGCGATGACTTGGTTTCCCTTGTTGTCACGCACGAAGAATTGATATGGTCCGCCATTGTCAATCAGCGCGAATTGCTCGTTGGCCGTCGTGCCATTGTTGCTGTGGCCTTTGGCGACCACGGCTGCGCCGCCAATCTGGTTGACGGGGCCGTTGGCCCACGCCTCGATGCTAAATTCAGCGTTGGTGCCATAAAAATTGATGGCCGTCGGGCCAATGTCGCCGACATAGCTTAACGCCGCACCGGGGAAATAAGCCGCGGTGTCTGTATCAATCAACGAGTAGCCGAGTACTCCAAGTGTGATATCGCCGAAATACTCGCCATTGTTGCCACCCGCGTAGTCATAAGCGACAGTTCCGTTGGTTTCATCCAGCCGCAAATACGAGAGCGGTTTATCTCCAAGGATCGCGGATACGTAGGGGTTCGGAGCGGTCAGAAGCGAAAGCATGGCCACGCTGCTGGTCGAGACACCAAAGCTGTTGGAAATAACAAGGTTGTAGCTGCCGGCAGTTCCCGATACCGCAGGCGCCGTATAACTGGAATTTGTCGCTCCGCTGATGAAATGTTGGTCGAATTCCCATTGAAAAGCCAACGGCTCATCGAAAGCACTTGCAGGAGCGAAGCTGAGAGGAAAACCAAGCCAGCGTGTTTCCGTCGCCGGAACCAAGGCGACGGGAGGCAGAGTTGCCGTTACGACCAGCACAACAGAACTGGTCACCGCGCCGTAAGCATTGGTGACAACCACCGAATAAGTGCCATCGGCAGCCGTGCTCAAATTAGTGAGCAAGAGGTTGGTGGCGGTTTGTCCGGCTAACGCGCCATTATTGTAGCTCCATTGATAAGACAGTGTGCCAGGACCGTCCGCCCAAACGGAGAGCGTCGCCGGGGTGCCCAAATACACCGGGATTGGGGCTACGGGAGCCTGCGTGATGACCGGCGGAAGTGGCACGGAGTTATAAAGATTGGATATCGTGGCCTGGTCCAGCGCATTGGTCAGAATGGCCGGCTCGGCAATCCAGCCGGGGAAAAAGAAACCGAAATACGGGCTGGGATAGCTGCGTGACCCGACGGACCACGGAATGACGGCGCCGGTGGAGGTTTCCACCACCGTCGCTGGACCGGCATTGGTGTTGCCATCGCTCCACTCACCAGAGAACTGCCCCACCAGATTCGCGTTGCGATACAAGTTCCAATTCGTGCCGTCAAAAGTGCCGACCAGAAACACCCAGTTGCCCAGATCGCCTGCGGGTGCGGGGAAGACAGCGCTGACATAGCCCGGCCCACCGTCATAGGCTCCGATCTCATAATAGACCACGTCAGAAAGGACATTGCCGTTGTAGTTGCCTCCGGAGCCATCGTCTTGGAAGGACGCCCAGTCATACGAATCGCCAACTCGCAGGAAATTTTCGGAGTAGGTTGTTTCGTCGTAGCCTTGCGCAATAATGTCCGACACGAAACCAAATGAAAATGGTTTAATCCACGCCGCCAGGGTCAGGGTCTCGCCGCCAACAATCGGCGGCGCCACGTTCGTGGCCAGCGCCAGGGAACCAAGGGTGCCGTTATAGAAAACCGCGTTGTCGCCAGTGCCAGGCACGCCAGGCTGATCGGCCAGCGTCCCAAACGTGTTGGTGCCAAAGTCACCAAGGGAACCGCTGTCGGCGGCTAAAGTATAGCTTGGGCTGGGTGTGGTGTAGACGGGTTCATCAAAGTTCCAGTAGCCGACAGGGCTGGACGCAAGGATGAGCGCATCGTACACGGCGGGAGTAGAGTTGTTGGTGCCAGCCGTATAATGCGCCATGATCACGTTGGAACTCAAAAGAGTGTTATAGACGGCAAATTCATCAAACCACCCATCCCACCCGCGTGAGCCTGCTTCCAGCGGTTCGTAACCAGTCGAGTCCCCATATTCCTCGCCGGTATCTCCGCCCAGAGACGTGCCACCGATGCGCGTTGGGACCCAGGTATTAGGACTGAATGGGCCGCNNTCCGTCAAATTCACCGACGATGTATGTCCATGTGTTGGTAGGGACGTTTACAGTCGCAGTGACAAGAGCGGTGTAACTTTCCAAACCACCAATGCGCATCGACCAGCTCCCGGGTGTTACATAGAACAAGTAACCTGCTCGGGCGCCGTCGTACCCGCCTGATCCATACGGGCTATCGGAGGAAACCGGGCAGAGACCAGTGGAATCGCCCCCGGTAAACGGTGAATTCGGCTTGGCCCAGAATTCAACCGAGAAAGGGGGTCCGGGGTTGATCGCCGCGTTGTTGGGAATATCAATCCTGGTGTAACATATGCCAGCCCCTTGGCCCGGGTTGCTGAGATAAACACCGTTGCCGACGATTCCATTTGAGCCCGTCACACCATAGCCGGCGGACATGACGTAGCCAGTTCCGGCCACGCCCGCGCTGCCCAAGTTTGAAACAGTGTTAAAGGCCGGGGAAGGCGTCGTTTCATCGAACCGCCACCAATCGATCGGCGACTGGCTCTGCAATATTTCGTGATAAGTCTGCGCTAGAACCGGCAGGGTGCTCAACCCCCCAAACAGAACGACTCCCGCCAGTGCGGAACCGAGTTTCCAGGATTTCAGTGTCTTCATTCTTTAGCTTTCGTTTTTTTGCGTTGTCTCTTGTGTTGTCTTTTGTGTTGTTTTTTTACAGCGGATGTCTGCTTGCATTGATGACTCCATCGACCCATCAATCCACGCTAATTCTCTGAACCAGCCAGTTCAGTCTTCCAGTCTTGCTTGTTTACGGATTTTTTTCCGATTACTGATATTCAGGAAGCGGACGAACGGAATGAAGCTGGATCCAGCGCACGTCCACGTCACGCGGCACGGCTAGTGGGTTGGGGGCCGCAGGACCGTTTTCGGCATCGACGGCCGTGCTGGGGTTCGAGACAAGCGGCGGCGTCGTCCTGTAATCCAGCCAATGCTGGATTGTCGCATGCCCGTCCGCAAACGCATAACCAGCGGATTTATCGTGGTACATTCCAGGCATGTCCTGGGAGAACTGAAAAAGAGCCGGCTCATAAGGCGTGTCGCCTTCCATATCGGCGAGATAATTTCCCCAATTGATGCAGTCCTGGCGTTCATCCAAAAACACCCATGTATCGCATGGTCCAGGCGACGCAACAGGAATCAAGTCCGTGGTTTTATAATAAAGTGGGTACTCGTTGCCCCAGGAGCCGACCCCCGCTCCGGCACCCGCGCCCACTCCGGCGAATCCTCCGAAGAAAAAGTTCATCGAGACCGTGCGCACCCGCGGATACTGCCGGCCATCCACACTAACCACAGAAGTGTCCGCTGGACATTTATAGACCATGTAAGAACCGATGTAAGGATAGAGCGGTCCCGTCGTGATGCCCGCCGCAACCGGATCATAGTTGTAAGCATTGGGCGAAAAATCCTCCTCATTCGTCGTCCAAACATATTTGTTTAAGGGATCCCTGCCGGGGTCCATACTGGACAAGACAACGAACTCCCTGTTATCCTGCGCATACATTCGCCAACCGAGGCACATTTGCCTCATGTTGCTCATGCACTTGATGCCCATGCTTTGCGACTTCGCGCTCTGCAACGCAGGCAGCAGCAGTGCCGCCAATATGGCGATGATGGCGATCACGACCAGCAGTTCAATCAACGTGAACCCGCGGCTTCGGCGTGGTAAGGTCTGATTCATTTGGCTCTTGATAGTTTTCATACGGAATAGGAACATTCTTGGCTCGTTTCGGACTCCCCGAATGAACCCAGCTTCACACCCGGTTGTTTCTTTGGATTTGCGCCAGGAACGGCACCAATAGCGACATCTATCAGTCTGGAGATGGAGACACCTTGGCTTTTGCGGAGCAATCTCTTGTCCGCGGCAGGGACTACTCGGTCGTACGGCGCTTCTTGAACTTGCGGTAATGGCTCATAATTGATACCGCTCCATTCAAGCCCGCAACCGTACCTTCCGGACGTCCGTGTTACATTCTCCCACATCCACATGGTTCGTCCAACTCTTGTTCACACAAACCGCAAATATGCCGGGTATGCTTACGCCCGGCATTCTCTCGCTGTTTGAGCCCATCTACACAGCAACTGATTCGGAAGCCCAGCTTTTGGTCTAATCCGTGACCTAATCGTTACACGTTCTTAATATCACGAGCATTATGCGGCGTCAATGGGAAAAAACAAGTTTTTTTTAAGCTTGTCGATTGCTCTTAAATAATTCATACTTATGCAAGTATAATAGATGAATTAGAATTACTCTAAATTGTTTATAGCAAGTATTTTACAACACAAGCATCATGGCTCCCAAATTCATTTGGCGCCAATTTTGGCTCGGCCCTTCAACAACTGGTGTATTTCCAATTCCTGGATTTGCCTTCGGCCAGCCAAGTCAGCATGGTTTCGATTCGTTTCTGGCGGGTTTCCTCGCGCTTGGCCTCGGTGATCCATTCCACATACTCCTTCTTATGACTGTAGCTGAACGCCTCAAAAGCGGCCTGCGCCCTCTTGTTCTGCTTCAGCGCGGCGGTGACACAGCCGGGAATGATCAATTCGCGGTTTCCCGCTGGCCGCTGGCCGACGGGGCGTTTGGCTCCGCTCTCATTAAGCTCGACGGCTCTCCTGATGAACGCCAGCAACTCTTTGTCGCCCGGCAGATCCCCCAGCGAAGTGATGCGTCCGAAGTGCCCCATGCCATTCTTCTCGTTGTCCCCTTTTCCCACCGCGCGGAGAACCATTTCACCCATCCAAAACCCGAAAGCACAGTGATGCCTGAAGGCCGACATGCCGCAGAGCAGCCCATGGCGCAGGAAATGCGGCCGGCTCCATTTCATGGTTTCCTCCACCTCCGGGCAGGCGGTGTGGACAAGCTCGCGCAGGTGGTTAAGGATCGGCTTGGCAAAATCGGGTGCGCTGGAAATATACGCGTCCACGCGGCTGTCTCGTTTGGCATTCGTTTTCGCGGGCATACGTTTAGGCTGAAGGTCGCCGTTTCGATCGACTTTGACAAGCAAAAAATGGCATCTTCCCGGCTTCGATGGTTTTCTCTTTTTCCTTCACCTTTTGTTAACTTCGCTAAACTTCTGTTTAGATTCTTTGGCCCAGGCGTTGCCGCGCAACTCTTGCGCAGGTCTGCGCAACATCTGCGCGTGTAAACTGGGGATTTCCACTAGGCATATCCTCTTGACACGTTGTAGATCAACCGCTTACGTTGTTGGCCCGGCAATTGCTTTCATATTGCTGACGTCAACAATTCGGGATGCAATTAAGCGTCTGCGATTAGGTTAACCTAAACTCAAGTAACATTATGATAAATACATTAAAGAAAGCTCTGATAGCCGGAGGCTGTGCGGTTATCCTCACTTTGGGGAGCAATACGCTCGTTGCCCAAGGGCGTGGAGGCGGCGGCGGAAACTTCGATCCTGCCCAGTTCAAACAGCGGATGATCGATGATCTGAAAGATGCGATGGAAATCAAGGACGACGCGGAATGGACCGCCATCGAACCCAAAGTCAGCAAAGTCATTGACGCCCGTGGCGAGGTCATGGCCAGCACGATGCGCGGCTTTGGTAACAGGGGAGGCCGAAACCGTCAGCGCGGCGGTGGTGGCAACGGCGACGATCAAGGCAATAATACCGGGCAACAGCGCCGTCAGCGCGGCGGTGGTGGCCCGTTTGGCGAGCCCAGCGCAGCGGTCACAGCCTTGCAGAAGGCCGTGGAGGACAAAGCCCCAACCGCAGAGATCAAGACCAAGCTCAAAGTTGTGCAGGACGAAGCCAAAACTAAAGAGGCCGCCTTGGTGGCAGCCCAGGAAGATTTGCGCGCGGTGTTGACTCCTCGTCAGGAAGCCATCGCCACATTGCGCGGTCTTTTGTAATAAATTCGCCCTTTGCGGCGTCTATTGTTCTGTAGCGGTGTTTCACCGCACCGCTACAGGTAACAGAAGTTATGAACGAAATAAAAACAGCAGACAATCCGGCCACACAGTTGCTCGACCAGATGGTTGCCGCCCGGCAACTCTCCGCCACCGACGCCTCCATCCTCACTCAACAAGTCCATTCCGGAGCGCAAAAGCCCCTCCAATCCGAGGATGATGTCCTGCGCTGGCTGGCCAAGGAATATGGCTTGGGTTACACCACGCTCGAAAACGTCGAGCCGGATCGCGAGTTGCTTTCGCTCTTCCCGGCGCGCGTGCTGCTCAAGGAGGAANNNCTGGGCGTCGGCGCCGATACCATCGATACTTTGGACGACGTCGCGCCTCTGCAGGTGGTCGATGAAACCGGCGAAGGGGACTCCAACCTGGAAAACGCCGCCGAGGACGCTTCGATCATCAAATTTGTCAACCAGGTCCTCACCGACGCCATCGAGCTGCGCGCTTCGGACATTCATTTGGAGCCGTTTGAAGATCAGTTGCGCATCCGCTACCGCATTGACGGCGTGCTACAGGAAATTCCAGTACCGGCGCAAATCAAGCGATTTCAGCCGGCCATCGTTTCCCGCGTCAAGATTTTGAGCCATTTGAACATCGCCGAAAAACGCCTGCCGCAGGACGGCCGCATCAAAATCCGCCTGGCCAACAACGAAGTCGATATCCGCGTCTCGATCATCCCGATGCTCCACGGCGAAGCGGTGGTCATGCGCTTGCTGCGGCAAAAGGCGACCTTGCTGGGCATGGAACAATTGGGCATGGCGCCCGAAATTCTGAAGTCTTTTAATCACGTGCTGGAGTTGCCGCACGGTATTATACTCGTCACCGGCCCGACCGGCAGCGGCAAGACCTCGACCCTTTACACCGCCCTGGCTGCCATCAACGACGACGTGCGCAAAATCATCACGATTGAAGACCCCATTGAATATCAGATGCGCGGCATCAACCAGATTCAGGTTTCCGAGAAGGCGGGGCTGACTTTTGCCCGCGGCTTGCGCTCCATTTTGCGCCACGATCCAGACGTGATCCTCATCGGCGAAATTCGCGACCAGGAAACGGCCCAGATCGCCGTGCAGGCCTCGCTGACCGGGCACTTGGTATTCTCCACCCTCCACACCAACGACGCCCCCGGCGCCTTGACGCGCCTCGTCGATATGAACGTCGAGCCGTACCTGGTGGCCTCGTCACTGGAAGCGGTGCTGGCGCAACGGCTCGTGCGCGTTTTGTGCCCGGAATGCAAAACGGAGGACATTTCGCCGACCACCGCCGCGCTCAAGGAGCAGGTTGGCATTGCGCCGGGCGTCAAAGTGTACCGCGGCGTGGGCTGCCAGGCTTGCCGCAACACAGGTTATCATGGGCGGCACGGCATTTTTGAATGGATGGACCTGACCAATGAAATCCGCCAGATGGTTTTGAAGAATTCTTCCAGCGGCGAAATGCGCGAAGTCGCTGTGCGCAACGGCATGCACAGCCTTAGCGACGACGGCTGGCGCCTGATCGGCATGGGCATCACCACGCCGGAGGAAGTCATGCGCGTCGCCAAGGACCAAACATTGGGCAGCGGCAAGAACGGCCACGCTCAGGCCGAAACCGAATTCGTCGTTGAAAAGACAGCCAAAGTCGCTTAGTTCACCTGTATGGTTTATGCCCGTGTTTCAATACAAAGCGCTGCAATCAGACGGCAAAGCCGCTGAAGGCCAATTGGAGGCCGGCGGTCGCCAGGAAGCCTTTCGCCAGATGGAAGAAAGGGGACTGCGTCCCATCAGCCTCGCCGAAAGATCCGCCGCTGCCGGCCCGGGGAAAAACGGCGGGAGTGCGGCAGCCGCCGGGGGGCTTAATTTCAAATTTCAGTCCAAGCGCGTCACCCCGCGCATGTTGGAAAGTTTCACCCGGCTCCTCTCCAGTCTGCTGGCGGCGGGCGTGCCTTTGAGCCGCGCGCTGGTCATCCTGTGCAAGGAGTCGTCCAATCCCGGCGCCGCCGCCAAGTGGAAGGCCATCTACGACTCGGTCGTCGAAGGCGTTTCGCTGGCCGATTCCATGGCCACCATGCCCGAAACCTTTCCCCGCGTTTATGTGGCGATGGTGTCGGCGGGCGAGACAGGCGGGTTTCTGGACTTGGTGCTCGCGCAAATCGCCGATTTCCAGGCGCGGGAAAAGGACCTCAAATCCAAGGTTTCGGCGGCGATGCTCTATCCGGCCATCCTGCTGCTGCTGGCCATCGGCGTGTTGGTCGTCCTGATGACCGTGTTCATCCCAAAATTCCAGAAGATGTTCGACAGTTTTGGCGGGCAATTGCCGCTTTTGACGCGCATCATCGTCAACATCAGTTACTGGATTCGGACCTACGGGTTGTACATGGCCATCGGTCTTGGGGTCGCCGGTTTCCTGGTGCGCAATTGGATCACCTCCGAACGCGGCCGGCGCACTTGGGAAGGATTCATTATTCGCGCGCCGGTCTTGGGGCCGCTCTTGAGCCAATTTGCCATGGCCCGTTTTTGCCGGATGCTGGGCACTTTGCTCAACGCGGGCGTGCCGTTGGTGCAGGCGCTCAATGTTGCCCGCCGCTCCATCGGCAACCAGATTCTGGTCGATGCCGTTTCCAATTCCATCGATCGGGTCAAGGAAGGCGCGCAACTGGGCGCCAGCCTCTCCGATTGCAAGACGCTTTTCCCCGGCTCGGTCTTGGAAATGATTTCCGTCGGCGAGGAAAGCGGCAAGCTCGACCAGGAATTGGTCCGCATCGCCGGGGTCACCGAAGGGGACTTGGACCGGAACCTGAAAATGGCGGTGGCGCTGCTGGAGCCGTTGATGCTCTTTTTCATCGCCGCGTTTATCGGAACGATTTTTATCGGCATGATCTACCCGATCTTTGCCATGCAAGACTACATCAAATAAAAAGAAAGGACCGCTATGAGAATCACCTCTCGCACATCAAATCGCCCCACGCGCCGGGATCAAGGCGCGTTCACGCTCGTCGAAATGCTCCTGGTTCTAACGATTCTGGCCATTCTGGCCAGCATTGTCTTGCCCAAGATGACCGGCAATACCGAACGCGCCCGTGTCACGGCGGCACAGACCCAGATCGCAAACCTAGGAACTGCGCTGGGCGCTTACGAAGTCGATAACGGCAACTATCCTCGCGGACGGGAAGGGTTGCAGGCGTTGATGGTCAAGCCGCGCGACGCCATCAGTTGGCACGGGCCATACATGGAGAAGGACATCATCTCGGATCCTTGGGGCAAACCTTATATCTATGAGTGCCCCGGTCGCCACAACCCCTCCGGCTACGATCTTTACGCCACTGGCCCTGACGGCACCATCTATGGAAATTGGACCGTCAGGAAGTAAAACCCGGAGCCGCGCCGCCTTCACTCTGGTCGAACTGATTCTGGTCATGACGATCATGGTGATCATAATCAGCATGGTTTTCCCTTCCTTGAAGGGATTCTTCCGGGGGCGCAATCTTGACAACGAGGCGTTGCGGTTTCTGGCGTTGACGCGCTACGGGCAAAGCCGCGCCATCAACGAAGGCGTCCCGGTTGAACTCTGGGTCAACCCCAAGGCCGGCTCCTACGGGCTGGAGGCCTTGTCGGGTTACACCGAAACGCAGACCAAGCCGGAGCAGTACCGCCTGGATTCCACCGTGCAGATTGTGCTATCGGCATCCTCTTCGGTGCTGACCCATTCCAATTTCTGGTCGCAGACTACGGCGCATTCCGGCGTGATGACCAAAATCCGGTTCCAGCCCGACGGCTTTATCAGCGACGCCAGCCCGCAGAACGTGTATCTGCGCCAGGGCACGGGCGGACAGATCTGGATCGCGGAAGCGCCGAGCCATTTGGAATATGACATTAAACGTGGACCACCTTACGGCCGCTAAACGCCGGCGCTCCGGCTTCACGCTGGCCGAGGTGCTGGCGGCGTTGTTGTTGATGGCCATCGTTGTACCGGTGGCCTTGCAAGGATTGCACATCGCCAGCATGGCCGGCGAAGTCGGCCAACGCAAAATGATCGCCGCCCGCATCGGCAACAAGGTTCTCAACGAACTCAAAGTGACCGCTCAGTTGCAGAACACCGGCCAGACCGGCGTCGTGCAGGAGCACGGCTTGAGTTACAAGTGGGCGGTCAAGAGCCAATCGTGGACCGAGGACTCCCTCAGCCAAATGACCGTGGCCACGGTCACGGTCAGCTTCCAGGCCCAAGGCAAGAACTACGACGTCCACATGAGCACGCTGGTGGCGCCACCACAGCAGCTCACTACTACATCTCAAGCTCTTTACTGATGTACCCGCCCCTCCAAAGCAGGTTGTCATCGCCCCGCGCGTTTACGTTGATCGAATTGATGCTGGCCATCTCGATTATGTGCATCATTCTGGTCGCCATCAACGGCGTGTTTTTCACCGCCTTGCGGCTGCGCAACACCGCGGTCAATTCCCTGGAAGCCAGCCTGCCGGTCGAGCAGGCCCTGAGCATCATGGAGCAGGATCTTTCCAACCTCGTCGGCTCGACCAATACCAATGGCGTCTTCTTTGGCCCATTTCAAACCACCAATCCCACCAACGCCCTGCCCAACCAGGTCGGCCCCGACTTTTACACCTCCGGCGGCGAGTTGGACGGCGTGAAGCCCTGGAATTGCGGGCAAAAAATCGATTACGTGCTCTCCGCGCCCACCAACGGCGTGCGCGGGCCGGGCATGGACCTCATTCGCGCCGTGACGCGCAATCTGCTACCGATCTCGCCGCCAACGCAGCCCGAAGAACAGCACGCCATTCTCAGCGGGGTTCAGTCGCTGATCTTTTTCTATTACGACGGCACGCAATGGGACCAGACTTGGGACACGACCCAGCAGACCAATCTGCCGCTGGCCATCAAGGTGCAAATTAAGATGGCTCCAACCCCGGGTGCTCTAACACAAAACAAGCCGCTGGAATTGGTCGTGCCCATCGATGTGCTCTTGAGCACCAACACCATCACGCCACTGCAATGAACACGCGCCCCGCCAAAATGGATTCGTGCCAAGCCTCGGTGTTGATCATCGTTATGTGGGTGGCCTTTGGGCTGGTCAGTATCACACTCTATTTTGCACATGCCATGTTGATGGACTTGAAGGCGGCCGACAACCGGGCCGCCAACCTCGAGGCCGGCCAGGCCATTGAAGGGGCCGCGCTCTACGTCAGCAATGTTCTGGCCAATCGCATCAACATGATGGTCATTCCCTCGGCGGCTAATTTCAAGGCTCAGTCGGTAAAAGTCGGTGATGCCAAGTTCTGGCTTATTGGCCGGGATACCAATGACCTGCAATCGTCCCTCCAGTCCGACACGCCGTTTTGGGGGTTGGTGGACGAGGCCGCCAAGGTCAATCTCAATTACACTGCGGCGACCAACTTCCAGAACCTGCCGCAAATGACNNTGGACCTCCTTTACGGAGAAGACATCAATCTCAACGGCGCCCTGGACCCGAACGAAAACGACGGTATGAAACTCCCGCCTTACGACAATCAGGACGGCATCCTGGACCCCGGCTTATTCGAATACGTCACTACTTGGAGCCATGACTCGGCCATCGGCACCAACGGCGCCACGCGCGTGTCTGTGGCCAACACGACGGGCTTGCAGGCGTTGATTCAGACAAATTTCCCCAACCTGACCCAATATCTTACGCCGTTTGGCATTTCAGGAACCGGAACCGGAACCGGAACGGGAACGGGGGCTGGGACAGGGGCGGCCGGCGGTCGCGGTTCGACTGCCACTACCACCGGCACGGCAGCGGCTGCCGCCGCACCGACCAGCGTGCTGGATTTCTACGTCCGCAGCGGCATGTCCGAGAGCGATTTTCAGCAAATCGAACCGTATATAATGAACCCCTCCCTCACAGGCTTGATCAACATCGATACGGCCAGCGCCACAGCGCTGGCTTGCGTTCCCGGCATCGGCAGCAACCTTGCCCCGCAAGTGCTGGCCTACCGGCAATCCAATCCGCCGCAAATCCCTTCCATCTCATGGCTCGTCACCGCCTTGCAAAACAATCAGGCCGAACTCGAAGCGGCCGGCCCTTACGTCACGGCTTTTTCCTTTCAGTTCGCGGCAGATGTTGTCGCCGTGGGCCACAATAACCGCGGCTTTCGGCGCGTGCGCTTTGTTTTTGATTGCAGCAGCGGCACACCGCTGGTTGTCTATCGCCAGGACTTGACGTATCTCGGTTGGCCCTTGGGGAAAACACTGCACGACCAGTTGATAGCTCAAAAAACAAAATGATCGAATTTTTCAAACCTAAACGCGCCGGCTCCGTCCTGGGTCTGGCCTTGGACGGCAACCGGCTGGAGGCCGTTGTCTTGAGGCGCGCCAATGGCACGCTGCAAGTGCGCCAGACGGTTTCCACGTCTTTGGCGCTCTCGCCCCTGACCGACGATCCGGAATTGGCCGGGCGGGAAATCCGCAATGCTCTGGACGCCGCCGGGATTCGCGAGCGGCGTTGCGCCGTCTGCCTGCCGACAAGCTGGCTGCTGACCTTGCAAACCAAGATCCCGGATTTGACGGAGGCCGATCGCGCTGGCTTCCTGCTACTGGAGGCTGAACGCGGTTTTCACTCCGGCCCGGAGGCGCTTTTCATTGTCCATTCGCTTTTCCAGGCCGCCCCTAACGAGCAGTACGCCACCTTGATGGCCGTGCCGCGCAACAATCTCAACACCCTGGAGCGGGTCCTGCGCGCCGCCAAACTCAAGCCGGTCACTTTTGGGCTGGGCATCGGCGCGGTGCAACCTGCCGCCGCCGACACCCACCGCGTCATCACGGTGTTGGTCCGCAGTGCCGCCATCGACCTTCAAGTCAGCGGCGGCGGCGGCATCGTCGCCTTGCGCTCCCTGGACGGCGCCATTGAAACGCATGGCGCGCAGAAGCGGATTTCCTCCGAATTGATCGCGCGCGA